>CAYRVP010000166.1:0-8992 GCA_964427845.1 uncultured Caldilineaceae bacterium
GGGGTAGCGCAACCACGTACCCTGCAGCGTAGTCCACTTGAGTGGACTTGGGTTGGCTAGCCGAGGGTTTCAACCCTCGGCGGCCCCGGCGACGCGCTCACCTCGAGACGCTGCGACTTGTGGGTAAAGTATAGCCAGTCTGGAGAGGGCCGGGGGCGAGGTGCAATTGTGCAGCGCGCTGATTATTGGGAAACCCTTCGAGACACAAGAAAACCTCTTGACATGCGTCTCTGCTGTGATATACTAGTGTCACTTAATTTAGTCACAGAATATAGTGGTCCTCATGCTTCACACACGCACCGGCAGCAAACATCTCATACGCGAGATCAACCAGGCCATCGTGCTCAATGCAATTCGCACGCACGGTGCACTGTCGCGCACCGAGATTGCGCAAATGTCGAACCTGGGGCTGCCGACCATCTCGGCGATTACGGCTGAACTCATGGAGACGGGGCTGATCTATCAGCGTGCCACGGAGCCGTCCACCGGCGGCAGGCCGCGTGTACTGCTCGCCCTCAACGCACAGGCGGGCTACGTTGTGGGGGCCAAACTCACCGAAGAGAGCGCCATCCTTGTCCTGACCGACCTCGAGGCCACAATTGTGGCGCGCTGCACAACGCGCCTCACTGGGCGAGCGCCCGCGCAGATTGCCGACACGCTCGCAGCCGCCGTCGCCACATTGCGCCCCGCCGCAGGCAATAATCCAGTTCTTGGCGTGGGCGTGGGCGTGGCCGGTGTGGTTGACCGCAACCGGGCGCTCGTGCGCCATGCCACCTACTTTGGCTGGCGCGACCTTGCCTTTGGGGAATTGCTCGAAAGTCGCCTCGACCTGCCTGTGGTCGTCGACAATGACGTCAATGCACTGGCTGCAGCCGAACAGTGGTTTGGCGCAGGGCGCAACGTGGCAAACTTCCTGGTCATCAGTCTGGGGCGCGGCATCGGCATGGGCATGGTGCTCGATGGCAGGCTCTACCGCGGCGCCTATGGCGGCGCCGGCGAATTCGGCCATGTGACCATACAACAGAATGGCCCGCTGTGCGCCTGCGGCAAGCGGGGTTGCCTCGAGGCATTGGTTAGCGACCCCGCACTTGCGCGGCAGGCCGGCGCCCTCATGAATAGACCGCTCACCATCGATGACGTGCTCGCCGGCGCGCAAGCAGGGGATGCGCAACTCAAGTCGCTCTTTGTCGCCGCCGGAGAGACGCTGGGCATGGCCGCAGCCAACGTGGTGAACATCCTGAATCCGGGGCTCATCATTGTCGGTGGCGAGGGCGCGCGTGCCGGCGCACTCCTCCTGGAGCCCTTCGCTGCGGCCTTGCGCGCGCATTGCTTTGACGGCCTCCTGGACAACGTGGAGATCGTCACCGACCCCTGGGGTGATGAAGCATGGGCGCGCGGCGCAGCAAGCCTGGTGCTTGGTGAACTCTTTGAGCCGGCCCTCCACCCCAGCCAGACCGAGAGGCCCTCGCTCACGATCCGTCCTGTCCGCTGATTGTTCGCACGCGCACCGTTGAATTCAACACCGGAAGCAGCAATGGCTAGTCTCACGCAGAGCGCAACACACTCCCGACGCAGAAAGAACGCCGCCGAACGCGGCTGGCTGGCCTTCTTTCTGCTGCCCGGCCTGAGTGGTCTGCTCCTCTTCACCATCTTTCCAATTATCGCGTCACTTGTGCTCACGCTTTTCAAGTGGGATTTATTGACGCCCCCCGTCTACGTAGGCGGGGCCAACTTCGTGCGCCTCTGGAACGATGCCGACTTTTGGGCCGCGCTCGGCCACACGCTTTATTTCATCGGTGGCTATCTGCCGCTTGTCTTGTTGCTCGGGTTGGGCGTGGCGTTGGCGCTCAACGCCCCGCTGCGCGGCATCAGCTTCCTGCGCACCACCTTCTTCCTCCCTGTCGTCTCCTCATGGGTGGCCGTCGCGCTGCTGTGGACCTGGCTCTTCAATCCCCGCTACGGGCTGATCAACTACTTGCTGAGCCTGATTGGCATCACCGGGCCAGGTTGGCTCTATGACCCGCAGTGGGCCATGCCCGCCATCATTCTGACGAGTGTGTGGAAGGACATTGGCTTCGTCATGATCATCTTCCTGGCGGGCTTGCAGTCGATTCCGACCGACTACTACGAGGCAGCTTCGCTGGATGGTGCGGGCCGCTGGGCGCAGTTGCGCTTCATCACGCTGCCGCTGCTGGGTCCGACAACCTTCTTCGTGACGATCATTTCGCTGATCAACTCGTTCCAGGTCTTTGACCAGGTGTGGGTGATGACAGAGGGAGGCCCGGCGGGCGCGACGACGGTGCTTGTCGAGCGAGTCGTGCGCCACGCCTTCAGTTATGGCGAGATGGGCTACGCCGCCACGATCTCCTGGGCGATCTTTCTGCTTGTGTTCGCCGTCACGGTTGTCCAATTCCGGCTGCAGCGACGAGGGAGTGCAGATGACAAATAGCCTCTCCGTGCGAACTGTGCCCGCCACACCGCGAACCAGGGCGCGACGCGGGCCGCGCCTGAGCACGCTCTTGCGCTACATGGTGCTTATCGTCGCAGGCGCACTCATGATTGTTCCCTTCCTGTGGATGGTGACGACCTCGCTCAAGGCGCCGGGCGCTGTGCTTACCATTCCGCCCGAAATCCTGCCCCGCCGCATCACCCTGGAAAGCTATCGACGCGTGCTGGCGACGGTGCCGCTTATGCGCATGTTGGGCAATAGCGTACTCGTCACATCGCTGGCGGTGGCCGCCCAACTCGTGACCTGCTCGCTTTCGGCCTACGCCTTTGCGCGCATGCAATGGCGCGGGCGCGACACGGTGTTTCTGCTCTACCTGGCAACGCTCATGGTGCCGCAGCAGGTCACAATCACGCCCCTCTTCATCCTGATGCAGCGCATGGGCTGGGTGGACACCTACCAGGGGCTGCTTGCCCCCACCATAGTGAGCGCCTTCGGCACCTTCCTCCTGCGTCAGGCCATGCTCGACGTGCCGCGCGAGTATGAGGAAGCGGCGTTGCTCGACGGCGCAAACCACTGGGTCATCTTCCGCCACGTCGTCCTGCCCTTGATTGGCCCCGCTCTGGCAACGCTGGCCGTCTTTGCGATGATGGGCGCGTGGAACAGCTTTCTTTGGCCGCTTTTCGTCACCCGCAACGAGCGGTTGATGACGCTGCCCGTGGGGTTGGCGCTGCTCCAGGGGCGCTACACCACAGAGTGGAGCATGGTCATGGCGGGCGCGGTGATCACCGTGACCCCGATCATTCTGGTGTATTTGATGGCGCAGCGCGCGTTTGTGCGCGGGGTGGCCATCTCAGGGCTCAAGTAGTTGGTGTCTCGAGGCGACCTGCGCTCCCCTTGCATGGTGACCCTCTGTTGCACATAGGTATTCAGCGTACAACGCAGCACCCGTTTCGCTTGGTCCATCACTGCTTTTCATCTTTCACAGGAGGAGTCTCATGCTTCCACGCTCTGTTCGCCAACTTGTGCGTTCCTTCACCCTGCTTGCCCTCTTTGCGCTGCTGCTCTCGGCCTGCGTTGCGGCCCCGGTGGCTGCGCCTGCTGCGGAACAGCCTGCCGCAGCCGCCGATACGGCGGCTGGTCAGCCCGTTGAACTGACGTTCTTCACCTTCTCGGCCGCCCCCGAGCATCTCGACTCGCTCGACGAAATGATTGCAGCGTTTGAGGCAGCCAACCCGGGCATCACCGTCAAGGTCGAGACGGCGCCCTTTGACCAGTATTTCACCAAGCTGCAGACCCTCGTTGCAGGCGGCACGGCCCCCGATGTCTACGAGCTCAACTACGAAAACTTCGTCAGTTATGCCAGCAAGGGCATTCTTGCCAACCTGGACGACCTGGCAAGCGCCGACCCCGGGTTCGTGGATCGCTTCTACCCGCGCGCCTATGAGGCCTTCAGCCTGGATGGCGTGCAGCATGGCCTGCCCGAGAGCTTCTCCAACGTTGTCCTCTTCTACAACAAGGATCTCTTTGACGCCGCAGGTCTCGACTACCCAACCGCCGAATGGACCTGGAAAGAGGAGTTGGCAGCCGCGCAGAAGCTGACGGATCCTGCCACGGGCGTCTGGGGCAGCTACAGCCCCGTGCAGTTCTGGGAATTCTACAAGACCGCCGCGCAGAGCGGTTGCGGCGTCTTCAACGCCGACCGCACACAAGTGACCATCAACGAGCCTGGCTGCGTGGAATCCCTGACGTGGATGGTTGACAAGATCAACAACTACAAGATTGCGCCGACCGACGCCGACATGGCGGGTGTGAGTGACGGCGACCTCTTCAAGCAGGGCAAGATCGCCATGTGGCGCACAGGCATCTGGATGTTCGCGGGCATGGCGGATGCGCCCTTTGCCTGGGATATCGCACTCGAGCCGGGCAACACGCAGAAGGCGCACCACTTCTTCGCCAACGGTGTTGTGCTGGCGGATAGCGGCGCCCACAAGGATGCAGCCTGGGAATGGGCCAAGTTCTTCACCTCGGACCCGGAAGCAGCCAAGATTCGTGTGGCCGCCAACTGGGAATTGCCTGCCCTTAACGACCAGAGCCTCTTCGATGCGTGGCTGGCCATCACCCCGCCAGCTTCGCGCAACGTGGTCTTCGAAGCGCTCGACACGCTGGTGACGCCACCGGTGATTGAGCAGCAGGCGCAGATGCAGGACGCCGTCAACAAGCTGCTTGAGCAGGCAAAACTCGGCACGATTACGCCGCAGGAAGCACTGGATCAGGCCAAAGTCGAGATTGAGGCGTTGCTGCCGTAGGCAGAGTCGCCTTGTTCAAGGGTGCGCGCCCGGCATGGTCGGGCGCGCACCCTGCTGTCTTCTCGCTTGCAGGTGTCCTGACTCACTACCCCAATCGCCATGATAGAACTCGTCAGCCACAGCATCAACGTCATCAAGGCCAACCAGGATGCAGGTGGCGCCTACATTGCGTCGCCCAATTTCGCGACCTATGGCTACTCATGGCTGCGCGACGGCAGCTTCATTGCCCACGCCATGGATCGCGCAGGCGAAAACGCGAGCGCCGCGGCATTCCACCGCTGGGTGGGCCGCGTGCTGCTGCTGCATGACGAGAAACTGGCCGCGTTGACCACGCGCAGGCTGGCAGGCGAGAGTATTCCCCTCTCCGAACAAATGCACTGCCGTTTTGCGCTGGATGGTCGCGAAAGCAGCGCCGACTGGACCAACTTCCAGCTCGACGGCTATGGCACATGGCTCTGGGCGCTGGAAGATCACATTCACCGCACGGGCGACCGCGCCCTCTACGCCGCGTTACGCCCGCAGGTGACGCGCCTCGTGGCTTACCTACGTGCCTTCTGGGACACACCCTGCTATGACTGCTGGGAAGAGTTCGGCGACAGGATTCACACTGCCACGCTGGCCGCACTCTTCGGCGGGCTGCAGGCGGTCGCGTTGCTCGACCCGATGCTGGCCGACGGTACGCCTGACGCCATTCGCAGCTTTGTGCTTGCCAATTGCGTGATCGACGGGCGGCTTGCCAAGTTCGTCGGCAGCGACCTTGTGGACGGCAACCTGCTGGGTGCGATCGTTCCGTACAAGTTGCTGGCTGTGGATGACCCGATTGCGCAGGCCACGTTGGCGCGCGCGGCCCGTGACCTGCTGCACGGCGGTGTGCGGCGCTATGTCGAGGACACCTACTTTGGCGGCGGCGAATGGCTGCTTCTCACGGCGTGGCTGGGCTGGGTGCATGCCGAAAACAATGACTTTGTGCAGGCGCGGGCCCTGCAGGAGTGGGTTGCGGCGCAGGCCGATGCGCACGGCGACATGCCCGAGCAGGTGTGTGATGCCCCGCTTGTCCCCGCATTCGTACAACCGTGGATTGACCGCTGGGGCCCCATTGCCAAGCCGCTGCTTTGGTCGCATGCGATGTACTTGATTCTCAACGACGTTCTTGACGGAGCCACTGGAGATGAGCCCCTATGAGTCTGCCGCTCACAATCGTTCACGTTCCCCATGGCACAGATCACCCCTACCTCGCGGGCGCCGAGGAACGTTCGCCGCGTGACCCCATGGGTGGCGACATGGTCTCTGTCGGCTTTTTGACCACACCGGGGGGTGCGGCGCGGGTGGTGCGGCTGGAGTGGACGCGCAACGGCATTGCGCAGACGCCCGTCCATGGGCGCGCCCTCGCGCTGCAACAGGACCATGACCGCTGGCTGGTTGAACTGGGCGTGCTTGAGGCCGGGGACCGCATTGAGTACTGGATGACGGCGGAGGGCGAGGGCGAACGTGCCGCGTCGCCCCTGTATCGCTTTGGCGTGCGCCGCGTGCGCATACTGAGTGGCGTCAGCGCCACGATCAAGGGCGCCGAGGGCGTCTCTGTGGTGGCGCTGGATGCAGAGGGCCGCGCGGGACCGGCGCTTACGCTGCGCGCAGCGGGAGCAGACTGGGTGCAGATCGCGCTGGGTGGCGAGGCCGCGCCCGGCCCGCTTGCGACCCAGCCCATCCAGTGGGCGACCGGCAGCGCCGCGCTCACCGTCGAACCAAACGGGCGCATCACGCTGACAACCGACGGCGCTGTTGTCACCATGCGGCTGCGCTGGGTGGAGGAGGCGGACGGCGCACTTGTGGCTGTGGACTTAAGCGGCGACCTGGAGGACGGCGAGGCCATTGTGGGGCTGGGCGAACGCTTTGACGCGCTGGACCAGCGCGGGCGCGCACCGGGCATTGTTGTGTACGAGCAATACAAGAATCAGGGTGACCGCACCTATCTGCCCGTGCCCTTTTTCTGTTCGTCGCGCGGCTACGCGTGCCTGGTGGAAGGGTCGGCGCCGGTCGCCTATGACTTTGGGCGCACCGTGCCGGACCGCTGGCGCTGTCGCGCCGACGTCGGCGCGACCGGCATACTCGCAGTCGACTTCATGGTGGGCAACCCGGTGCAGTGTGTGCAGGCCCTCACGGCGCTTACCGGTCGCCCCGCCCTGCCGCCGCCCGCCTGGGCATTTGGCCTGTGGATGAGCAGCAACGAGTGGAATACGCAGGCACGCGTCGAGCACGAGGTCGCGCAGACGCAGCACTACGGGATTCCCGCGACGGCGCTTGTAATTGAAGCGTGGAGCGACGAAACCACCTTTTACATCTGGAACGGTGCGCAGTACGCACCCGTGGCAGGTGAGACCCCGCTGCAGTTGGCAAGCTTCACCTTCCCCGCAGACGGGCCATGGCCGGACCCAAAAGGGATGACGGACGCGTTGCACGCGCTGGGAATCCGCCTGGTGCTTTGGCAAATTCCTGCGCTCAAGCACATTGAGGCCGCACATGCGCAACACGACGCCGACACGCAGTACGCCAGTGACGAGGGCTTTGTTCTGCGCATGGAAAACGGAGACGCCTACCACAACCCGGCTTTCTGGTTCAAGGGCGCGCTCATCCCCGACTTTACCAGCGCCGCAGCCACTGGCTGGTGGATGGAGAAGCGCGCTTATCTGCTCGACGAAATGGGCATCGACGGCTTCAAGACCGATGGGGGCGAGCACCTGCAAGGCCGCGCAATCGTTGCGTCCGACGGGCGACGCGGCAATGAACTCGTCAACGCGTTCCCCACTCTGTATGTGGGCGCCTACCACCGCTTCGCCCAGCAGCGGCGCGGCGCCGAGGCGATGACCTTCAGCCGCGCCGGCCACACGGGCGTGGGCGCCTTCCCGGCGCACTGGGCCGGTGACGAAAATTCCACGTGGGAGGCGTTCCGCCGCTCGCTTGTGGCGGGCCTGAGCGCGGGCCTCAGCGGGGTTCCCTTCTGGGGCTGGGATATCGCCGGTTTCAGCGCGGCCCTCCCTTCGGCCGAGCTTTATCTACGCGCAGCGGCCATGGCGGCCTTCTGCCCCATCATGCAATACCACAGCGACTATCGTGCACCTGACGCGCCTTCCATGGACCGCACACCCTGGCACGTCCAGGCGCACACGGGCGATCCACGCGTGATCCCTCTTTTCCGGCGCTTCGCCTGCCTGCGCATGAATCTGCTGCCCTACCTTGTGCGCGAGGCTGGACACAGCACGGCCACCGGCGAGCCGATGCTGCGCGCGCTGCTTCTCGATAACCCGGACGATCCCCAGGTGTGGCACATTGTCGACGAGTACCGCCTTGGTCGCGACCTGCTGCTTGCGCCCGTGGTGGAAGACGGCGCGACGCGACGGCGGCTCTATCTGCCACAGGGTCGATGGTTTGACTTGTGGAACGGTGAATCACGGGAGGGTGGCCGCTGGATCGAGGTCGACGCGCCGCTTGATACCATCCCGGTCTTCGTGCGCGCGGGCGCCGTGCTGCCGCTCAACCTCGGCAATGAAATAGGACTCGGCGCCGACGTAGGCAACGCGCTGGCTCCCGCCTTGTTGACCCTCTTTGTCTATCCGTCCGGCGCGAGCCAAGCGGTTGTCGTGGTCAACGGGGAAGCGCACAGGGTGCGTGTTGATGCAACCGCGTCAGGCGTGCGCGTTGAATTGCCGGCGCTGCCCGTTCCCTGCAGCGTCGTGTTGCCCGACGGGCAGCGGATTGCCGTCGACGCAAGTGAGCAAGTTCAAACGATCAACTTCACCTGATCCTCAAGTGTGCGTTCGGCATTGGGCGACAACCAGCGGGGTTGCCGCCTTGCGGTGAGTGAGGAAGTGACAATCTCCCGAACTGCCGGTGCACAGGAGCAAGCCGCTTGCCGGCGGATGTACAGAATCGGCAGTGGGCGCAACTGAAGATCCACAAAAGAGATACCGCAATGGGAATCCCATAGCGGTATCTCTTTTGTGCGCGAGAACGTGCGTGCCGTCTGGTGCACGGACCTCGTATCGGGCTTGAACGCGCTGAATTGCTCCAGACTTCACCAGGGTCTCTTAAAAGTCATCGCACCGCAAAACTGCACCTCACCCCCGGCCCCTCGCCAGTCTGGCTATACTTTACCCACAAGTTGCAGCGTCTCGAGGCAAGCGCGTTGCCGGGGCCGCCGAGGGTTGAAACCCTCGGCTAGCCAACCCAAGTCCACTCAAGT
>CAYRVP010000167.1:0-8957 GCA_964427845.1 uncultured Caldilineaceae bacterium
GTGTAGGGGCGGCTGGAGCCTGAGCGTTCGCCACCGCTTTCACCACCGGATCGGGGCGTGTAGGGGCGGCTGGAGCCTGAGCGTTCGCCACCGCTTTCACCACCGGATCGGGGCGTGTAGGGACGGCTTGAACCTGAACGTTCGCCGCCGCTGCTGCTGCCGGAACGCGGCGTGTAGGGGCGGCCACTGCGCGTTGTACCACGGGCTGCCCCGGCCCCCGCCGGACGCGCGCCGGTGCGCTCGCGCCGGTCGCGTTGCGGTTCGGCCTCCTGCTCATCGTCAACTTCCAGGTTGGGCGCAAGCCCCGCAAACGCGCGCAGTTGCGCTGCTTCGCGGCCCCCCAGCTTCGTCCACTCACCTGGCTTGACGCGCCCCAGGGTCAGCGGGCCAATGCCAAAGCGCACCAGCCGCAAAACAGGATGGTTCACCGCCGCCAGCATATGGCGAATCTGCCGCTTTTTGCCTTCGCGCAGCGTAATCTCAAGCCAAACACCCTTGGTGGGCCCCTTGGCCAGCGTCAATTCGACCGGCAGCCCTTCCACCGTACGCACGCGTGCGGGTGCGCTGCGTCCCTCGGGCAATGGCACGCCCGTGCGCAGCGACTCCAACTCGCTCACCGAAGGCTGCTCATCAACCAGCACATAGTATGTCTTTGGGTGTTCAAACGACGGATGCGTCAAGTGGTGCGCGAGTTCACCGTCGTCGGTGAGCAGAATCAACCCCTCGCTGTTCAAGTCGAGCCGGCCCACAGGAAAGACGCGGCGCATCTCTTCAGGCAGCAAGGACGCTACGGAGCGGTGCGAGCCGGTGTCACCGCCAATGTCGCTGATGACGCCACGCGGCTTGTTGAGCTTGATGTAGATGTGGCGCGTCGGCACTGAAAGCATCTTGCCGTCAACGAGTATCGAGCAGAGCGCTGGGTCCACCTTGACGCCCACTTCGCTTACCGTGCGGCCGTCCACCTGGACGCGGCCCTCGATGATCATCTGTTCGCAGGCGCGGCGGCTGCCAAAGCCCGCGGCCGCCATTACTTTGTGCAGGCGTTCTTCCGCCATAGGGTCTCCTGTGCGCGCGTCAATCACGACGGGCGCCATGCATATGAATAAGGTTCGCAAGCAGCACTCGTCGCGCGCTGCGCGTTGCGCTATCGTACCACGAGTTGCTCGGTTGACAGCACTTGCGCACCCATGCGCCACTCAATACGGCCGACGACCGCACCGTGCGACCAGGTGGACACCTCGTGATTGTCGACCAGCCGTACAGGCTGGACATAGTCGACCTGCCAGTTTTCAAGCAGAATGGGCGTCGCACCTTCGCCCGCAAGGTAGATGGTAGTTCCATCCGGGCCCGGCACACGGTTGAGCGCGGCAAAATCGGCAGCCTTGGGCGCGAACCAAGTGTAGCGCTCCGCCACTGCGTTATACAGCGCCTGCGCGTCGCCATAGCGATCGGAACTGCCCATGACCACCACAAATGTGACGCGTTTACCTTGCGCGAACGCCGCAATGAGGCACTGCCCGGCCAGATCGGTGGTGCCCGTCTTGACGCCAATCACCTCGACTTCCAAATCGCCGACCAGCGGCCCAAGCAGTTCATTGGTGTTGACCAGAGCATGGCCGGCTACCATAGCTGCATCGGTGCCGACGATTTGGCGAAACAGCGGCTCGCGCCAGTTGAGCAAGGCAATGCGCAGGAGGTCGCGTGCGCTCGAGCTCTGCCCGTCGCGGTCGAGTCCATGCGGCGACATGAAGTGGGTGGCGGTGAGACCAAGCGAGGCCGCGCGTTCATTCATCATTGTGATGAAGCCTGCCGGGTCACCGCCAAGCGCGCGCGCTGCCGTCACCGCTGCATCATTGCCGCTGGGCAAGAGCAGCCCCCAAAGCAAGTCCTCGCGTGTCACAACTTCGCCAGCCTGCAGGCCCATGGAGGCATCGCCGATAAGGTCGACTCCCTGCACGGTCACGGGCTGTTCAAAGCCGCCACTTTCCAGAAGCAGCAAGGCAGTCATGAGTTTGGTGAGGCTGGCGGGTGCGCGCGGCATGTCGGCAGCGCGTGCGAAGAGTGTACGCGCGGCATCCATGTCGTAAACGAGTGCGGTGGGCGCACTGACGGCAGAGACGGCGGTTGTGAATAAGGTTGGGTCAGCCTCTGCCGGATGGATGCGCAACGTGGGGCTGTGGTCGCTGTCAATCAATGATGGCGGCGCGAACGCACAGAGGAGAAGAGCGAGCGCAATGATAGGCGCGAGGAACAGCGCGCGCGGCATGTGAGCAGGTGTGGGCGACATTGTTGGCTACGAAGTGGCAGGCGCCGGCGCGGGCAGAGGCGCGTGTGCATGTGATTCAGGTGCGCGTGGCGAATCGCTCTCTTTCGTAGCCTACCCGCGACGTGTGGCGTGGTGCAAATCGGCGTGGGATTGGCAAAAAGAACTCGCTCGGGGGGATTGGAGCGAGTTGCATGGCTGCATTGGCAAACCGAGGGCTGCTCGCGTCAGCGCACGCCGGCGCACTTGTGCGCTTCTCAGGATGATTGCTTGCCCGTTCGCTGCGCGCGAGAGCCACTCAGCGGCGTCGGGCACGTCCTACTTCGAGGGTGGTTGAGGTGGTTTGGCGTCACGCGCAGCACGCGCACGTGACTTGGGCGTTCCTTCGCCGACATCGTCACGATCTGCTGCAGTGTGCGCCTCGTCGCCGTTGCCCCAACGCGCCTGCGCGCCTTTGCGCCCCAACGCGCCGCTGCGCACGTCGGCATCTTCGGCGCGCGCTTCGCCGCCCTTGCGGCCAATTTCACTGTAGAAATTGGGGCCGTGCGCTTCGGAGGTGGCGACGCCGCCCTTGCGGCCAATCTCACGATAGAAATCGGAGCCACGCCGCTTCGCCGTGGTGAGCCCGCCTTTGCGACCCGCCTCGGCAACACTCATGGAGGGCGGCGGAGCGGCTTCGCTGCCGTTGTGCACCGCCTCGTTTTCGGTGGTAGTTCGCGTTTGCTTAGCTGCCATATCGGCCTCCTCACTGCTCTATTATGTGATTGCGGCGCAAGTCGTCACTGCTGGGTGCATATGGTTGGTACGGTCTGATTGTCCCGCTGCGCCGCATCTACGTAACATGCATACTGAATGAAAACGCCCGGAAGCAAGCCGGGCGTTCCCTATGAAGGCCTTGCGGAGTCGTGTCAGAACTCTTCACCCGTGACCAGCGCGCGTTCCACGTCGATGTCGGGAAAACGGCGAAGCCCTTCGCGGGTGCTCAGGCTCTGTGCACCCGTGTGCCTGGCGATTTCGGCGCCGAAGTCCGTCTCCTGGCGCCAGCGTGCCTCCGCGCCCTTGCGACCCAGGTCGCCGTTAAGCACATCCTCGTCGGTTGCGCGCACTGCGCCGCCCTTGCGCCCAATCGCCTGGTAAAACTCGCGCCCATATCGTTTTGCGGTTGCTTTGCCACCGCGCCGGCCCGCCTCCGCCACACTCATGCCGACAACCGGCTCGCTATTGCTCTCCTGTTTACTTTTGGCTTCAGAATAGTCTTGATTCTTTTGGGTTGTTGCCATGGCTTCCTCCTAAACAAAACCACGGTGAGGCGGCGAATATTGGGGGGTATTTCGGTGCATCGGTTGGCGCCGTCTACCACACGAATGAACCAGGGTGCGTTGCGTTTTTTGCGCTCTGACTACAAAACGACCAAGATGAAACTTACGTTCCCCTTACGGGAATTCTGTGCTGTTTGGCGCAACGGCGCGCCAATAGCAGCGCAGCGCGCCCGCCCGGTTTGAACCGGACGAACACGCTGCGCCTTTAGACGACCAACGCCCATCGGCCCCCATCTCAGGGCATTGGCCGCCTATAGTATACGACATGATTGGCAGGTTGCGGGATGCGCCCAATTTGGCGCGCGCCGTGGAGCCGACGGGCAATCGCGTTCGCGCACAGAACGCAGAGTGCGGGTCCGGATATGAGTCCGAACCCGCACTGTGGTTGCTGTGGATGTGGGCATCGGCCCCCGTCGTTGACCACATCCTCTTCACAAGAAGACGGTTGCGGGCGCTCTGTGGTTATGGCTTGATTGGCCTGGCCACCTTAAAGAATCGCGGCTATCGATACCAACTACGCATCTGACCGAGCATTGTCTGCAAAGAATCGCTCGTGATGGTTGCAATGCGCAGCCTGGTACAGTATCCTCGCGACCAGGTGGGCCAAGCAATCAACTCGCAACAGAAATGGACGCACCATGATTGAAGCGCAAGGCGGAGAGGCGTTGCTGCCGCCACGATCGGCCGCCGAAAGCGCGCTGACGATGACGCAGTTCATGCAGCCCGAGCACGCCAACAGCCTGGGCAACGTGCACGGCGGCGTCGTGCTCAAATTGTGCGACGAATGTGGCGGCATCATCGCCGCACGCCACGCGCGCCGTCCTGCCGTCACCGTGACAATTGACAGCGTCCATTTCCTGCAGCCGGTGATGCTGGGAAGGCTGCTGCTGGTCAATGGTTCGATCACATGGGTGGGTCGGACGAGCGTCGAGGTGGCGCTGCAGGTGGAAGCAGAAGATTTGCTCACTGGTGAGCGGCTGCACACCAACAGTGCCTGGTTTGTTTACGTGGCATTGGGCGATGACCGGCGACCGACCCCCGTACCGCCACTCTTGCTCGAGACTGCAGCATCGCGGCTGGCCTTTGCCGCCGGGGCCGAGCGCCGCCGCATGCGGCTTGCGCGCATGGGCGGCTAAGACTAACTGCTGCATCCTGCAAGTACGTCGCGGATTCGTAGCGGCGGCTTCAGCCGCCGTTCGTCTTTGTCACTGTGCGATTGGTCAGTACGGCAGCTAAAGCAGCCGCTACGAAAGACCGTCTCACTTGCAGGATGCAGCATTTAGCAGACCGAACGCTGATGACGTAGGTGCAATCAGATAACGCCGGTTTCTTCAATGCCCGGCAGGCGCTGTCATCTGTCCGCACAGGCGCGTTATCTGTGTACTGGCCTGCCTCTGCTACTGCACGTATATTGTCAGCCACGCCAGCGTGCGCTGCCAGGCGTCCGCCGATGCCTCGGCGTTGAACGACTCGGCGCGCATGTCATTGAAGAAGGCATGCTGCGCGTCGGGGTATACCACAATCTCCACAGGCGTGCCCGCTTCGGTGAGCGCCGCTTCCATGGCGCGCACGTCGGCCACGGCGATTCCGTCATCGGCCTCACCATAGAGCCCCAGGATAGGCGTTGTCACCTGTGCCGCTTCGGCGGGCGTCAGGGGCGAGCCATAGAAGGGAACGGCCGCCGCCAGGTTGTCAAGTGCCAGCGTCGACATCAACGCGAGGCGGCCCCCCATGCAGAAGCCCACAATTCCCACTCCATCGCCTGCCACGAACGCCTGCTCGAGAAGATAATCGGCCGCCGAGCCGATCTCTTCCACTGCCGCAGCCATGTCCAATTCCATCACCAATTTGCGGGCCTCGTTCGGTTCTGAGGTCGAGACGCCGTTGTAGAGGTCGGGCGCGAGCGTCACGTAGCCTTCGGCGGCAAAGCGGTTGGCGATGTCCCGTATGTTGTCGTTGAGCCCCCACCACTCCTGAATGACCAACAGGGCCGGGTGCGGCCCATCAGCCCGCGGACGCGCCAGGTAGCCGGAAAGCGACTGGCCGTCCGGGCCGGGATATGAGACGGCGGCGCTCTCGAGGCCGGCCGCGGCGGGCGACGCCGACGCCGCAGAGGCAGCCGTGTTCTCGACAACGGGCGGCGGCGCAGGTGTAATCGGCGCGCACGCGGCCAGGAGCACATTCGCCACCGAGATGCTGCCGACGGCAATGCCCACCCGGCGTGCAAATTCGCGGCGGCTCATGCCGCCTGACTGATAGGACTGAACAAGTTGCATAACGTAAACGCGGTCCATAGAATCCCTCACCTTTCGAGAACGGTACGGGCAGCGCAACGGGGATAACTTCCGGCCCATCAAAGCGGATCGAGCGTCTTTGGGCAGTAAGCCGGATTCCCGCACGACGAGAGAGTGCGCATGGCGCGCCACCGCGGTGCGCGCACCGCGAGGCGTGGGTTCTTCGTGAAAACTGGATTCAGACGGTTGGGTCGGGGTCTGTTGGGTCGGGAAGCGAGGGGTGCGCAATCAGCGCGAACGCGGAGATGGCGAGCAGTACGAGAGCCGCCGGCAGCAGCCAGAAGCCCCAGCCGTGGCGGATCTCCTGATTGTAGAGCGTCTCAATCGCAGGTAGGACGCGGTTGAATTGCATTACACAAAGTGCAAGCGTGACGGCGGAGAGCGACGGTATCAGCACTGCGGGCAGCCAGCGGGGCAACAAGGCGAGGAGCGGGCTCACCAACAGTGCGGTCAGCAGCAGCACGATGGCCCCACTCTGCAGGCGGAATTCAGGGGTGCGCAGCAGCCCCGGCGTCCACGCCGGCGGCAACATGTTCAGCGCCGCCACCGCCGCCAGCGCAAGCAGCAGCGCGCGCACTGCAACGGGATAGGCGAACTCGCGCCGGAACGCGCACAGACTCAGCGCCAGGCTCACAGTGACGAGGGGAAGGTAGAAGCCTTCGCGCCATACGGAGATTTCGCCGCTGCGTACGGGGACAAGGAACTTGACATACTCGCCCAGATCCAGACCGGTGACGACGAGACCCGCCGCAGGGTGGGGAACCCAGGGGCCAAAGTAGGCGGCCAGTACAAGCAGCGCCGCGCAGGGCAGGGCCCAGCGGGCCACGCGGAGAAATCGGGGGGCAGACATGGCGCGAGTATACCACATGCGCCATGCTGCCCCGTGAATGATCATCGAAATTGCGCGCCGGATTCCAGATGCTATGTGAGCACGCAATGTGAAAGCCGGTGCGCGAATTAATGCGCCCGTGCGCGTGCTGCCGAGGTCGCATTGGGCACAGGCTGGGCAACCGCAAAAGAGCGCCGCATGTGCGGCTCTGCCATCAGTACAACTATGACGAGCCCCAGTATAAAGATGAGCGGCTGCATCCAGAAGTACATGCGCAGCGTCAGCACCTGCACCGCAATCCACACCATGCATGCGAAACCCAGCCCCGCGGCCATGGTCCACTCCAAGTGCTGGCCGGGCAGGGGGTTGAGCCGCTGCGCCCAATTCCAGCCGGGCCGAGCAAGCAGGCCCACAATTGCGCACAGGCTGCCCAGGCCGATGAGCGTGAAGAGGAAGATGCCGGGGATCGACCACGAGCGGAAAGGTGTGCGCGCAATCCAGTCTACGGCCATGCCGAATACGTCGTTGTGAGGCGAGCGCAACATCATCCAGCCCACGGGCAGAGCCATGAGGGCAAGAAACGCGGAAATTGCAGTGACAATCCAAATGGTCCAGGGACGCGAGGCATTGGGCACGGTGTCAGGTTCCTTTGCTGCACAGGGCTGTTGGTGGGCGAGAATTGTTCGTCGACAGATGGGCCTGCCGCACCATCATTGTCGCGCACGGAGGCGCCGCACAATGCTATCTTTGGATATGTTCAGCGCGCGCATTTTGGCGTAGGCTGAGTCCGACGCAACAAAGCAACGCCTTGCGCCGTCATCATGATTGGAGGCTCCAAATCGGCGCGCGCGTCACTGGACACAGGGACGCACAATGGCGCTTCCGCCCCGTTGATCAGCGACGTTTCCGAGTTTGTCACGCGCTCCGTTTGATGCGGTGTTCCGGTTAATGTGTTTTCAGGAGGGGATATGCGTAAGTGGATGCATGTTGCATTGCTGTGTACGCTGCTGATCGGCGCGTTTGCGCGGCCGGCTGCGGCGCAGGATCAGGGAGGCGAGCCCGACAAGCCGGCCGTCTTCCTGCCGTTTGTCACCGGTCCCGGTGCGTCTGAGCCGGCAGAGGAGGTGATGCGCACGGGCGTTGTCTATGTGGATGAGGAGCCGGTCTTTGACGCACCCCCCAAGCCCGCCGGTCCCGTGGAGGCGCCACCCGTAGGGCCGCTTCCGCCGCCCGACCCTGCCATCAAGGATGCGCAGGTGGACGCCGCGGCGGTGGATGGTTGGACGACAATCCTCAACGATGGCTTTGAAACGGTGCCGTGGCCCTTTGCCGGGTGGCGCACCTATGATGCCGATGGCGCGCTCAACGGCACCTACTATTGGGATGATGACGACTTTCGCCCCTACCGCGGCGGCTGGAGCGCGTGGCCGGCCAACAATGTGCTTGATCCTGCCTTCAGCAACTACGCGCCCATGCAGCGCACCTGGATGATCTACGGCCCCTTTAGCCTGGCGGACGCCGCCAAAGCCACCTTCACATTCCAGTACTGGAGCCAGACCGAGTTGAACTATGACTGGCTGGGTTGGTTCGCCTCGCCCAATGGCTCAGCGTTTTACGGCAACTGGGTCAGCGGTGACAGCGGTGGCTGGCGACCCGGCGTGGTCGACTTTCAGAATGTGCCCGGCTATGGATCCATGCTGGGCGACGCCAGCGTGTGGATTGGCTTCTACTTCTACAGCGACGGCAGCAAGCAACTCAAAGGCCCCTTCGTTGACGATGTCTTCCTGCAGCGCTTCAGTTGCCCTGGGCAATCGACTGCCTTCTGGTACAACTCTCTCTCGCGCAACAGCTTCACACAGCGCGCAGTGACCTGCGAAAACTCGCAGTTCTCGCGCAACTGGAGCACGGGCTCCCAGCCGTGGACCGGCCCCGACAACTGGAGCGTGGAGATGACGGGCAGGCCGTACTTTGCCAGCAGCAAGTCCTATACCTTCCAGGCTACCAGCGATGACGGTGTGCGCGTCTATGTCGATAACCTACTCATTATCGACTCCTGGGTGGACCAGGGGGCACAGGTCACGCACAGCGCCACGCGTACCCTGGCGGCAGGCTACCATACCGTGCGCGTTGAGTATTACGAACACACGGGGGCTGCTCAACTCAAGGTGAATTGGTTCTGAGGTCGGACAGTGGGCAGTAGGCAGTAGGGAGTAGGGAGTAGGGAGTGGGGAGTGGGGAGTGGGGAGTGGGGA
>CAYRVP010000168.1:0-8957 GCA_964427845.1 uncultured Caldilineaceae bacterium
TCGCCATTCTGTTCATCCGTCGATTTCGCAACCGTATGTTGTTTCAGCAGACTCATTGATGACTGATAATTGATGATTGACTTTGCTGCACACGAATCTTCAATAATCAATGATCAATTCTCAGTTATCAGTTCGACCTGCAACGCACTTCGTTTAGGGAGAAATGTCTATGAAGAATATCGCTGTCGCCGGCACAGGCTATGTGGGACTGTCGACCGGCACCTGCTTTGCCGATATGGGCAACAATGTCACCTGCATTGACATCAGCGAAGAGAAGATCGCGATGTTGCGCGACGGGCAAGTGCCGATTTATGAGCCCGGCCTGAGCGAGATGATCCAGCGCAACGTGCGTTCGGGCCGGCTGCGCTTCACCACTTCCTATGACGAAGCACTGGCCGACGCCGACTTCATCTTCATCTGCGTGGGCACGCCCAGCGGTGTCGATGGCGAGGCCGACCTCCAGTATGTGCGCATGGCCGCCGAAAGCGTGGCCCAAACCATGCACCGCCCCCTCATCGTCATCAACAAGAGCACGGTGCCCGTGGGCACGGGCGACTGGGTGGCCGACATCATCAAGCACAGCCAGCCCCAGCCGATTGAGTTCGCGGTTGTCTCCTGCCCCGAGTTCACGCGTGAAGGATCGGCGATTCACGATTTCCTCAACCCCGACCGCGTGGTGATTGGCAGCCGCAACCATGACGCCGCCGAGAAGGTGGCGCAGTTGCATCTGCCCTTGCGCACGCGCATAGTGATGACCGACCTGCGCACCGCCGAGATGATCAAGTATGCCAGCAACGCCTTTCTCGCCACGAAGATCAGCTTCATCAACCAGATCGCGCTGATTTGCGAGAAGTTGGGCGCCGATGTGGAAGAGGTGGCGCAGGGCATGGGCTTTGACAGGCGCATCGGCAATCAGTTCCTCAATGCGGGGCTGGGCTATGGCGGCTCCTGCTTCCCCAAGGATGTGAAGGCGCTTGAGCACATGGCGCTCGTGCACGGCTCGCACCCGTCACTGCTGCGCGCCGTCATGGAGATCAACCGCGACATGCGCCGCTGGGCCGTCTTCAACCTGCGCGAAACGCTTGACGGTCGCCTGGACCGCAAGAAGATAGGCATCCTGGGGCTGGCCTTTAAACCAAACACCGACGACATTCGCGAGTCGGCCGCGCTCGAAATTGCGCGTATGCTTCAGAACGAGGGCGCGATTGTTACGGGCTATGACCCCGTGGCCATGCCCAACGCCGCACGCACGCTGCCCAGCCTCACGCTGGCTGCGGATCCCTATGAATTGGCAACCGGCGTTGACGCGCTGCTTGTGTGCACGGAGTGGAACGAATTCAAGCAGATTGACCTGGACCGCGTGAAGAGCTTGATGGCGCGCCCCGTGGTAATCGACGGGCGCAACCTCTATGACGCGCACAAGATGGGGGTGATCGGCTTCACCTATCGCGCCGTGGGCCGCGGCCATCTGCACGACGACAGTGAGCACTTTCAGGAGTACGCTGAAGCGCCGCGCCACAACGGGGCCGAGGTCGTTTCAGCCCCGCCCACCAAAGCGGCAGTAGCCGCCGCAACCGAGCAGGTTGTGTAGGTGCGCAGGGACGTCGGTGGGAATCGAACGAACGCCAAACGCGCCGGCCTTGTGCCGGCGCTGATGGTTTAGTGCAGAGTGTAGTCCGATGATTGAAGATTGAGAATTGATGATGGCGCAGCGGCGGCTATCTTCAATGATCAATTGTCAATGATCAGTACCAGTCCACCAGTCCACCAGTTCACCAGTCAACCAGTAACAGGTTCACCACGCACCAATGACCAATGACCACCCGCCTATGATCCAGCAGCCCCTCCACCGCGCCACCCTTGCCAACGGCCTGCAGGTGCTCGTGCGCGAAAACCACAGCGCGCCGGTCGCCAGTTTCTGGATCTTCTACCGCGTGGGCAGCCGCAACGAGGCGCCGGGGCTCACGGGCATTAGCCACTGGGTGGAGCACATGCTCTTCAAAGGCACCGACGCCTTCCCGCGTGGCGCCTTCGACAAGGCCGTGTCGCGCGCCGGCGGAACCTTCAACGGCATGACCAGCCAGGATTGGACCACCTATTTCGAGACCTTTCCCGCCGATCGCATTGACCTCGCACTGCAGGTTGAAAGCGACCGCATGGCCAACTGTCTCTTCGACCCCGTCGAGGCCGAGTCGGAGCGCACGGTGATCATCAGCGAGCGCGAGGGGAGCGAGAATGCCTACGCCTACCTCCTCAGCGAGGAAGTGCAGGCGCTGGCCTTCTATGCCCACCCCTACCGCCACCCCATTATCGGCTGGAAGAGCGACCTGCACACCATGCAGCGCGACGATCTCTTCGCGCACTACGCCGCCTGGTATACGCCCAACAACGCTGTGGCCGTGGCCGTAGGCGATTTTGACGCAGCCACCATGCTCGCAGCGATTGAGCGCCACTTCGCCGCCATCCCGCGCGGGCCGGCGCCTGCGCCCATGCGCGTGGTCGAACCCGAGCAACTGGCCGAGCGGCGCGTTGTGCTGCGCGGCAATGACCCCACGGCCTACCTCACGCTCGCGTTCCGCGCACCCGGGGCCACCCACGCCGACTTCTTCCCGCTGATTGTGCTTGACGCCGTCTTCAGTGGCGCCAAGGGGCTCGGCATGGCCGGCGGCGGCGGCAACGCACGCACCAACCGCCTCTACAAGGCGCTGGTCGAAAGCCGCATTGCCGCCGACGCCGGCAGCAGCTACCGCCCCACCATCGACCCGGACCTCTTCTCCTTCTTCGTCACTCTTGCGCCCGAAGTGGAGCACACGCAGATTGAGGCCGCCCTCTGGGGCGAAGTCCACAAGGTGCAGGAGCAGGGGATCGCGCAGGAGGAGTTGACGCAAGCCATCAAGCAGACGCGCGCCCAGTTCGCCTACTCGAGCGACAGCGTCACTTATCAGGCCTACTGGCTGGGCTTTGCCGAGATGGTGACCGGCCAGGCGTGGCTGGACGAGTGGCCCGCGCGTCTTGCCGCAGTGACACTGGCGGACGTGCAGCGCGTCGCACAAACCTACTTCAAGCCGGCGCTGCAGGTGGTTGGCTGGTATCTGCCCGACCCCGACGCCGCAGACTCAATGGACGATGGGGCGTGGGACGAAGATGGCACAGATGAGGACGATATGGATGAACCGGCGGTGGCCGCATGAGCAGCACCCTCTCCTACCCCGGCCCCGACACAATCACACGCGTGGTGCTGGAAAACGGCATCATCATTCTTGTGCGTGAGAACCACGCCACGCCCGTCGTCGTACTCGAAGGCACTCTCGATGTGGGTGCGGTGGACGACCCCGCCACGCAGGCGGGCCTCAGCAGCTTCACCACTGCCATGCTCTCGCGCGGCAGCGCCCGCTATGACTACAATCGCTTCAACCAGATCACCGAATCGGTGGGCGCGTCGCTCTACTTCTCCAGCGAGAGCGACGCCGCCAACGTGGGCATCACCTGCCTGAACGAGGACTTTCCTGCGCTGGTGGAAGTCATGGCCGACGCGCTGCGCCGCCCCACCATGCCGCAGCCCTACTTTGACCTTGTACGCGGCCAGAAGCTCGTGCGCCTGCAGGAGCGCGAGCAGGACACCGGTTCCATGGCGGCGCTGCATTTCTACGAGACAATCTACGGCGGCCACGTACTGGGCAAGCCCGTGAGCGGCTACGTGGAAACCGTGCGCACGATCACGCGCGACGATGTGGCCGCCTTCCATGCGCGCCACTACGGGCCTCGCGGTGCGATCTTCGCCGTCAGCGGCGACATTGCCGCGCAGGCCGCCGTCGACCTGCTGGCCGGCGCCCTGGGCGACTGGCAAGCCTCGCCGCCGCCGCGCACGCTGGACGCCGTGCCTCCCCTGGCACAGGCCACCCGCCTCCACGTGCCCATGGCCGGCAAGGTGCAGTCCGACATTCTGCTGGGCGTGCAGGCCGTCGCGCGCAACCACCCCGACTTCTACGCCGTGCGCATGGCCAACTCCATCCTGGGCGTCTTCGGCATGATGGGACGCCTGGGCGAGGTTGTGCGTGAGCAGCAGGGGCTGGCCTACTTTGCCTACAGTTCGCTCGATGCCGGGCGCGATGCAGGCGTCTGGCTGGCGGGCGCGGGCGTAAACCCAGCCGACGTCGACCGCGCCGTGGCGAGCATGCTGGCCGAAATTGACAAGATGGCGCGGGCCCCTGTCACCGCCGAGGAACTGTCCGACAGCAAGGCCTACCTCACCGGTGTGCTGCCCCTCACCCTGGAGACGAACGATGGCCTCGCGTCCACCTTGCTGAGCATGGAGTGGAATGGTCTGGGTCTCGATTTTCTGGCGCGCTACCCTGCCATCATCAACGCCATCGCCATTGAGGATGTGCAGCGCGTGGCCCACGCCTACCTGCGCCCCGAGGCGCTGGCCGTGGTGACGGCAGGGGCGGAAAGACAGAACTAGTTGACTGGTGGACTTGTTGATTGGCCGACTGGTGGCAATCGCCAGATGCACGCTAATCAACCAGTCCACCAGTGAGCCAGTCAACCAGTCAACCAGTCAACCAGTCAACAACTTGCCTCCCTACACAATGCTCCACACCGGCGTTGACCTCATTGAGATTGCACGCGTGCGCATGGCCGTTGGCCGCTATGGCGACCGCTTTCTGCAGCGCGTCTATACGCCGCTGGAGCGCGCCGACAGCGGCAGCCGCATGGAATCGCTGGCCGTGCGCTTTGCCGCCAAGGAAGCCGTGGCCAAGGCATTGGGCACGGGCATCTGGCGCGCCGGCGTGGTGTGGACGGATATTGAGGTTGTGCGCATGGATGGTGGCGCGCCGCAGTTGCGGCTGCATGGCGGTGCGGCGCGGCGCGCGGCGGAGATGGGCCTGGACGAATGGTCGCTCAGCCTTACCCACAGCCGCACGCAAGCGATCGCGTTCGTCGCTGCGCAGTAAACGCCTGTACGCAGAAAAGGCGGAAACAACGGAAGAAGCAAGATTCATCCCGCTTTTTCTGCGTACAGGCGTCTTACTGTGCCATCGGCCCCAGGCGGCCGCGCTGGTAGTCGCGCAGCCCGCGCCAGATGGCGTCGCGGTGTGCGCGCCGGTCGCGCCATTTGGGACGCAGCGTGTAACTGGCCAGCGTGCGCATGATCTCGCGGTAGGCTACGACGCGCGCGGCCAACGGCGCACCGTGTTTATATAGCGTCTGCAAACGGTTGCGCGTGTTGTAGTAGCCCACCGACGGCTTGGGCTGATAATCCACCTGCACCCCCTTGTGGCGCAGAACCGCCGCCGGTGCATAGCACATGCGGTAGCCGTGCTGGCGCAGGCGCAAACACCATTCCGTTTCTTCCCAGTAGTAGAAATAGGCAGCGTCAAGCATCCCCGCGCGGCGGATGGCTTCGGCGCGCACGCAGATGGCGCAGCCCGAAATCCAGTCCACATCGCGCTGTGTATCAAACTGCCCGGTGTCCGGCTCGTTCTGTCCCCGGTGCGACGAGCGCCAGTAGCGGTCCATGCGCCCACCCGCCGACTGGATGATGGCTGTCTCGCCGGCATGAAGTACTTTAGGGCCCACGACGCCGATCTGCGCATCGGCCGCGCCCGTCTCAACAAGCGCCGCCACGCAGCCGGGCTCCAGGAGTGTGTCCTCGTTGAGCACAAACACCCAGTCGGCGTTGCGCGCGAGCGCCGCTTCGATGCCCACATTGTTGTTGCCCGCGTAGCCCAGGTTTTGCGCCAGCGGCAGAATCTCCACGGCAGGAAAGGCCTTGGCCACCGCCTCGGCGCTGCCGTCGGTGGAGCCGTTGTCGAGCAGCAGGATGTGGTTGCGCGCATAGGTCGAACACGCCAGCGACGCCAGACAGGCCAGCGTGTCGTCGCGCCGGTTGGTGTTGAGAATGACCGTTACAACCAATGGCTCTGTGATGGCGTCGCTCATCAGCGCACCTGCTGCTTGCCCGCCCTCTCCACGCTCGACTGCCACGCCCTGGGGAAGTTCTTCCACACCTCGACCTCCTCGAAGCCCTGGCTGGCGCGTGCGCCATGCTCCTTGACCCACGCCGCCATGCGCGCGAGCCCTTCTTCGAGCGTGTGCTGCGGCCGCTCGCCAAAGACGCGCCGCACCGCAGCATGCGACGACCACGCGTTGAGCACCTCCTGGCGTGCGGGCAGATACTCAATGGCGGGCGCCACACCCATGGCCTGCGCCACCGCGCGCGCCAGCGCGTTGACCGTGTAGGGCGTGTCGGCCCCAATGTTGAAGACCTGATTCCAGCCGGCGGGCGTATCGATGCAGTCGGCCATGATAGGCGCGATGTCGCCAATGTAACTGAAGGCGCGCTGCTGCTCACCATCACCAAAGGCGGTCATCGCCTTGCCCTGGAGAATCTGATTCATGAAGATGCCGACCACGTTGCGGTAGCGGTCGGCAATGTTCTGCCCCTCACCATAGACGTTGTGCGGGCGGAAGATGACATGGTTGAGGCCAAACAGGCGCCGTGCCGCCTCAAGGTCCATCTCCACGGCGAGCTTGGCAATGCCGTAGGGATCCTCAGGGTGGGCGGGGGTCTGCTCGGTCATGGGGAGTTCGGGGCTGGGGCCATAGACTGCGATGGATGAGGTGAAGACGAAGCATTCCACGCCCGTATTGACGGCGGCGTTGACAAGGTTGACGCTGCCGATGAGGTTGTTGGTGTAGTTGAAGCGGCGAATGAAGTGACTCAGCCCCTCGGCAGCGTAGGCGGCCAGGTGGTAGATATAGGCAAAGCGCTCCTGCCCGCAGAGCGATGCGACCAGCCCGGCATCGGTGATGCTGCCCTGCACAAAGTGCGCGCCGGCGGGTACGTTGTCGCGATAGCCGCCGCTCAGGTCGTCCAGCACGGTGACGCTGTGGCCGCGCGCGACCAACTCGCGCGCCACGTGCGAGCCGATGAATCCCGCGCCGCCGGTGACAAGAATCTTCGCCATGGAGTTCCTCCGGTTTGGTTGTGGGGGGTGGCTTCACAGTCGTTCAGAAGTGGTCGATCCGCTATCCGTAGCGGAAGGCCTCCCGGCCTTTATTTTGGTGGCCGCAGCACGCCGGTTGCCCCAAAATGAAGGCCGGTAGGCCTTCCGCTACGGAGTACCTGTGCCATCTGCGTACAGCAGTTCCTCGGGCGTCAGCACCTCCAGCACCTGGCACGTGAGTTCGTAACGGCCAAAGCTGGGCATGAGGTAGACGCCCTGCACATAGGGCAGTTCCTTGAGTTCGAGCAGCAGTTCCTGCGCCATGGCGACGCCCTCCTGCCGGCCATTGGGGCCGGCACGGCGCATGCGCTCCAGCGTTGCCTCGGTGAGGGTAATGCCGGGCACCTCGTTGTGCAGAAAACTGGCATGCTTGTGCCCCTGCAGCGGCAGCACACCCACCAGCGCCGGCACCGGGAATGCGCCGTATATCTGCTCGTAACGCTCCACAAAAGTTCGCCAAAGCTGCGCATCATAAATGGGCTGCGTCATGGTGAAGTGCGCGCCGGCGCTCACCTTGCGATGGAAGCGCTCGATCTCCTCATCAAGGTTGGGGCGCGTGGGGTCGCATGCGACGGCAATTGTGAAGGCGGCGCGGCGGCCCATGTCGCGCCCTGCCGGGTCCACGCCGTCGTTGAAGCGGCTGATGATGCGCGTCAGCCCAATTGAGTCGACGTCATAGACGGGCGTGCTCTGTTGCGTATCGCCCAGGCTGGGTGGATCCCCTGTGAGTGCGAGAATGCTGCGCACACCCAGCATGTGCGCGCCGATGAGGTCGGACTGCAGACCCATGAGGGAGCGGTCGCGCGTGGTGAAGTGGACAATCGTCTCGATGCCCACGCGCTGCTGAATTTCCACGCAGAGGGCGAGGGCGCCCATGCGCACGCGCGCCATGGGGCTGTCGGCCACGTTGACGGCGTCGGCGCCAATGCGCTTGGCATACTCGGCGCCTTCAATCTGCTTCTCCGCCGTAAATGCACGCGGTGGGTCCACCTCCACGCTGATGACGAACTTGCCGGCGCGCAGCTTGCGCAGCAGCGCCGTGGGTTGGTCCACATCGGCCGCGCCATAATCCGCCGCCGAGGAACTGCCGGGCAGCGCCGTGGGCTCGTCCACCTCTATCCGCACGGGTGCGACGTGGTCGGGCGCAAGCGCCACGTCAAGCGCGGTGCGCATTTCGCGAATGTGCATGGGCGTGGTGCCGCAGCAGCCCCCCACCAGGCATGCGCCCTGCTCCAGGAAGGCAGGCACAAAGCGCGCAAAGTAGGCGGGGCTGGCGGGATACATAAAGCGCCCCTCTACGCGCTCGGGGAAGCCGGCGTTGGGCATGGCGATGAGGTGTGCGCCCGGCGCGGCGGCATGCAGCGCCTGCACCGTCTCGAGGAGCGCCGCCGGCCCCACCGTGCAGTTGGCGCCGATGACGTCGGCCCCGGCCGCTGTCAGCCTTTGCGCCGCATCGGCGGCTGTGTAGCCGTCGGTGGTGTAGCCATCCTGCGCATAGGTAAGCGACGCGACGATGGGCAGATCGCAGAGGCTGCGCGCCGCACCGATGGCGATCTCCATTTCCTCGAGCGCCGTAAAGGTCTCAAAGAGGAGCAGGTCGGCCCCAGCTTCCCAAAGTACGCTGATCTGCTCGCGGAAGATGGCATCGGCCTCCGCACGCGTCAGCGGGCCGTCGGGGGCAAGGCGCTTGCCCAGCGGCCCCACATCGCCCGCGATGAAGAGCGAGCGCCCGGCCACCTCACGCACATCGCGCACCAGCTTGACCGCCTTGAAGTTGAGTTCGCGCACGGAGTCGCCGAGGCCAAATGCGGCCAGCCGGGCGCGGTTGGCGCCAAAGGTGTGCGTCTTGATCACATCGGCGCCGGCGCTGGCATAGGCCTGGTGAATCTCGCCGATCCAGCTGGGGCGCGTGAGCACCAGTTGTTCGAGGCACTGTTCGCCGCTGGC
>CAYRVP010000169.1:0-8906 GCA_964427845.1 uncultured Caldilineaceae bacterium
AAACCGTCTGGCGTGCGATCAAGGGAAGCCGAGAGAATGGCGTCGTGCACCGGGCCGTGGGGGATTCCCAGTGCTTTTGGAGAGTGGGCGAAGACTTCGTTCCAGAGGTGCGCCTCGTGCCTGCCCTCGAGCTTGGGCAGGTAGAAGTAGGGGCCGCTGCCGCGCGCGAGCAGTTCCTGCGCGTTGCGCAAGAAGTAGAGGCCAAAGTCGAAGAGGCTCGCGCTGATCGGCTCGCCATCCACGGTGACGTGTTTCTCAACCAGATGCCAGCCGCGCGGCCGCACCAGCAGGGTGGCTACGGTTTCGTTGAGCGCGTAGACGCGCCCGTCCGGATTGGTGAAGGTAATTGTGCGCCGGATCGCATCGGAGCAGTTGATCTGCCCCTGGATGACATTCTCCCACGTGGGCGAGAGCGCGTCCTCAAAGTCGGCCATGAAGACCTTTGCGCCCGAGTTGAGCGCGTTGATCATCATCTTGCGCTCGGTGGGGCCGGTGATCTCGACACGGCGGTCGTCAAGATCGGCCGGGGTGGGGGCCACCTGCCAGGTGGCGTTGCGCACAGCCTCGGTTTCGGCGGGAAAGGTGGGCATCTCGCCGGCGTCAATCGCGGCCTGCCGGCGTGCGCGTGCGGTGCGCAGTTCAATGCGGCGCGGGTTGAAGGTGCGGTGCAGGTCGGCCACGAAAGCCAGCGCCTCGGGCGTGAGCACCGCGTCCACGGCGGGCGAGGGCGCGCCCAGGATGGCAACGCCGGCAGGGAGGTTATTGGTCATGGGTGGCTCCTCTGAAGTGGGCGGGTGGAGTGGGGGATCCTGCGCGATGAATCCATGATAACGCACGCGGGTTGCGCGTGCATTCGGGCGGCGTTGAGACGCAGCGACACGGCGCTTTTGTGATGCAGTTCTCTGCTGCGACGAAGTTGCGAGTTCAGCCGTTGGCCTGGTCGCCCAACACCCAGCGCGCAACCTTGCCGGTGCGTGTCTTGGGCAGAACCTCCACAAAGACAATTTCCATGGCAGGGGCCGTGTCGCCCAGATTTTGCTGCACATAACTGGTCAGTGAGGCGCGCTGCGCGTCATCGGCAGAGGCGGCGCCATCGAGCACCACATACACACGCAGCGCTGCGCCGTCCGTGGGTGCGCCGCCCATGGCCGCCGCCTCCACAACGGCCGGGTGGGCAATCAGCGCCCACTCCACGGCCATGATGCTGGGATCATTTTGCGGCTGCACGCCGCCTTCACTGCTTACCACGCGCAATGCTCCATTCCATACCCCTCGCTGGACTTCGCGGCCTGTGCACAGACACAGACAGACTTCTCGCGCTCATCTCTGCTTTGTCTGTCGCATCTGCTGCATCTGTCGCATCGCTGCGCGAACGTCACTGGCTACACGCTCGAACCGCCGCGGCCGCGGTCGATGCTCTTCCACGCAGCCACCACGGCAATCGTCAGCACCGCCGCGACCACCGACTCGAAGACCGCCTGCGGAAGCACCGTGGGGATGATGGCGACGGGCAGAATGCCAAAGAGGATGCCCAATCCTATGACGACCACGGTGTTGGTCAGCGTCCCCACCACCGCCGCTGCGCCCAGCGCGAAGATCTCATTTGTGCGCTTGAGCCCAATGTAGGCAAGCCACGCGCCTACGCCAATCAGCAGGCGGGGCAGGAAGAGGACGACGAAGGGCATCCACGCCGGCTGCCCGGCAAAGATGGGCAGCCCTGAGAAGCGCAGGAGCGCGTTGAGGCCGAAGACCATGCCGACGATGACGCCCACCACCGGCCCCTCGAGCACGCCGCCAATGATGGCCGGGACGTGCATAACGGTCGCTTCGCTCGTGACGTTGGGCACGGGGAAGTAGCCCAGCCCCGTGAGCGCGAGCACCGACGAGACCGCAATCAGAATGCCTGCTACGACGATACTGCGGGTTGAGATCGTCATGTTCCCTCCTCCGTGAGGACGCGCACCCAAGCCGCGTCCGCTGCAGCCACGCCGCCGGGCAGTCCAATCGGTTGCGTGCCAGTAAAGATGCCTGCAGTCTACCCGAAGCAGCAGGGGGGTGCAACCGCTCAGGGCTGCCAGCGGATGCCGAGGAGCGCATATTCCCACGCGGCCCAGGGCAGGCGCATGGCCGCAATCCACAGCAGCGCCGTGAGTGCAACAACAATCCAGTCGCTGGTGTGGCTGGCAAAGGTGACAAACTTGGTGCGTCCCTTGCCCCCCACATAGCCGCGCGCCTCCATGGCCACCACCAACTCCTCGGCGCGGCGCAGCGCATTCACAAAGAGGGGCACAAAGAGAGGCATCCGTTCGCGCACCATCTTGTCGGGGCGCCACCAGCGCCGTTCGCCGATGTCGGCCCCGCGGCTGGCCTGCGCCTTCATGGTGCGGTCCAGTTCATCGGCGAGGGTGGGGATGAAGCGCAGGGCAATCATGTTGGCCAGCGCCACTTCGTGTGCGGGCAGGCCAATGCGCTGGAAGGGGCTCAACAGCATTTCGCTGGCGTGCGTCAGGTGGGAAGCCGTCGTGGTGAGAGTGAGCAGGCTCACGAGGAAGAGGAAAGCCACCACGCGCACCGCGCCCAGCAGCAGAATATAGATAAGGCAGGGTGAAATCTGCACGAAGCGCCACTGGAAGTACATATCGCCGCACGGCACGTTGGGCCCCTGGAAGAGGAATTGGATGGCGAAGATGAAGAGCAGTGCACCCAGCCCAGGCAGCAGCCCGCGCAACACGTAGCGAATTTCGAGTTTTGCCAGGCGCGTGGTCATCATGAGCACGGCCAGCAGAATCAGGCTGGCGAGTATACTGCGCGTGGAGGCGACCGCCAGCCCCGTAAAGAGCGTGGCCAGCAGTTTGGCGCGCGGGTCCATCCGGTGGACGGGTGACTCAGCCGGAATGTATTGCCCTATGGTGACGTTGCGCAGCAGTTCAAAGTCGGCGGCCATGCGGAAAGTCCTTGGGTCGTCAGGAAATTGAGAATTGAGAATTGACGATTGACGATTGACGATTGGGCTTGCGTCGAGGCCAATCGTCAATCGTCAATCCTCAGTCTTCAATTACCTGCTGACACTGCAACGCCGATTACCCCAGCGCCACCAGCGGCGGCATGTAGGTCATGTCAAAGGCGTCGGCCACGCCCTGGTAGGTGAGGTGGCCGGCGAAAGTGTTGAGCCCCAGTTGCAGCGGGCGGTTGGCGCGCACGGCATCCAGCCCTTCGCCGGCAAGGCGGAGTGTGTAGTTCATGGTCTGGTTGTTGAGCGCGAAGGTGCTGGTGCGCGGCACGGCCCCCGGCATGTTGGCCACGCAGTAATGCACCACGCCATCCACCACATAAGTGGGGTTGCTGTGGGTGGTGGGGCGGGTGGTTTCGACACAGCCGCCCTGGTCCACGGCTACGTCCACAATCACTGAACTGGGGCGCATGTGGCGCAGCATGTCGCGCGTAATCAGCCACGGCGCGCGCCCGCCCGGGATGAGAATCGCGCCGATGACCAGGTCCGCCTCGTAGACGACGTCTTCAATGTTGTACTCGTCGCTCGAGCGGGTTTGCAGCGAGCCGCGGTAGATGTCGTCCATGTACTTGAGACGATCATGGTTGATGTCGAGCACCGTCACACGCGCGCCCAAGCCCACGGCCACGCGCGCAGCGTTGGCGCCCACGGTGCCGCCGCCCAGAATGGCAACGTTCGCAGGGGCCACACCCGGCACCCCCCCCATCAGCACGCCGCGCCCGCCGTGCGTCTTCTGCAGGTAGGTGGCCCCCACTTGTGTAGCCATGCGCCCGGCCACCTCGCTCATGGGCATGAGCAAGGGCAGCATATTGTCGGCGGTCTGCACGGTTTCATAGGCGATGGCCGTCACCCTCTGCGCCAGCAGCACCTCGGTGAGGGACCGGTCGGCGGCGAGATGCAAATAGGTGAAGAGGATGAGCCCCGGGCGCAGAAAGCCATACTCCTCATGAATTGGCTCCTTGACCTTGACGACCATGTCGGCTGCCCAGGCATCGGCTGCTTCGGGCACAATCTCGGCCCCCGCGGCCACATACTCGCCGTCGGAGAGGCTGCTGCCCTCACCTGCGCCCTGCTCAACCAGCACGCGGTGGCCGCGCCGGCAGAGCGCCTTGACAGCGCCCGGCGTCATCCCCACGCGATTCTCGTTGTCCTTGATCTCCCTGGGGAGCCCGATCAGCATAACTTCTCCTTGACCTGCTGTGGGAAGCGCAGAATGACGTTGGGTGAAGCGGGATAAGGCGCCTGGCGTGCCGCGGTTTGCTTTGCGCCAGTCTGTCAGCACGGAGGTTTTTCCTGCAATTAGCCGTGAAGGAATGGGGTGCTGTGGATTCCCATTGCGCCGCGACATCGCTCGCCACAGTCATATCGCAATGGAAACGCCACTGGTGCACAGCCGGAGCGTCACGCCGGGAGGTGTGACCTGCATGGGCAGTTCTCACAAACCGATCCGCGCTCTTCATTCCTTACGCCGCGTGCGCGCGCACGAGGCCGATGCCGCGCACAAGCCCCCATGGCTGCAACTCGATCAAGTCGGCATTGAGCGTGCTGGACGCGCGCATTTGCTCAAACCAGCGGCGCGACGGCGTCGTGATGATGAGGTGGCCCAGGTGGGGCGCCTCCGCTGCAAGCAGGTCAACGACCCGCTGCAGATGGAGGTCATCAAGCGAACCCAGCACATCATCGAGCACAACAATGCCAGCCTCTGCGTCTGCATTCTTGGCCATGGCCAGGTAGATGCAAAGCCCCAGCGTGTCCAGGTGCGCTTCACTGTAGAAAGCGCTTGGCGGTATTTCGTGCCGGCCCGCAAAGCGCGCCTTCAGCTCCAGCGAGGCGCGCCCCGTGGACTTGACGTTGATGGCGGCGTCGCCGAGCGCCTCACCGGGGTGGATGGCGGCGTAGAATTGGTTCACCTGGTCGCCAATCTGCTGCATCAGCCTTTCGACGTAGCGTTTGCGTTCCTCCTCCACAACAACCAGATATGCAGTCAGCCGCTCCTGCACCTCCTGTTGCTCTGCCAAAACGGCATTGGCATCTGCAATGCTCTGCAGATAGCTGCGCAGCGCCGTCAACTGGTTGAGCGTCTTCTGGACCGCATCGAGCGCTGCGCCAAGGATCGGCTCGCGCGATGCCAGATCGACGAGCGCGTCTTTGGCGGCAAGCAGCGCATCGTTCGTCTCCTCCACCGCTTCCAGCGCACCGACGTCGGCATGGCCACGGAACGCACTGGGCGCAGCGGCCATCGCTGCGGCCAGCGAGTGGCAGCCTTCAATGTATTGTGCGCGCGTGGCCGCCTGAATGGCGGCGAGGCCATTCAGGCGCTTCTGCAGCGCCGTTTGCTGTTCGAGCAACGCCCGCAGGGTTGCGGCGCGCGCAAGCGCCGTCTCAATCCGCTTCAGCAGCAGGGCGGGCGCTTCGGGTTTGCCGCAGAGGGGACAGTGTTGCGCGTCATCGTGAGGGACCTGCAGGTAGCGCTGCGCCTCTTCGAGCAGCCGCACGAGTTGCACGTCGCCGGCGTCGGTCCCGCCGGCTTCAGCGGCCATGGCCGCCTCGAGTTTGTCCAGGCTAGCGCGCACCTGTGTCAAGTCGCTGTGGTTCTTGCGGGCTTCGGCGCGCAGCCTTTCGGTTTCGCGGAAGGCGCCAAGCAGTTCGCGCAGCGCGTCCAGCCGGTTGCGCAGCGCGTTCACATCCTCACGCGTCTGTGCCTGTGCCCACGCCACCGCGCCCGGCGCAGGCGCGCCTTCGTTTTGCCAAAGCGTGGCAAGACCGCGCGTAGCCTGCTCGAGGCTACGCCGCGCCTGATCCACCTCGGCGCTCACGCGCTTGTGCGCAGCACGCAGAGCCTCCTCAGCGCGCTCGATGTGCGGCACGGTGATGAAGGCCTGCAGCGCCTTGTAGCAGTCCGCCGGCGCGGCCTCCATGAGGCGGGTGATGTCGGCACGGCGCAACACCAGCGCGCGCGGTGGATTGTCCGGCGTGACCAACACCGTGCGACCGCTGAGCGCTGCGCACCATTCCATGCCGCCGCTTCGGAGGCAGACTTCAAGGTCGCTCGCGGTTGCATCGACCGAGACGATATACTTTGCAGCAGTGACGCCGCTGCGATCGCCAATCGCCCCAAGCTCCTGATTACAGACAAAGTCGACTGCATCCACAATTGTCGACTTGCCGGAGCCGTTCTCGCCATAAATGAGCGCGACCTGCTTGTTTGGCGTAAAACGCACTGTGAGGGGTTGTGTGCTGCCGCGAAAGCTGGAGAGGGTGAGTTGCTCAATCATCGCGGCCGCCCTCCGCGGAATCGATCGCGACCGCCCGGCGTGCGATCTGGATCCAGTCGTCAGGAGTCAGCACGCCCGCCGCGATTTGTCTCTGCAGCGCATCACTCTGCTCGGGTGCGATGAGGTCGCGCGCCGCAAGCGTGGCCACAATGCGCGTTGCCACCTGCATCGAGGGCGCGCGCGATATAGAGCGCTCAGGCGCGTCAGGCGCGCGCCCCTCGCCGGCTGGCCCAGGCTGCATGGGGTTGGTCATGAGTACCCCCTGAGAGGCTATGTGAGAGGACTGGCTGCCGGACTAAACGTGGTATGCGCTTGCGTTGTGGACACAAAACGATATCCCGCAGATTTATCCGACAGCCAGTGGATGATTATCCAGGCATTTATTCCAGCGGCGAGATCCGGCGGACGTCCGCCGCAGCCTGGAGATGCCTGCAGTCATCAACGCAAGCGTGTACGTGATTGCGGGCGGCATTCAGCGGCGCTTGCCCGCCCTCTACACCCGCGCGGGCGGCACATTGCCCGCCTCCTCAATCGCCCGGCGCACGTTGACGAGTGGCAACAAGGCAAGCCCCGCCAGGAAAAAGAAGCCAATACTCAGCAGCGCCACGCGGTAGCTGCCTGTGAACTGCAGCGCCAGGCCAAAGAGCAGCGGCCCCATCCAGCTTGTGCCACGCTCGCTCACCTCATAGAGGCTGAAATACTCCGCCTCCTGTCCGCGCGGGATCATCTGCGAGAAGAGCGAGCGGCTCAGCGCCTGGCTGCCCCCCAGCACAAGGCCAATCACCGCGCCCATTACAAAGAACTGCGCAATCGAGCTAAGCCACGCATAGGCAAAAATCGTCACCCCCGTCCAAATCACAAGGCTGACGAGAATGGCGCGCTTGGCGCCGATGGCGCGCGCCAGATAGCCAAAGCCCAGCGCGCCTCCAAAGGCCACAAACTGCACCATGAGGATCAGCAGCACCAACTGCGAGCTCTCCATGCCCAGTTCCTGGCTGCCAAACTGCGCCGAAAGCGCAATCACCGTCTGGATGCCGTCGTTGTAGAGCAGGTAGGCCACGAGGAAGAGCAGCGTTTGCGGCAGGCCGGGCAACTTGCGCAGCGTATGGCCCAGTTGCCTGAAGCCCACGCCCAGGTAGGTCGAGCCCTCCGGAAGCTGCTTGCGCGACTGGTGCGTCACCAGCCGCTGCAGCGGAATCAGCGTGAAGATGGCCCACCACACGCCCGCCGAAGCGAGGCAGATGCGCACCGCGTCACCCGTGGAAACGCCAAGGCGCGGGGCCAGCACTTGCAGAAAGCCCAGGTTGAGCAGAAGCAGCAACCCGCCGCCCAGATAGCCAATCGCCCACCCTTGCGAGGAGACCTTGTCGCGGTCATCGGGAGAGGCGATATCGGGCAAATAGGCGTTGTAGAAGACGATCGATGCGCCAAAGCTCAGGTTGGCAATCAGAAAGAGCACACCGCCCAGGATGTAGTTGCTGCCCTGCAGAAAATACATGCCCATTGTGGCAAACGCGCCTACGTAGGCAAAGATGCCGAGCATACGCTTCTTCAGGCGCGTGTAGTCGGCAATTGCCCCCATGATGGGCAGGAAGAGGACTTGCAGCACCACCGAAAGCGAGACGATGTAGGGGAAGAAGGAGTCGGCGGCAATCGGCAGCCACTGCCCCAGCGGGTAGACGAAGCCATTCCCATCGGCGGCGCTCTGCGTAATCGCCGTGAGGTACGGGCCGAGGAAGACCGAAATGACCGTGGTGGAGAAGGCGGAGTTCGCCCAGTCGTAGAAGTACCAGCCCACCTGCTCGCGGCGGCTGTAGGTCGGCTCCGGTGCAGTGGGGACGCTGTTTGCGCTGACGGCCATGGGCTCGATTGCCTCCGGGTAGGGGTCTGTGAACTGCGTATCGGCTGTGCGCGTTGCACAAATAAAAAAAGCGGCGGGCCGTGCCGCAAAGCATCGACCCGCCGCGTGTTCGTTTGACTAGGCCGGAACCGGGTAACCGCGCATCATCTCGACGACCGCATGTTTTGTCTGCGCAATGAGCGCATCGTTGTGGGGCTCGCGTGCCACTGCGCCAATCCAGCGCGCCACCTGCGCAAACTCTGCTGCGCCCAGGCCGCGCGTTGTCGCGGCCGGTGTCCCCAGGCGGATGCCGCTTGTCACAAGCGCAGGTTTGGGGTCGAAGGGAATCATGTTCTTGTTGCAGTGGATGCCCGTCTTGTCGAGCGCCTTCTCGACCGCCTTGCCCGTAATCTCGTTACCCTGCGGGTCAGTGCCCAGCACCCCCAGGTCCACGAGCATGAGGTGGTTGTCGGTGCCGCCGGAGACAATGCGCAGCCCCTCGTCGGCAAGGGTATTGGCGAGCACCTGTGCGTTGTCGAGCACGCGCTGCTGGTAGGCGCGGAAGTCGGGGCGCAGCGCTTCGCCAAAGGCCACGGCCTTGGCCGCGATCACGTGCATCAGCGGGCGACCCTGCATGCCGGGGAAAACGGCCTTGGCGATCTCCTTGGCCAACTCCTCCTTGCAGAGGATCATGCGGCCGCGCGGGCCGCGCAGCGTCCTGTGCGGGGGGGTGGGGACCAAATCGAAAGAGGGCACGGGGACGGGGTGCAGGAGGGGGGAG
>CAYRVP010000170.1:0-8654 GCA_964427845.1 uncultured Caldilineaceae bacterium
CAGCGCCGCCGCCAGCGCGCTCTCCTGGTTGCCCCCGCCCTTGCCCGGATTGTCACCAAGCGCCACCGTCGTTTCCCCCCCCAGAACCAAGAACGCCGGTGTGCCGGCCGGCCGGCCATGCACCTGCCCTTCCCGCGCAAGCGCCAGGCCCAGGCGCGCAATTTCGCGCGCCCCCCCCTCAAGGACGGGGGTCAGGATCGCGGCATTGTAGCCACTGCGTGACGCTTCGGTGCGGGCAGCCTCCGCAGCCAGCGCGTTGTCGCCCACCACCACGGTCACGGCGTGTGCCAGCGCCGGGTCGCCCGCCTTGGGTGTGTCGGGCAGCGCACCAGCCAGCCCGGCGCGCAGGTGCGCAGTTACAGTGACAGGCAGGCGCGCCGCCAGCGCATAGCGCTCGATAACTTCCCACGCGTCGCCCCAGGTGGAATTGTCGGCCACGGTGGGGCCCGAGGCGATCACGTCCAGCGGGCTGCCCACCACGTCCGAGAGGACGAGTGTCAGGAGACGCGCAGGGGCCACGGCCTGCGCCAGCCGCCCGCCTTTGACCAACGACAGGTGCTTGCGCACGGCGTTGAGTTCATTGATGGAGGCACCGCTGGCCAGCAGCAGCGCTGTGGTCGCCTGCAGGTCGGCCAGCGTCAGCGGCGCCGGCAACGACTCGAGCAGCGCCGAGCCGCCCCCCGAAAGCAGGCAGATGACGAGGTCGTCCGGCCCGGCGGCACTGGCCAGAGCCAGCAACTCTGCGCCTGCATCCAGCCCCGCCTGTGTGGGCACGGGGTGGCCAGCCTCGCGCAGTTTTACGCGCGCCGTGGGCGCGCCGTGCCCCTCTTTGACGACAACGGTGCCTCCGGAAACCCGATCGCCCAATACCTCTTCCACGGCTTGCGTCATGGGCGCGCCTGCCTTGCCGGCGCCCAGCACTACCACGCGCCGCACGGTGCTCAGGTCAATGATCTCCGGTCCCACATGGAGCAGTGCGCCCTCAAGACGCAGCGCAGCCGCCACCGCGCGCGCCGGGTCCACGGCGTCCAGCGCGGCCTGCAGGATGGGACGGTGGCGGGAGGAAATGTTCGTGAGCATAGGTTGTCCGGAGGACGGAAAGAGTCCTCAAATGAGATGGCCGATGATTGAAGATAGATGACTGGAGGCTTGCGTTCGACACAGTGCTGGCGCTGCGCAGGCGGCGACCACCAATCTTCAATCATCAAACTTCAGTATCCTGCTGTCCGGCGCACCAGGGCAATCTGCTTCGCTCCTTTGGCGCTGGCAACAATGGTAAGGTATCATACCTTTGGATTCCAAACACAAGCCCGTGGGTGTCCTTGCCCAGCAAGGCCCGGTCATGGTGCGCTCGGCCTCGCTAATCGCGCGCCGCGTGCCGCAAGCAGGCTGCCCTGCGGGGTTGTCGCGTCTTTCCTCAAAAGACTCAAAACACTCTCCATTCCTTTCAAGCCTGAACCAGGAGGTTCACATGGCAGCAGAAACAAAACCCGTGACGCTAGGCGTCATTGTGGGCAATCGTGGTTTCTTCCCCAAGCATCTATGCGTGAGCGGCCGCGAAACCATCATCAAAGTGCTCGCCCAGGAGGGCATCAAGGCGATTCTTGTCGAGGCCGACGATACGCCCTACGGCAGCATCGAAAGCATTGCCGATGCCCAGAAGGCCGCCGACCTCTTCCGCCGCCACCGCGACGAGATTGACGGCGTGCTTGTCACCCTGCCCAACTTCGGCGATGAGCGTGCGATTGCCAACACGCTGCGCTGGTCCGAACTCAACGTGCCCGTGCTCGTGCAGGCCTTCCCCGATGACCCCAGCATCATGGCCGTCTCCGACCGGCGCGATTCCTTCTGCGGCAAGATGTCCTGCTGCAACAACCTGCGCCAGTACGGCATCAAGTACTCCCTCACCACCCGCCATACGATGGACCCCGAAAGCGCCGACTTCATCCGCGACCTGCACAACTTCGCGGGTGTCTGTCGCGTAGTGCGCGGCCTCAAGCATGCGCGCGTCGGCGTCATCGGCGCACGCCCCGCGGCCTTCAACACCGTGCGCTTCAGCGAGAAGCTGCTCGAGCGATCGGGCATCTCCACCGAGGTCATTGACCTATCGGAAATCTTTGGCCAGATCGAGCGCATGGGCGACAACGAGAGCATCGTCCAGGAGAAACTTGCGTCTATCGAGAATTACATCACCACACAGGGCGTGCCGCAGTCCTCGGTGATGAAACTCGCCAAACTGGGTGCGGTGGTCGACCGCTGGATGGACGACCACGACCTCGACGCCAGCGCCATCCAGTGCTGGACCTCACTCGAGGAGTACTACGGCATTGTCCCCTGCACGGTGATGAGCATGATGAGCAACCGCCTCATGCCATCCGCTTGCGAGACGGACATTGCCGGCACAGTGGCCATGATGGCGCTGGCCTACGCCTCGGGCAAGCCGAGTGCGATTGTGGACTGGAACAACAACTACGGCGAAGACCCCAACAAGGCGGTTATCTTCCACTGCTCCAACTTGCCCAAGGATATCTTTGTGGCCGAGGGCGACGTGCAGGCGGCAGGCGGACTCATTCGCGCCGACGACATTCCCGTGATGGATTGGCAGGAGATCATCGCCGGCACCGTGGGCAAGGACAACACCTGGGGCACGGTTGTTGGCCGCGTCAAGGCGGACCCCTTCACGTATCTGCGCGTCTCCACCGACGACATCAACGGCCGCATCCGCGCCTACGTGGGCGAAGGCAAACTGACGAATGATCCGCTCAAGACTTTTGGCGGCTACGGCGTGGTTGAAATTCCCCAGATGCAGAAGTTGCTCAGGTACATCTGCAACGAGGGCTTTGAGCACCATGTGGCCATGAACCTGGCCCAGACCGCCCCGATTATCAACGAGGCGCTGACCAACTACCTGGGCTGGGAGACTTACTACCACGAACCGGCCGACCAATAACCATCTCCAGTTCGCAGAAACTGCGGAAACATCGGAAGAGACAGGCAAATGTATTTCGTGCTGTTTCCGATGCTTCCAATTTTCCTGCGTACGGGTTCCGCAAGTTGAGGAATCGTGACATGAGTGAATTTGAACAAAAAATGTCGGCAGCGGAAGCACTGCTGCGCAGCCAGCACCTTGACGCGCTGGTGCTGAAGCGCGTGAGCAGCGTGGCGTGGGCCACCTGCGGTGCACCAACATATGTAAACACAGCGCAGGATACGGGAGTGGCCACCCTTGTCATCAAGCCGCGCGAGCGTCACTTGATCACCTCGCGCATCGAGGCGCCCCGCCTCGAGAAGGAAGAGGGGCTTGTCGCGCAGGGGTGGAACTTCCATGTGGGCAACTGGTACGAAGCCGACAAGGCGCTGGCCCAGTTGACTGCCGGTGGCCGCGCAGGGGCCGACGTGCACTTGCCCGGCATGGCTGACCTGGCAGATGCCGTCAGCGCGATGCGCTCGCAGCTCTTGCCCGAGGAGGAAGAGCGCGTGCGCGACCTGGGCAAGCTCTGCGCTGCGGCGATGAACGCCGCCGTCATGCGCGTGAAGCCGGGCATGAGCGAGCATGAGATTGCCGCCGGCCTCGCCTACGAAACGCAGGCGCGTGGCGCACAGGCCATCGTCAATCTGATTGCCACCGACGAGCGCATCTACAACTACCGCCACCCGCTGCCCACCAACAAGAAACTCGACAAATACGCCATGGTGGTGCTCTGCGGGCGTAAATACGGGCTGGTTTGCTCCATTACGCGCCTCATCCACTTTGGGCCTCTGCCCGCCGAACTGCAGCGCAAAATGGAGGCCGTGGCGCTGATTGACGCCACCTTTATCAACGCCACGCGACCAGGCACGACCCTGGGCGAAATCTTTGCCAAGGCGCAGGCGCAGTACGCCGCCACCGGATTTGCCGACGAGTGGCAATTACACCACCAGGGCGGCCCTGCGGCTTACGAGGCGCGCGAGGTCATTGCCACACCGGGCATGTCCGGCACGGTGACCGCGGGCCAGCTCTTTGCCTGGAACCCGTCGGTCACCGGCGCCAAATCGGAGGATACCTTCCTCGTTGGCAAGGACGGCAACGAACTGCTCACAGTGGTGGACGGCTGGCCCACGCTTACCGTCGAGGCCGAAGGCGTCACCATCCAGCGCCCTGCCGTGCTTGTGGTCTAGAAATCACAGCCGGTACGCAGAGACTGCGGAAACAGAATGAAATTTGTCTCGCTCGTGTTTCCGCAGTTCCCGCATTTTCTCCGTACTGGCTTATGTCACAACAAGGAGCCGAAATTATGAGTCCCAAATACGCAATTGGTGTGGACTTTGGCACGGAGTCGGGGCGCGCACTGCTGGTGGACGTGGCCGACGGCCGCGAGGTTGCGACCGCCGTGCACGCCTACAAGAACGGCGTCATCGATGAGAAGCTTCCCGAGAGTGGCGTTGTGCTCGAGCCCGACTGGGCCTTGCAGGACCCCAACGACTACATTGAAGTCTTCAAGCACGCCATTCCTGCCGTGCTTAAGCAAAGCGGTGTCGACCCGGCGGACGTGATCGGCGTAGCCACCGACTTCACCGCCTGCACCATCCTTCCCACCAAGGCCGACGGCACACCACTCTGCTCACTGCCCGAGTTTCGCAGCCGCCCGCACGCGTGGGTGAAGCTCTGGAAGCACCACGCGGCGCAGCCCGAAGCGAACAAACTGAACGAGACGGCGCGGGACCTAGGCTATGACTTCCTAGATCGTTACGGCGGCAAGATCAGCTCGGAGTGGCAAGTGCCCAAGGTCATGCAGATTCTCGACGAGGACCCTGCCATCTACGATGCGGCGGATCGCATCATCGAGGCGGCGGACTGGGTGATCTGGCGGCTGACGGGCGTTGAGACACGCAACCTGACCACGGCAGGCTACAAGGAGATCTGGTCCAAGCGCGAGGGCTTCCCCTCCAGCGATTTCTACAAGGCGCTGGACCCGCGCATGGAGCACCTTGTGGATGAGAAGATGTCGCGCACGATTGACGAACTGGGCCAGCGCGCAGGCGGGCTGACAGCGGAGGCCGCGCAATGGACGGGGCTGTTGCCCGGCACCGCCGTCGCCGTGGGAAACGTCGATGCGCACGTCGCCGTGCCCGCCGCAGGCGTCACCGAGCCGGGGCGCATGGTCATCATTATGGGCACTTCCAACTGTCACATGGTCATGGGCGTGGACGAGCGCCTCGTCCCCGGCATCTGCGGCTATGTGCAGGACGGCATCATTCCCGGGCTGGTGGGCTACGAAGCGGGGCAATCCTGCGTGGGTGATCACTTTGCCTGGTTTACGGAGAATTGCGTGCCCGCCGCCTACGAGAGCGAGGCCCAGGCGCGCGGCTTAACCGTTCACGAGTTGCTTGAGGAGAAGGCGGCACTCTTGCGCCCTGGCGAGAGCGGCCTCATTGCACTCGATTGGTGGAACGGCAACCGCAGCGTGCTGGTGGACGTAGACCTCACCGGCGTGCTGCTGGGCATGACGCTTGCCACCAAGGCCGAAGAGATCTACCGCGCGCTGATCGAGGCCACAGCCTACGGCACGCGCATCATCATCGAGACCTTTGAACAGTACGGTGTGCCTGTTCACGAAATCGTCGCCACGGGCGGCCTGCCCGACCGCAACCAATTGCTGATGCAGATCTACTCGGATGTCTCGGGGCGACCGATCAAGATTGCCGGCACGCACCAGGGCGGCGCCAAAGGCTCGGCCCTGCATGCGGCGGTGGCGGCGGGTGCAGCGGCGGGCGGCTACGATTCGATTGTGGACGCCGCCAGGGTCATGGGGAGCCTGCGCGACGAATCCTATACCCCCAACCCGGCGGCCAAGGCGATCTACGACCGCCTCTTCGCCGAGTATTTGCAACTGCATGACTACTTCGGCCGCGGCGAGAACGACGTCATGAAGCGCCTCAAGGCCCTTAAGGCCGAGGTGATCAAGCATTAGGTGGTGAATAGGGACTGCAAGAACATGATTGAGGACTGAAGATAGATGATTGGCGCGACGCGTTCAATCATCTATCTTCAGTCCTCAATCAACTCTTGCTGTTCTTCACCTTGTGGAGGAAGAAAACATGCTCGAACACATTCGCGAAGAACTGTTGGAACTGCACCTGGAATTGCCGAAGAACAACCTGGTGGCGTGGACGAGCGGCAATATCAGCCGCCGCGACCCCGAATCGGGCTTCGTCGTCATCAAACCCTCGGGCATTCGCTACGAGGAAATGCGCCCCGAACACATGGTGATTGTCAACCTCGAGGGCGACCTCATCGAGGGCGATCTGAAGCCTTCGTCCGACACGGCCAGCCACCTCTACATCTACCGCGAGCGGCCCGACGTGGGCGGCATTGTGCACACGCACTCGCGCTACGCCACGGCCTTTGCGGCGCTTGGTCGCTCGATTCCCGTCTATCTCACGGCCCAGGGCGACGAATTTGGCGGCCCCATTCCGTGCGGCGGCTTTGCGCTTATCGGCGGCGAGGAGATTGGACAGGTGGTGGTTGAATCCATCGGCAAATCGCCGGCCGTGTTGCTCAAGAACCATGGCGTCTTCACCATAGGCAAGGATGCGTGGGCGGCCGTCAAGACGGCGGTCATGGTGGAGGATGTCGCCGCCACGGTCTGGCTGGCGCTCCAGCTCGGCCAGCCCGACGAAATTCCCGCGCACCTGGTCGCGAAGTTGAACGACCGCTACATGAATGTGTATGGGCAGAAGTAACTGCAAATAATTGACAATTGAAGACTGACAATTGGCGGCGCACCTCTGAGGTGCGCCGCCAATTGTCAGTCTTCAATTGTCAGTCTTCCGTTTGTACTGACTACGTCGGCCTGCGCAACGCCTCCACATGCGCCACCACCTGCTTCGCTTCGGCGGCGGGGAGTGCGCCCACGTTGAATGAGGTATGGTAGCTCTCGCCCGGCTGCAGATAGAGGGCGTTGCCCTTTGCCCGCTCGAGAATCGCGCCGTCCGGCTCCGAGGTGCCGACCTCGGCCATGGCGAGCGAATCCTGGTCGGGCGTGCGGCTAATCCAGCGCGTCACATGGGGCAGTTCAGCCACGCGATGGCGCACATAGTCCGCGTTGCCGTCGGGGTGCACCTGCAGCGTGTGGCCCCAGCCGTCACTGTCGGCCACATAGTCGATCAGAAAGACCACCTCAGGGTCGAACATGCGGCCCGGCTGGACGGTCTCGTGCTGCGCTGGATCCGCCTTGAGGCTGGCGATGAGCGCGGCGTAGTCGGGGTTGGCCATGACGTGGCTGGGGATGTTGGCGCGCACGCGCACGCCCGAAGCCGGGGCCGAGCAGACGATGCGCGCGTTGTCAATCGGCAGGAAGTTGACGTGCGCCAGGTAGAACATCTCCATGGGCGTCTGCTTCTGGTTGGTAACCTTCATCTCGACCGTAAACAGCGTTGCGCCGGCATAGAGCTTCACCAGCGGCTCAGCCAGATAGTCGGTGCTGAAGGCTGCGGCGTTGTGGAAACGGCCGCCCAGACCCAGGTACTCGCCGGTGGCATCGCTGCCCACCTCCAGCCACGCCTCCTGGTAAGGTGCGTTGGGCAACTCGCCATGCAGCGCGTGTGTATCCTCGGGGCCGGGGCCACCCACACCCGCCAGGCCGCAGTGCTGCATAAAGCCGCCAAAGGTGGCAAGGAAGGGCGCGTTGGGCATTGGCTCCGTCACCATGGAGCGCCAGCCCAGGTTGCGCCCGTCGACCGTTGCGGACCAGATATGCTGCCCCTGGAAGGGAAGAATGACGACCTCGGCGCGGTCGCTGCGCAGCCGCACGGCGCAGACGCCCGACGCAAAGCGGAAGGTGGTCGCGCTGAGTGCGCCCGATTGCGCGACAACGACTTCGCCGCGGCCAAAATGCTCGGGGAAGAGATTAAAGTGAGTGGGTGTAATCATGTTGCAGCATTCCTTGCGCTGGTTTGAGGATTTGGAAGTGAATCAAGCGCGCGTCCGGCACGGAGTGCAGGCGCGTAATTGCCATTTGGGCGGGCAATTCGTGGTGATGGATTGATGCACCTTCCAGTGTACGAGGGCGTGGGTGCGCTGTCAATCCCGAGCGAGTGCCTGTATCGCGGATTCAACGCAATGACAAAGCACCTGCGGCGGGCAAAGGATGCTACAATCCCTGCTTTGACACCACAAAGGGCAGCATGCCGGCCCGCTTGCGTGCGGTGGCAGAGACGACGAGGATGCAATTATGGGTGGTTTGGCGGAAACGTGGTGGATGATTCTGTTGTCGGTGGCCTCAGGCGTCACGGGGCAAACGCTGCTCAAACTGGGCGTGGACAGGCCGGGCAGCGAGGCAATTGAGCAGGGCATGGTAGGGCTGGTGCGCACGATCGTCACGACGCCGCTGGTGCTGCTGGGGCTATTCTTCTACGGCCTGGGGGCGCTGGCGTGGATCTCGGTGCTGCGGCGCATGGACCTGAGCCTGGCCTATCCCTTTTTGGCGCTCAACTTCGTACTCATTACACTGGTGTCGCGCTATTTCCTGGGCGAGTCAGTGCCGCTGCTGCGCTGGGCGGGCATTCTGGTGATTGTCGGGGGCATCTTGCTTGTGGCACGCAGCAGCGGGCAGTGAGGGGACTGGTGGACTGGTGGACTGGTGGACTGGTGGACTGGTGGACTGGTGGACTGG
>CAYRVP010000171.1:0-8600 GCA_964427845.1 uncultured Caldilineaceae bacterium
GGCGTCTATGCGCCCATCCTTACCCCCGTGACCGAAGCGTATGCGCCCGACGCAGCGCGTCTCGTTGCCCCCGGCCACTGGCTGCCCGAGAACGGCTGCCATGGTCTGGCTCCCTTTCGCACCACCAGCGAAGCCAATTCCTTCTCCACTGCTGAGCGCATGGCTACGTTGGACGCCATGATTGCGGGCGGCCTGCCTGCTGCCCGGATGATTGTGGGCGTGGGCTGCTGTGCATTCACCGATACGGTCACGTTGGCGCGCCATGCGGCTGAGGCAGGCTGCGGCGGCGTGCTCATGCTGCCCCCCTTCTACTACAAGGGTGTGAGCGACGAGGGCATCTTCCGCGCCGTGGCGGAGACGATTGAGCGCGTGGCTGACGACCGCCTGCGCGTCTACCTCTACCACATACCGCCGATTGCGCAGGTGGGCTTCGGCCCGGCGCTCATCGAGCGGCTCATCAGCATCTTCCCGCAGACGATCGTGGGCATCAAGGACAGTTCGGGCGACGCGCAGAATCTTGCCACGCTGCTCGAGAACTTCTTTGGCTTCGGCATCCTGGCCGGTTCAGAGGGGCTGCTGCTGCAGAATATGCGCGGCGGCGGCGTGGGGACGATTACGGCGATGGCCAACGTCATCCCCGGCGCAATTCGCCACCTCTACGACAACTGGCAAACGCCCGCAGCCGAGCAGATCCAGGCCGATCTCAACACCCTGCGCAAGGCGCTTGCCCCCTACCCTGTCATACCGGCGCTCAAGGAAATTGTCGCGCGCCGCTGGGATGACCCCGCCTGGCGCACGGTGCGGCCGCCGCTGGTGGGGCTGCCTGCCGACGTTGCCGAGAAGTTGGCCGCGCTCCCGGCCGTGGCCGACTACCTGACCCAGCCCGCCTGATAGCGACCCGTACGCAGACGTTCAAGCCGTTGCTGGCCCACCGCAGGATGAAAGCGGGGCTGTGGCTCGTAGCGGAAGGCCTCCCGGCCTTCTCTTTACTTGCTCCACGATGAAGGCCGGGAGGCCTTCCGCTACGAACCACAGCCCCGGTTCTCACTATGCGCTGTTTCGGCATGCAGTGAATGCCTGTGCCATCGATTGCCAGCCCCTTGAAGGCCCATGAGCACATTCCTGATTTACGGCGGAAATGGCTACACCGGCGCCCTGATCGCGCACGAAGCCGCCGCACGCGGCATGAAGCCAATCCTGGCCGGGCGCAGCGCCACCGATGTCATCGTCACAGCCAACGATCTCCACCTGCCCCACCGCGTTTTTGCGCTGGATGAGCCGGACGCGCTCGATGCGGCGCTGGCCGACGTGGCGCTGGTTCTCAACTGCGCCGGGCCTTTCATGCACACCGCCCAGCCCATGGTGGAGGCGTGCATGCGTGTGGGCGTCCACTATGCGGATATTACGGGCGAGATCGGGGTCTTTGAGGCGTTGGCCGCCCAACATGCCGCTATTGAAGCGGCAGGAATTACAGTGCTGCCGGGGGCGGGCTTCGACGTGGTCCCCACCGATTGTCTGGCCGCGCACCTGAAGCGGCGGCTGCCCGCGGCGCAGCGGCTCATTCTCGCATTCCGCGGCATGGCCGGTGTTTCGCGTGGCACGGCGGCCACGGCGATTGAGTCGATGGCCACAGGCGTCATGGCCATGGTGCGCGAAGGGGGCACGCTCAAGACGGTGCCGCCCGCATCGCGCACACGTCAGGTGGATTTTGGCAAGGGACTGCGCGACACCGTGCTCATCCCCTGGGGCGATGTGAGCACAGCCTGGGTGAGCACGGGGATTCCCAACATCGAGGTGTATATGGCGGCGCGCCCCAACATGGTGCGCGCGATGAAGGCGGCGCGCTACCTGGGCCCCATCTTGCGCGCGAGCTTTGTGCGCGATTTCCTCAAGTACCGCATTCACGCGCGCGTCGCGGGCCCCACCCATGCCGAGCGCGCCGCGGCCCAGGCTACCATCTGGGGCCGCGCCGAAGCGGCTGATGGCCGCGCCGTCGAGAGCCGCCTCACCACACCCGATCCCTACAATCTCACTGTCCTCACTGCGCTTTGGATTGCCGAGCAGGTGCTGGCGGGGAATGCGCCCACCGGCTACCAAACGCCCTCCTCGGCGTACGGCCCCGACTGGATTCTCCAGTTGCCGGGGGTGGAGAGGGTGGATGTAACATAACTGGTGGACTGGTGGACTGGTGGACTGGTGGACTGGTTGATTGATTAGCGCTGCGCCAATCAACCAGTCCACCAGTCCACCAGTCCACCAGTCCACCGCTTACTCAACCATCCGCAACCCCAATGCCGCGGCCAACCGGCCCGCCTGCGCCACGTCGGACGCGGGGAGGGGCGCGGCAAGGGGGCCGCGCACGTGCGCCGGCGCGACATACTGCGTCAGCAGGCTCACCTCGACGCCCGGCAGCGAGGCCAGAAAGTGCAGCACCGGCTCGGTGCAGCACGCCATATGGCCGGGCATGAGCAAATGACGCACGAGCAGACGCTTGCCCGCTGTATGCAGGGCGGTGAGCGTTTGCGTCAGCACAGGCCAGTATTTGGGCATGCCACCCAGGTCCGCGCCACAGTCGCCGTGGGGGCCAGGCGGGCCGAACTTGAGGTCGGGCAGGTAAATGTCCACGACCCCATCCATGAGGGCCAGCGCCACAGGCGTTACATAGAAATTGCTGTTGAGCACAAGGGGGATGCGCAGCGCATTGCCCAGCGCAGCGCGCACGGACAGGATGAAAGGGAGGTGCGGAACCGGGTCGCCGCCGATGAAGGCGAGAGAGCGTGCGCCCTCAGCCTGGCGCTGGAGGATGCGCGCTGCCAGTTGTGCGGGCGTCGCGGTCACGCCGTAGGTGGGGTGAAAGGCGAAGCGCGCCGCCGTGCAGAAGCTGCATGTCGCCGTGCAGCCGCTGAAGAAGATGGCGTGCGCGGGACGCAGCAGCATCTCTTCGCCCATGTGCAGCATTTCGCTGGCGATGTAGGCGGCCTGCCCCACGCGGCAGACGCCGCGCGCCGTGGCGCGCAGGGGGCCGCAATCATGCGGGCAGAGGCGACAATCGGCGAGATGCGCGTGGGCAGCCTGCAGGGATGCCGGCGTGGGCGCGCTCACCGCTGCATATATCCCAACGCAACATCACCCGGCGAGAGCTTGCGCGTGATGACTGCCAGCTTGCCGCCCTTGTGCGTGCGCGCAATCACCAGCACCACGCCCAGCGTGCTGGTCCCCGCATAAACCGCCAAATCGCGATTGATTGCCCTGCGCCAAACAAAGGAATGGGCAAGGTGCTGTACATCCACTGAGGCATAGCAGGGTTCGCCCGCAATATCCACCGCTTCACCGTGACGCAGGAGCGATCCACAGGTGAGGCAGAGGCCGTTGTTCTCACCGACACAGCGGCCGCAGTAGGCGCGCCCGCACCAGCGGCACACGGCCTGATGCTGCGTGCAGTAGGTAGACTCGCAAATGGCGCATGGTTCGGCGCAGATAGTGCACACCGGTTCCAGCCCAATGTGGCAAATGCCTGCGTGATGGTGGCAGAGCACGTGGCCGCATGCCGCCACAACTTCGCTGTGCTCCTGGCAATAGAGCTTGCCGCACAGCGCGCAGTGCCGCCCGCAGTTGGTGCAAGTCGACGCGCCGCAGGTGGCGCACGGGCTGGAGTCACTGGTCACCGCGCCGCAACTGGGGCAGGTGACCACGCACTTCTTGCATACGGCTGCGCCGTCGTGGTCCGCAACGTAAAAGCCGGGTCCCACGCGCTGGCCGCACTCGCGGCAGGATACAAGGCAGTTGTCACAGAAACGCTGCCCGCTGATGGAGCAGGTGCCCATGTGTGCGCTGTACTGGTTGCAGCCGGGGCAGCGCACGGCGCAGGTGGCGCAGATGAGGCTGGTGCTGCCGTCGATGTTGGGGACTGCGTCGGCGCGCAGATGGCTGCGGCACTGGCGCACGCCGCATGCGTCGCATGCAGCCTGGCAGGCGTGACACACGGCATCGCCGCAGATGGGGCAGCGGCTCTGATGATCGGCGCAGGCGCGACTGTCGCAGGCCAGGCAGGCGCTGCCGCATTCGTCGCAATTGGCGCGCCCGCACACGGGGCAAGGCTCCACGCCGCACGCTGCGCAGAGCACATCGCCGCAGCCGGCGCACTGGCGCGTGCAGTCGTCGCAGGCAACGTGGCCGTTACGGCACAGGATGACATCTTCGGTTTCGCTGCCACAGGCGTGGCAGAGCGGGCGCTCAATCGCGCCCGTGTAGCGGTCGAGGCGCACACGCAACGGCGCGGACACGACGCCATCGGTGAGCGTCATTTCAGCAATGGCCGTGGGCAGGTAGACGATAGCGTAGCCGCACAGTTCCACGCGCACATGCAGGCGGTGATTTTCGATCTCTTCGGCGCGCTTGCGGTCGAGGTCAGCCTCGAGCGCAACCCGCTTCTCGCCATTGGGGTCGCTGTCGTCACGCATCTCCTCAATCTGCTGGCCATAGTAGGTGGTCAGCCGGTTGAGCGCCTTGAAGAGGCGCGGCATAATCTCCGCCTCGTGGACAGCGCAGCGCAGGTCGGCGTGATAGACGGCGAACTTGCGTGCGGTTTCGGCACTGCGCACAAGTTGCGTCATCGGCGGCAGGCGCGGCCCCGTGCGCGGCGGTGCACCGGGGGCCAGTGACTCCTCTTCGGCGGAAGAGTCGTCGACACTTGTCACCTCCGGCGGATCCTCGGTTGCCTCGCCGGTTGCCACCTGCTGTAGCCCGTCCCCATTGCCCGCGCCGTTGCCCGCGTCGAGTTTGCGCACCGCTGCTTCGGCAGGCGGCGGCATCGGCTCCGATTCGGCCAGTAGTTGCTCAAAGGTGAGGGGTGGCGCAAAGACCATCAGTGCGCCCTGCTCGTCGAGCACCACGGTGTAAAGCTCCTCGCGCTTGTCGTCGGCGCGATAGGTTATGCGCCAGTGAAAGGCATAGCGCGGCTCAGGCTGCTCGCGCAGCCGCAAGTTGGCAATGCCGGCGTTGCGCGGGCGTACGGCGCGCATCAGCCCTTCGCTGTCCGTATGGCGCGCGGGCAGCCGCCGCACGGTGAGCGCGCTGCGCTTTTCCACGTAGGCGAGCATGCGGTCGAAGGTGCGCGAGCCGTGCGCCACCAGTTGCTGGCCGCTGCCCGCTTCCACCGACTGGAAGGCGAGCAGCAACTCATCCTCACCAAAGTGCGCGGCAAGCGCTTCGGGCAGGCGCACGCCCAGAGACGGCTGCTTGCGCTTGTCCAACGGCGTGATCACCGCCCCGAAGAGGTTGAAGAAATCAACGGTGAATGCGCGCAGGTCTGGCGGCGCGATCGTATCGGGATCGAGTGCGGCGGTTGCGGCACGCGCCTTGCGCGATCGTCGGGCAGGTCTTGTTCTTAAAGGGTTTCTCATTATGCAAAGCTGTGCTAGACTGAAAGAGCCGGGAGCGTCCCCCAGCGTCCGCTCCAATGCCCCATTCGGGCGCCGGATATCGGCCGGCAACACGGAGAGCCCTATGTTCACCTATGTGCAGCGCTTCCTCCTCTTCCTTGAAGATGAGCAGGAGCGTTCGACGAACACTACGGCCGCGTACCGCAACGATCTCACTCAGTTTACCAAATACGTCAAGGAACGGTGTGATGACCCCGCGCACCCCACGATCCACTGCTGGAAACAGGTGGACGAAGGGATGGTGCAGAGTTATCTCACGGAGCTGAAGCAGAGCGACTATGCCTCGGCAACAGTCGCACGCAAGGTCGCGTGCATCAAAAGTTTCTTCCATTGGATGGAGAGCCGCGAGGGCTACACCGTCAATCCGGCGTTGATGCTCGAAGCGCCACGCGTGAAGAAACTCATGCCCCGTCCCATTCGTCCGCAGGAGATTGAGCGGCTGCTGGCCGAACCTGCGCGCGAGCACTCGGCGCAGGCAATGCGCGACCACGCCCTGCTGGAAACGCTCTACGCGTCAGGTATGCGCGTGACCGAAGTGGTGAGCCTCAACCTGGACGACGTGGATCTTGCGCAGGGGCAGATTCGCGCAGGCGAATTGCGCAAGGCGCGTACGATGGCGCTGACGGACTCCGCGCTGGCAGCGTTGCGCGTCTACCTCGATGACGGGCGTCCTGCCCTCCAGGCTAGCCCTGATGAAGAGGCGCTCTTTCTCAACCATCGCGGCCAGCGGCTGACGCGCCAGGGACTGTGGCTCGTGATCAAGCGCTATGTCAAGCAGGTGGGCATCACCGCCGGCGTCACACCCCACACGTTGCGCCAGAGCTTTGCTGCGCACCAGTTGAATGCGGGTGTAGACATCCACCAGTTGCAGGGGCAACTGGGCCATGCCAGCGCCCAAACCACCCTCACCTACCGCAAGGCCGCCAACGAACTGGCTGATGAAGAGGGCAGGGGGGTGTGGGTGGACGGGAAGAGGGTTGACGATGGAGATCCGGTCGAAATGGTGATTGATAATTGAAGATGACAAATGGATATGCAGCGCCGCCAGTTACCAGTTACCAGTTACCCAATATCATTCAACGATTCATCACGAATCCCCCTCCACACCTCCACTCAACATGCCAAACACCTACTCGCTGGATGACTACGACACCGCCGCGGCGGCGATTCGCGCACGTACGCGCCATCACCCAACCGTGGGCCTCGTGCTGGGCAGCGGCCTCAGTGTGTTGGCTGAGCAGGTGCAGCAGCCGGATTTTATTCCATACGAAGACATCCCCCACTTTGGCGTGAGCACCGTCGCCGGCCACACCGGGCGGCTGGTGATAGGCGACCTGGCGGGCGTTTCAGTTTGCGTCATGCAGGGGCGGCTCCACTTCTACGAAGGTTACTCCATGCAGCAGATTACGCTGCCCGTGCGCGTGATGCAGCGGCTGGGGATCAACACGCTGATCCTCACCAATGCCGCCGGCGGCCTGAACCCCACCTTTGCCGCGGGCGACCTGATGGTGATCTCCGATCACATCAATTTCCTGGGCATGGCGGGAAGCAATCCGCTGCTGGGACCCAACCTGGAGGAAATGGGACCGCGCTTCCCCGCAGCCAATCGTGTGTACACGAAGCGACTGCGTGATCTGGCCATGAAGGTGGCGGCCAACGAAGAGATAAACCTGCAGAGTGGCACCTATGTGGTGCTCTCGGGCCCCAACTTCGAGTCGCCGGCGGAGGTGCGCATGTGGCGCATGTTGGGCGGCGACGCTGTGGGCATGAGCACCGTGCCCGAGGCGCTGGTGGCGCACCACGCAGGCATGGAAGTGCTGGCCATCAGCACCATTACCAATATGGGTGTCGATGTGGTGGATGCCGACGTCGAGCCGACGCACGAGGATATTGTGGCGGCAGGCAGCATTATTGTGCCGCGCCTCACCACGTTGCTGCTTGGTGTGCTGCGCGCGCTGGCCTAGAGAACTGCGACGCCAAGACGCAAAGACGCATAGAAAAGCAAAGAAAAGCAACAACAAGATCTACCTTTCTTGTTGTTGCTTTTCTTTGCGTCTTTGCGTCTCCGCGTCGCAATTGGCTGTTGCAGCGCTGGCTTAGGGAATTGCGGCGGCGGGTTCGACAGCTGCCGGGCAAACCCGTAGCCCTTCACTCAGGTCATCGACCGTGTAGGCGCAGACCGAGATGATATTGCCCTCGACGTCGCGCAACGTGGCCGTATCTCCCAAAGCCGCCCACAAATCTTCGCCCTCTCGCCCCCAGTAGAGTTCGACAGCGCCATCTGCACCGGCCCCGGTCCAGATGCGCACGTACGCGTCCGGCGCCATGCCAAAGGTGGGGAAGATATATAGCTCGCCCGCCTCATTGGTAAGCGTCCAGCCGCTCATATCCTGGTAGAGTGCACCGTTGGCAATGACCACAAATTCATCACTGGGGCTGCCTGGCGGGTCGGCCAGGATGCCCACGACTGGCGGCAATCCAGGCGTGATGATGAGTGTCCCCGTCAACGGCACAATTTCCGTGAGAGGTATTGTCACGCTAATTGTTGGAGTGGGCGTCCCTTCGAGCGTCGGCTCCAGGGTCACAGTGGGCGTTTCGGTAAGAGTGAGCTCCTCTGTGACCGTGAGCGTGGGCGTCAGCGTGAATTCGGGCGTGCCCGTAAACTCGGGCGTCAGCGTGAGCTCCACCGTCACCGTAAGCGTGGGCGTCAGCGTGAATTCGGGCGTGCCCGTCAATTCAGGCGTAAGCGTCAGTTCCACCGTAGCCGTAAGTGTGGGCGTACCCGTTAATTCGGGTGTCAGCGTGATCTCCACCGTGGCCGTGATTTCCGGCGTCTCGGTTGGTGTCTCTGTAGGCGTCTCGGTGGGCGTCTCGGTTGGTGTTTCCGTAGGCGTCACCGAAGGTGTCTTTGTAGGCGTCTCGGTGGGCGTTACAGTCGGCGTCTGCGACGGCGTGACCGTTGCGGTTTCCGTCGCGGTGGCGGTTGCCGTGGGCGTCACAGTTGGCGTCTCCGTAGGCGTCTCGGTGGGCGTTTCGGTTGCCGTTTCCGTCGGCGTCAGAGACGGCGTTTCCGAGGCGGGTTCCGGCGATTGTGGCGTTGGCTTTAAGTCGGCATCTGTCCAGGATACCGAACAGTCGAGGTAATCTGGGGACACGATA
>CAYRVP010000172.1:0-8435 GCA_964427845.1 uncultured Caldilineaceae bacterium
GATCCGAATTACGCCTTCGCCGCTTGACTTTCAACACAATATCTTTGCGTCAAGGATGTTCGTTGGTGTCGAGAAGCGCTGAATCCTGCGTACTGGGTGTGCTGATTTCTGTGGGCGAGGGATTGGTGTGCGGGCGTGGCTTGCGCGGGCGCGCGGCGCGCCGTTGCACGGCTTTGGGGTGCTTGTCGAGGTTGCGTGAGAGGTAGACGTGCTCCAGTGCGTGGCCGAAGCCCTGGCTGCGGAAGAAGTTGAGCGCACCCTCGTTGTCGGCGGCGGTGTCCACGAGCATCATGCGCGCGCCGTTTTCTACAAAGAGATCGGTAAGCGCCGCGAGCAGCTTGCGCCCAATGCCGCGCCCCTTGAGGGTTGGGTCCACGCCCATCCACACAAGGTAGCCGTAGCTCCACGCGCTATGGCGCTTTTCGAGCAGTGTGCCCAGGGCGAAGCCCACCACCTGCTCATCGTCCTCGTCTGCGCCGTCTTCTTCGTTTTCCAGCACCGCAACAAGGCAGAATTCACCGTCACTGGCAAAGAACTCAACGGGCGCAAATTCGTCCCATGTGCGATAGAGCGCAGGCCACTTCTCGGCGGTGAAGAGCACTTCGCCCAGGTCAAAGACCTTGGCGAGGTCCTGCAAGCGCATGGTGCGGATGAGCACTGAGGGCAGCGTGCGCTCGCGGCGCGCGGCGGGGCGAGCGGAATGGGATGGATGGTCGGGATCGGCAGCCATGGGTGGATATCTCGAGTCGGCGCGGTGATGGAATATTGCCAGGTTAAGCGGAGATGAATTCGCACGGGTTGTGCGCTGTCGGAATTTTACGGGCCGTGTAGACGGTGCTATAAATCGCGATTGGGTGTGCGTGCGGCGCACCTGGTGTATTGTACACCGGGCGTGCGCTTTGCAGCGGAAGGCCGGCAGACCTTCAATTATGCGCCTGCAAAGTGAAGGCCGGGAGGCCTTCCGCTACAAGTGGGTCGTGTCACCATCTGCAAATTGTCGATCAACCAGTCAACCAGTCAACCAGTCGCAGTTGGTACTTCGTCAACTCGGAGGTGTGCATGATCGATGTTCGTAATCTCTCCAAGGCATACGGCCCCATTCAGGCGCTGGACGATGTCTCCCTCCACGTCGCCGAGGGGGAAATCGTCGGCCTGCTTGGCCCCAACGGCGCGGGCAAGACGACGCTGATCAAGATTCTCACGGGCTATCTGCAGCCCGACGCAGGCACGGTGACCGTCGACGGCATCGACGTGCAGGCGCAGCGCCAGTCCGCGCAGGCGCGTATTGGCTACCTGCCCGAGAACGCGCCTGTCTATCCTGAGCTCTCGGTGCAGGGCTATCTGCAAACGGTGGCAGACCTGCGCGCCATCCCCCGCAGCGAACAGCGCGCGCGCCTCTCGATGGCGATTCGCGCCACGGGGATTGCCGACCGCCTCACGCAGCCCATCGGCACGCTGAGCAAGGGCTACCGGCAGCGCGTTGGGCTGGCGCAGGCCATCCTCAACCAGCCGCGCCTGCTGATTCTCGACGAGCCCTCCGTCGGCCTGGACCCGACGCAGATCGTCGAGATGCGTAACCTCATCCGCCGCCTGGCGGCGCACAGCACGGTGCTCTTTTCGAGCCACATCCTCAGTGAGGCAGAGGCGCTGTGCGACCGCGCGGTCATCATCATGAATGGGCGCGTGCGCGCCGACGCGCGCCTGGCTGATCTGGCACGTAGCACTGGTGCGCTGCTGGTGCTGGCTCGGCCCGTAGCCGATGCGCGCGCCACTCTCAAGGCGCTGCCCGGCGTGGAGGGTGTTGAGTTGGCGCCGTCCAATGGCGACGGCGCGATGGCGCTGCGCGTGCGCGGCACGGAGCCGGAACTGTGCGAAGCGATCTACAGCGCGGCTGCGCAGAACAACTGGCCTGTGCGCGAGTTGCGCGCCGACCGACAGACGCTTGAAAGCGTCTTCAACCAGCTTGCTGTGCAGAAGGAATAGGAACGCGCGCCGCCTGGGCGGCGCTGACTCCGCAATGAATGAGGTTTGACGATGAGACAGCTTCTGGCCATTACGCGCAAGGAACTGGCGGGCTACTTTGGTTCGCCCCTTGCGCTCATCTTTCTGGGCGCGTTTGTGGGGGCAACCCTCTTTGTCTTCTTCTGGGTGGACACCTTCTTTGCCCGCGGCATCTCCGACGCGCGCCCGCTCTTCCAGTGGATGCCGCTTCTTCTGATCTTCCTCGTGGCGGCGCTGACAATGCGCCAGTGGAGCGAAGAGCAGCGCAGCGGCACCCTCGAGATGCTGATGACGCTGCCCGTGAAGCCCTGGCAGCTTGTGGCGGGCAAATTCCTGGCCGTGATGAGCATGGTGGCGCTCGCGCTGGCGCTGACGCTGCCGCTGCCCATCACCGTGGCGCTGCTGGGCAATCTGGACTGGGGCCCTGTGATTGGCGGCTATCTGGCGGCGCTGCTGCTGGGCGCGGCCTATGCCGCCATCGGCCTCTCCATTTCTGCGCTGACCGACAACCAAATCGTCGCGTTGATTCTCACCGTGCTGCTGGGGGGCGTCTTCTACCTGGTGGGTACAGGCACGATCACCGACTTCTTTGGCGAATCGGTGGGCGGCGTCCTGCGCGACATCGGCACGGGCAGCCGCTTCGAGAGCATCCAGCGCGGCGTCATTGACCTGCGCGACCTCGTCTACTACCTGTCGCTGGGCGCCTCGTTCCTGCTCCTCAACATGTGGCTCATCGAGCGCAAGCGCTGGGGCCACGGCGCTGCCTTTGCCGGCGACCGGCGCAACGCAACCTTCTTCACATCACTGGCGGTCATCAACCTGCTGCTCATGAATGTGTGGATGGGCGATCTGCGCGGCCTGCGCGCTGACCTGACGCAGCTGAGAGAGTACAGCCTCTCGGCCACGACCAGAGACTTGTTGGGAAATCTGCAGGAGCCGCTGCTGATTCGCGCCTACATTTCCGAGCGCAGCCACCCGCTGCTGGGGCCGCTGCGCCCGCAGGTAGAGGATATGCTGCGCGAGTATGGCGTGGCAGGTGGCAGCAAAGTCACCGCTGCGGTGGTGGACCCGGCCACGGACCCCGAGCTTGAGGCCGAGGCCAACCAGAGCTACGGCATCCAGCCCACCCCGTTCCAGGTGGAAGGGCGCTATGAGGCGTCGGTGATCAATGCCTACTTCAACATCCTTGTGCGTTATGGCGACCAGGATGTGGTGCTCAACTTCCAGGACCTGATCGACGTGCAGCCCAACCGCAGCGGCGGCATGGATGTGGGGCTGCGCAACCTTGAGTATGACCTCACGAGCGCGGTGAAAAAGGTTGTCTACGGCTTTCAGAGCGCCGGCGCGGTGCTGGCCGCGCTCGACCAGCCAGTGACGCTCACCCTCTATGCTACGCCCAATACGCTGCCCGCCGACCTCGTCGATGCGCCTGCGGGCATCAGCAAGGTGGCGGCCGATATCGCGTCCACTGCCAACGGCAAGTTCATCTACAAGCAAGTGAATCCCGACGACACGACAAGCGGCGTCACGCGCGACCAGTTGGCGCAGCAGTACGGGCTGCAGGCTTTCCCTGTGTCGCTCTTCGGCAGCGATTCGTACTACCTGCACATGGTGCTCGAGAACGCGGACAGCGCCGGCAACGCGCAGGTCATCTACCCGTCGGGGACGATCTCCGAAGGCGCCGTGAAGACATCGATCGAGAGCGCGCTCAAGCGTAGCGCAGGCGGCTTCCTCAAGAACATCGGTATCTGGACGCCCCCGGCGACGCCTACGCAGGATATGTTCGGCCAGATGCAGCAACCGTTGCAGAGTTGGCAACTGGTGACGGAGCATTTGCGCCGCGAGTACACGGTGACGGCCGTGGACCTCAGCAGCGGCCTCCCGCCCGAAGACATCGACGCACTGCTCGTGCTCATGCCAGAGAACCTGGGCGACAAGGAGCGCTACGCCATCGATCAATTCCTCATGCGTGGCGGCGCGCTGATTGTGGCGGCGGGCAACTACAAGGCCAGCGTGGACCCAACGGGCAACCTGGGTATCGCGCCGGTGATGCAAGGACTGCGCGAAATGCTCAACCACTACGGCGTGGATGTTCAGAATGGCCTCGTCATGGACCCGCAGAATGTGCCCTTCCCGCTGCCTGTGCAGCGCGACGTGGGCGGCATGACGGTGCAGGAGATTCAGGCTGTCAACTTCCCCTCGTTTGTGGATGTGCGCGCCGACGGCATGAATGCGGCCAGTGGGGTGACGGCCGGGCTTGCCTCCGCCACCATGGCGTGGACATCGCCCGTGGTGGCCGCAAGCGATACAACGACGCGCACCGCGGCGACCATTCTCAGTTCAACCGGCGGCGCGTGGCTCACCACCAATACCACGCTTGCGCCCGATATGCAGAACTACCCCGATATGGGTTTCCCAATCGAAGGAGAACAGCAGGTGCAGCCGCTGGGCGTTGCCGTGACGGGCGTCTTCAACTCCTTCTTTGCCGGCAAACCTTCACCGCTGGCGCAGAGCAGCGACCCGAATGCCGCCGCACCCACCGGCCCGATCCCTGCCACAATTGCGCAATCGCCCGACAGCGCGCGCCTGGTTGTCTTTGGCAGCAGCGAGTTCGCCGATGACGCAGTGCTGCAGGTACTGGCGCAGATGATTGGCGACCAGGCCATGAACAACGTGCAACTCATCCAGAACGGGATTGACTGGGCGGTGGAGGATGCCGACCTGGCCTCCATTCGCGGCCGCGGCGCCGCCGTGCGCTTGCTCGATCCGCTTACCGAGCAGGAGCAGACGACGTGGGAAATTGGCAACTATCTGGTAGCGCTGCTGCTGGTTGCTGGTGTGGGCGGGTGGTTCCTGTTGCGCCGCCGCAACGAGCGCCCCATGGAGCTTGAGCCGAGCGACGAGGTGACATCATGACCGTACAATCGAACGAAACAGCCGCGGTGCGACCCGCCCAGCCAGCACGCCGCTCGCCCGCGATTCTCATCCTTGCGCTGGTGGCCATGGCGCAGTTGGCGCTGATTGCCTGGCTCTTCTGGCCCCAACCTTCGCAGGCCGCGGCAGGCACGCTCTTTGCCGGGCTCGACCCGGCGCAGGTGCAAAGCCTTGCCATAGACTGGGAAGACAAGGTCATTACGCTGACGCGCAGCGGCGACGGCTGGGTGCTGCCCGACAAGGGTGACTTCCCCGCCAACGCCAGCGCCGTGACTGACCTGCTGACCAAGCTGGCGCAGGTTGATACGAGCCGTCTGGTGGCAGGCAACGCCGCCAGCCACGCGCGCCTACGCGTGGACGAACAGAATCCCGTTCGCCGCGTGGAAATCACTGCAGCGGACGGCACGCAGACGACGCTCTATGTGGGCACGTCGCCCAACGCACGTGCGACCAATGTGCGCGCCGGGGGCAGCGACAATGTCTACCTGACCAGCGCGCTCTCAACAGGGGATCTGCGCGTGGATACCACTGCGTGGGTTGACACCCAGTTTCTGAACCTTGACCCTGCGACGATTGACAGCCTGAACGTAGAAAACGCGCAGGGCGCCTTCACGCTGACAAAGGAGAGCAGCGGTGCATGGACCTTGCCCGAACTTTCCCCCGGCGACAGGTTGATCACGGGCACGGTGGAGGGATGGGTGCGCAACCTGGCCACGTTGGGGTTGAGCGACGTGCTGGGGAGCGAGAGCCTGCCCGCGTACGGCCTCGACGCACCCACTGCCACGCTGACGCTCGACTTCCAGGCCACGCCCGCAGTCACCGGCACGGTTGTGCCTGCGGCCCCCGTGCAACTGTTGATTGGCGCGAAAGATGATGCGAGCGGCAGCTATGCGGTCAAGGCGTCGACATCGCCCTGGATTGTGCGCGTGGCGGCTGCCACGCTGGACCCGCTGGTGCTGGCCGACCGCGCCGCGCTCGTGGCCCCGCCGCCTGCGACTGAGAGCGCTCCTGTCACAGCGACAGCGGCGCTGACAGAGACGGAGAGCGTAACGCCATAGGTCACGTCTCCTGGCGTGACGACCGTATTGCCCTGCAAGGTTCCGTAGCGGGGGGCTTCCCAGCCCCCCGTTTTCGATCCCGGCGTCACGCCGACCACGGCATCACGCCGGAGACTTGACCTGCGAGCGCTATATGACTTCCAGGTAGTCAATGCCAGGCAGTGGCGGGAAGGGCGCGTGCGGTTCCGCCTGATACCAGAATGAGGTCGAGGCGATGTCGTCCTGCAGCGCCAGATAGCGCCGCTTGCCTTCGCGGTTTGCGCGCCAGCCCAGGGCCTGGATGGTGACACGCAGATCCTGCTGGAAGCGGATGGGGTCCATGATGTGCCAGCGGTACATGCCGAAGCGCATCTGGCTGCCGAACGCGCCATCGGGGCGGATGATTTGAGGTAGCCCCAGAAAAGGCGTCGAATAGGTGGCATAGTGGCCATCGGGCTGCTCAAAGCACCATGCGCCGCCAAAGTAATCCTCGGTGCCCGTGCCGCAAATTGTGGGCCATGCGCCATCACCATCGATGTAGAACTTGATTTCTCCCTCGCCCCACCAACCGTTGTTGTTGACTCCCCAGGCAATGTAGGTGCCCACATAGTGGCCCTGTCCGGTGACACCGTCGAGCAGGGTATGCACCTCCTTGTAGGGCAGCGGGTTGCTGCGCCGCCACTGCGCATGCAGATAGGCGCGGTCAGCGGGCACGTCGGTCAACGTATAGTCAATCTGGTAGAAGAACTCGTCCACTTCATCCGGCGAGAGATTCTCGATGGTCATGCGCGCATGCGCGCGGAAGGGCATTTCCCAGTAGCTGTTGAAGGCGCCGGCGGGGTTGACGGCAACCGGCAGCGAGTTGACCTCGCCGCGCACACACCAGCCCTGGCAGAAGAAATCGCCAAAGGGGACCTCAATCGAGGGCTGCTCTTCGTTGTCCCAGTAGAAGCGGATAATCAGGGAGCGCCAGTGCACGGCGCGCGCCGTAATCCAGATATGCTGGATGCAGCCGGGGCCGTCGATGGCGGCCAACACGGTCGTGCTCTTGCCCGGCAGGCTGATGCAGGGCGAGACCTTCCAGCCCTGCCCCAACTCGCGGGCTGCGATCTTGCCCATGCCTTCCGTCGCCATGCCGCCCAGCCCCTTGCCACCCGTGGGGTTCTCGGCGCTGATGGAGCGCGTGACGGCGCTGGAGAGGCGGGCAAGGTTGCCCAGGCTCATGCCCAGGCCGTCAAACGAATCGATCATTACAATCACTCCCTCGTTGGGTGTGGCACCCTGCGCGTGAACAAACGCACTGATCATGCACAGGATGGCGTGCGAAACCGATGCTTGTCGGACAAATCCATTTTCAACGCAAGGGCACACGGCGCGCAAGCAGCAGACGCGGCACGCTATTCGTAGCCGAGGGCCTCCCGGCCCTCATTGTCGTTGTGCGGGTCGGCGTCTCGGCAGCAATAGCAGGGGCAAGGCGCGCTGTGCTACGCAGGTGAGCCTGCGTGCGAGGAGGCACAGCAGGCAATTGCAGAGTCTATATGATTCGTATATACTCTTCTCATGGAACCAACATCACCGGGCGCGCGCGTGGCCAAGCTCTTCGCCAATGGGCAGAGTCAGGCCGTGCGTCTGCCCAAGGAGTTCCGCTTCGCGGGCGACCGTGTCTATGTGGCACGCATGGGCCAGGCCGTGGTCCTGCTGCCCTGGCATGCGCCGTGGCAGACGCTCGTCGAAAGCCTTGACCAGTTCAGCGAGGATTTTGCTGATGGGCGTGGCTAGCGTTGCGCGTGCCACCGCGCCCGACGCCGTGCACGTGCGTGCACTGGTAGATCTCTCCTTCTGCCTCGCGCTGATTGGCACGCGCGACGCGCGCTTGATTGACGCGGTGCAGGGGTTCGCCCCAGGCGCGCTGGGCATCTCGGCAGTGACGACCGCAGCGCTGCACCTGCGCGCGGCGCGCAGCAGCAATCCGCAGCGCAACCGCCGGGCACTGGCTCAATTTCTGCTGCCGCTTGCCACGGTGGATTTTGGCGCGGCCGCGGCCGCGGCGTTGGCGGCGCTCGAACGGGGCCCATCCACCACCGCTGCACCCTCCAACGAGGCGGTGATGGTGGCGGCGCAGGCGGTGGCGCTTGACGCCGAAGTGTTGACCTGCGCGCCCCAGTTGTATGCAAACTTTGGGGGGGTGCGCCTGCGCACGCTTGCGGTTGCCCCCCAACTCGTCGCCGCCTCACCCGACGTGCAGCCGCACAGTCTCATTCTGGCCATGGGCAGCCACGACCTGACGCTTGACCTGGTGGGCGAGCGGCTGCACGCGCAGCAACCGGCGCTGCTCTTCTGCACTTCGCACGTGGGCAGCATGGACGGACTGCTGGCGCTGCGGCGCGGCGCGGCGCACCTGGCCGGCGCGCACCTGCTCGACGTCGAAACCGGCGAGTACAACGTGGCCCACGTGCGGCGCGT
>CAYRVP010000173.1:0-8366 GCA_964427845.1 uncultured Caldilineaceae bacterium
CACCCGGTCAACCAGTCCACCAGTCAACCGGTCAACCAGTCAACAAGTCAACCAGTCAACCAGTCCACCAGTCCACCAGTTAACCAGTCAACCCCTATTTCGCGAGCCACCCCGTGACCCTCAAGCGCCGCCGCCTGAAGTCGGATTTACCCAAGCAGGCCACCTTCTCGGCGCAGGCCGGGGATGTGGCCGCGGGTGCGTCCGCGGCCGCTGCTGATGTGGCGCATGAAGCAGGTGACGCAAGCGCAGCGCCGCTGGCCGAGAGCGCAGCCGCTGCCGACGCCGCCGACGCCGCCGACGCCGCCCGCCGTCAAACCGAGCGTACGACCACCACCAAGCGCCGTTTGCAGCGGCGCGTCACCCCTCTCGACATTCTGCAGCAACCGCTGCTGCTGGCGCGCCGCAAGGTCTTCGACCTGCGCCGCTTCCTCATCGTCATTGGCCTCACGGCGCTTGTGCTGCTGCTGCCCACACCCGCAGGGTTGAGCGAACAGGGCCACCGCGCGCTGGCGCTCTTCGTCTTCACCGGCGCCATCCTCGCGCTCGAGCCTGCGCCATTGCCCATCTCGGCGCTACTTGTGCCCGTGGCGCTGGTGGCGCTGGGCATTGGCAGCGTGAGCCAGGCGTTTGCGCCCTTCGGGTCACCGTCGGTCTTTCTCATCCTCACCAGCCTCTTTCTGGCCGAAGCGCTGCGCAAACATGGCCTCACACGCCGCCTTGCGCTGCACGCCATCGTACTCAGCGGCGGGCGGCTGCCCATGCTCCTGCTCAGCATCATGCTGCTCACCGCCGTGCTGAGCATGTGGGTGATGAACACGGCGACCACGGCCGTGCTCATCCCCGTGGCGCTCACCATTGCGCAGCGCATGCCCAGCGCCGAGGATGGGCGGCGCTCGCTGCCGCTGCTGGTGATGGCGGTGGCCTACGGTGCAAGCATCGGCGGCCTGGCAACCATTGTAGGCAGCGGCGAGAATGCAATTGCAGCGGGCGTCATCAACCAGGTGCAGCCCTTTGGCTTTATGGAATGGATGAAATACGGCCTGCCGGTGGCGCTGGTCCTGCTGCCCCTTTCGTGGTGGCTGCTGCAACGCGCCATCCACGCACCTGACGTACGCCTTGACACGGCCACCGTCACGGCCGAAATCGAACGCAGCGGCCCCCTCACGAGCGCAGAGCGGGAAATCCTCGTCGTCATGGCGCTGGCGGTTATCCTGTGGATAACGGGCGAACAGGTGGAGGTTATGCTGGGGTTGCCCCCCACCATGCTCAGCAGCGTGATTGTGGCCATCGGCGCGGTCGCCTACCTCTCGTTTGAGGAGATTGTGGACTGGAACGACATGAAGGGGGTCAACTGGGGCGTTTTCCTGGTGATTGGCGCGGGCTTTACGCTGGGCTTTGCGCTCGATGCCACGGGCGCGAACGCATGGATCGCGCAGTTGGCGCAGCCGGTGCTGCAGCCCTTGCCCTTTGCCGTGACGCTGCTGGTGGTGATTCTCGTGGGCTTTGCAGTGACGCAGCTGATTAACGACGTGACGCTGGGTGCAATCTTCTCGCCCATTCTCGTGGCGCTGGCGCAGGCAATCGGCATACCGCCGGCGCGGCTGGTGGTGCCCACGATCATTGCCGTAGGGCTGGCCTACATGCTGCCCAGCGCGTCGGCGCGCATGGCGCTGGTGGCCGTCACCGGCGCAGTGGAGCCCAAGCAGATGGTGCGCACGGGCCTCGTTGTGGGGCTGCCGTCGGTGCTCGTGGTCTACCTCTTCTTTCTGCTGATGACGTGGGTCGGTTGGATTTAGGGAACCGGTTGACTGGGTCAATGGTTGAACGTACAAAAGCAGCCAGTCAACCAGTCAACCAGTCAACCAGTCAACCAGTCAACCGCAAATCCTTAACACTGAACGGAGGCATCCATGCGAATCTGGCTGATTGGGGCTGATGTGGCGGGCAGCACGGCGCTGCGCCAATTGCGCAAAAACCCCGCCGTTGAGGTCATCGTGAGTGATTCCACCGACAGACCGCGCGCCGTGACCGACAAACTGATCGAGCGTGTCGACTATGTGGAGAGCGTGACCGCCATGAATGTCAACACACTGGCGCGACGCGTGCGCCCCGACCTGATCCTTGTGGACGGTGGCGCACTCCAGCGCGCCCTGGGCAAGATGGCCGGCGGCGTCACCTTCGCCGAGTCACTCCAGGCCGAAATGGCCGCCGCCAGCGACTACCCCATGCTCGTGCTTTAGCGAGATACCGAACAAACATCTTCAACGCAAAGGCGCAAAGGACGCAAAGAAACGCAAAGAAACGCAAAGCGCAGCAACATCAAGACCAGGAGACGGTGAGACTCAATTCGGCATGTCCTTGCCGTTGCTTTTCTTTGCGTTTCTTTGCGTCCTTTGCGCCTTTGCGTTGAAGATGTTTACTGTCAGCGTAAAGAGCGCGCCATGTCGTCAGTGACTACCGGGCAGCCGGCCGAACTCAAGCACAACCTGGACCTCTACCGCCTCGAGGGTTTCACGGGGCGGCGCAGCGAACTCGTGCGCCTCGATACGTGGCTCACCGGCGGCGACGACCTGCCCGCGATTGCCATCAGCGGCGAGCAGGGCGCGGGCAAGAGCACCCTCGCCACCGCCGCTGCCTGGTCGCACGCACACACCTTCACGGACGGCATTGTGCGCGTGAGCCCGGCGGGTACGGCCCCCTTCCGCCTCTATGACGTGGTGCGCGCGATGGATCTTGTGCTGGGCACAACCATCACGCGCGCCAGCCCCGAACGCTGGGGCATTGCCATTCTCGAGCAACTCTACCAACGCCGCCGCCTGCTGATCCTCGACAAGCTGGCCGGCGCCACCCAGGCCGAAATCCGCACGCTGGTCGACATCATCGGCCACTTGCACGAGAGCGGCGGCCACTCGCGCCTGTTGCTCATCGACCGCAACTTTCAGCCGGGCATCGCCGAACTGGTGCAATTCCAGCAGTTGCACATCGGCGGCCTGGCGCTGGAGGATGTGGCACCCTTCATCCAGCGGCGCGCGCCTGCGTTCGCGTCGGCAACTCTCCCCTACACCGCCGAACTCCACGCGCTCACAGGTGGCGCCCCCCTTTGCATGCGCCTGGTGCTGGGGCTGCTGCGCGACGCGCCCTGGGGCGAGATTGCGCCGCTGCTGCGCGACTTTGCCTCCTCCGCAGGGGTGGCGGACGTTTACAGCGTCGCCGCAGTGGCAATCGAAACGCTGGCGACTGCCCAGCCCCATGTGGGTGTACTCCTCGACCGCCTGGTGACAGCGCGCGGCGGCGCCTCCTTTGCCGCCGTGCGCGATCTCTTCTGGATCCCCGCCGCCGGCGCGCCCACACTCGAGGCGACGCTGGACGAGCTCATTGCCCGCGGCATAGTGGACAGGGACAACTACCGCCGGCGCTACGTGCTCCACCCCGTGGTGCGCCGCTATCTTGAAGAGAACGCCGTGCTGCTGGGCGAGGAGTGGGAGCGCCGCCACGCACGCTACTACCTCGCCACTGCCAGTCGCTATCTTGAGTTGCCGCTCGAACGCTGGGCCGAGGTGGATGTGGAGTGGGGCAACATCTTCAAGGCGGCGGACTGGTGCCAGCAGCGCGTGGAGCGCATATGGCAGCGGCGCGCGCTGGAGATGGCCAGTGACCCTGCGCTCGATGAGACGACGCTCACCCTCCCAGCCGAGGTGCAGGCCGACGAAGTGGAAATCAAACAGGATTTGCGGCTCGTGCGCGACTACGCGCTGGCCATGGCGCACTACGCCTTCTGGAGGCATCCGCCCGGCAGCGTGGCGTGGCTGGCTGCAGGCGCCGTGGCCGCCGCCGCCCTGGCCGACCCGCGCGACTACGGCTGGTTCCTCATGAGCATTGGCCGCCAATTCTTCTTTCTGGGCGAAATTGAACGCGCAATGACCTGGTTCGAGCGCGCTCGCGCCCTCTTTGACCCGCGCGATCTCCTCACCGAGCTGGCCTACGTGCTCACAGACCTGGGCACCTCGCTGCGCCTGCTCGACCAACCGCGCAAGGCTCTCGAGTGCTTCCATGCCGCCTTCGACTGCGTGGCGCAGAGCGGCGACCAACAGGGGCTGGCCACCGCCTACATGAATTTGGGCAGCGCCTATTTCAGCGTGAACAACTTTGACCGCGCGCTGCTCGAGCAGCGCAAGGCGCTACGCATTGGTGTGCGCCGCAATGAGCACGCCGTCATCGGCTCGGCGCTCAACAACGCCGGTCTGGCGCTCGAAGCGATGGACCGCCTGGAGGACGCACAACATGCCTATGAGGCGGCATTGCGCGAGTTTGAGCGGCTAAACGACGCTACAGGCATGAGCGCCGCCTACAATAATCTGGGTTCTGCCCACTATGCACGCCAGGCCTACGACGAGGCCATGGCGTGGTATGCCAGGGATTTGGCGCTGCTCGAACGGCTCGGGAGCTGGACGGACATGGCGGCGGCCCGGCACAACATGGGCCACGTGGCGCTGGAGATGGGTGACCTGGACCGCGCCCATGCCGATTTTCTGCGCAGCCGCGACCTCTACGCCGCGTTTGAGCTGAATGCATACGTGGCCGAGGAGCAGGCCATGCTCGACTACATTGCGCAGCAGCGCGCCCAGCCCGCCGAAAAGACCGGCCTCTTCCGCCGCCGCCAACAGCCATGACGGGCGTGCCTGGTGTTGCCGAATTTGAAGCTTGCTCACCGTTTTCGGCGTTAAGGGCGTGTACACTCTTGTCAATATATTGACAAATACTTTGCATACACTTTGCAAATACGCAGAAGGAGCCCTTGCTATGACTTCGAGTCTACGAAACGCACCCGTCGCGCAGCGCGCAGCCGGCGGCATCTGGCAACAAGTGGGCGTGGTGGCTGCCACCATCTTCATGCTCACCCTCAACGTCCTCGCCAACGCGCTGCCCCTCAACGGGCAGAGCACGGGCGAAATTTCGGACCGCTTTCCCGTCTACTTTGTGCCCGCCGGTTATGTCTTCTCTATCTGGGGCGTCATCTATATTGGGTTGATTGCGTACAACATCCACCAGGCCGGGGCGGCCCGGCGCGCTGATCCGCTGCTGCGTTCGATTGCGCCCTGGTACATCCTGAGCGCGCTGGCCAACGGCCTCTGGATCATCGCCTGGCACTACAACTTCTTTCCCATCAGCCTGGCCATCATGCTGGTGCTGCTTACGTCGCTGATCATGGTCTACGCAAAACTGGCTGCGCAGGCGCCCGTTTCGCGCGCCGCGGCGTGGATGCTCCATCTGCCTTTCAGCATCTACCTTGCGTGGGTGAGTGTGGCAACAATCGCCAATGCGACCAGTGTCTTTTACGATCTGGGGTGGACGGCGGAGAATTCCGGCCCGCTCTGGGCGGCCATCATGATCGGCGTGGGAACGGTGCTGGCGCTGGCCTTTAGCTGGCTGCGCGCCGACATTGCCTATGTGGCGGTCTTTGTGTGGGCATTCGTGGGGATTTACGTCAAGCACAGCGGCACGCCGCTGGTGGCCTGGGCAGCGCTAATCGGAGCAGGCCTGCTGGTGATCTCGCTGCTGATCAGCGGGCCGCGGCGGGCTGCACGGCAGCGGGCAGATGCCGCCGACGCCACTGCCCTTCCACCCAGAAGAGCGCCAGCGCAGTCCAGATAATGGCGAAGCCAATCAGCTTGTATGTGGGGAATGGCTCTCCGTAGACATAGACGCCCACGAGGAACTGGCCGGTGGGGGCGATGTACTGGAGCACGCCCAGCATGGAGAGGGGAATGCGCTTCGCCGCCGACGCAAACATGAGCAGCGGCACGGCCGTAATGGGGCCGGAGAGCAACAGCAGCACGTCGATGCCGGCGCCGTGGCGCAACAGGGTTCCCTGCTCCTGCATATCAATCCAGATCAACCCGATGAGCGCCGGCACGAAGAGGACGGCTGTCTCAAGCGTTAGCCCCGTGTCGACAGGCAGCGGGGCGCGCTTTTTGACCAGGCCATAGAAGGCCCAGGTGCCGGCCAGCGAGAGTGCAATCCAGGGTAAATGGCCGTAGTTCCATGTCAGGTAGCCCACGCCCACGGTGGCGATGCCAATCGCCGCCCACTGCCCCACGCGCAGCCGCTCCTTGAAGAAGACGACCCCCAGCAGCACACTCACCAGCGGGTTGATGAAGTAGCCCAGGCTGCCCTCGAGGATGTGGCCGTTGTTGACCGCCCAGATGTAGATGTACCAGTTGAGCGCCAGCAGCATCGCCGCCAGTGCATAGGTGATGACCACGCGCCGGCTGCGCAGCGCCGCAGGCATGAAGCCCCAGCGGCGCGTCCATGTAAGCACAATGGCCATGAAGACGAGCGAGAAGACGATGCGGCTGAAGAGGATGCCCAGGGGGCTGACAACGGCGAGCGACCTGAAGTAGATGGGAAAGACGATCCATGCCGCATAGGCGCCCGCGCCCAGGAGCATTCCCCGCCGGTCTATTTCGGGCGGTTGTGTGGATGCCCCGTCCCGGGTCCTTGGCTCTGCCATCACCGCCGCCTAGCTGCAAAAACTCTTTGAGAATCAAACAATCCCCTGATTCTACAGCGCACGGCGGCCGCGGCAAAACGCGCGCCACGCCAGAAGACGCAGCCAGCGCACGCACCAATCATCAATTCTCAATCTTCAATTCTGCTCCTCCAACTCCCCCAACCGCACCGTCTGGCTCAGCACCACGCGGTTCTCGACGTCGCGCGCCTCGAGCAGAAGGGTGGGGTCGGCATCCGCCCAGTCAATGTGGATGAGGCCGAAGTTGTCGCCGGCGTAGACCGCGCGCGCGCCCCCCACACGGCTGCTGTCGGGCGCGATGACGCCCGTGTTGTTCTCCGTCAGCCCGCTCGAGTCCACTTCCAACAGCGCGTAGGGAACGCCCTGCGTGCGCCGGGAAATTTGCGCGTGGTGCGTGTCACCCGTGATGAAGAGGACGCCCGTTGCACCCGTCGCGCCAATCAGGCGAATGAGCCGCTCCTGTTCGGCCGGGAAGTTGCTCCAACTCTCCCAGCCCGAGCCCGTACGCAGGAAAGGGATGCTGGTGGCAATCAGCCGCAGGTCGGCGGGCACGTGCAATTGCGCCTCGAGCCAGCGCCACTGCGTTTCGCCAAGCAGCGTGGCGTTGGGGTCGGTTGCGGCGGTGTAGGGGCCCATGCCCAGCGGCCGGCGCACCGCGTAGTCCGCCTCGCTCACGCGGGCCAGGAGCGAGCGGTTCCAGCGTGTATCAAGCAGAATCAATTGCACGCGTTGACCAGGCGCGCCATAGGTGGAGGCCATGTAGATTCCATCCGCCTGCATGCGTCGCGTGCTGAAGAGGGGTACATCCCAGAAGGAGAGGAACGCGGCGCGCGCCTGTTGCTTGCTTGCGAAATCGGCCCCGGCATCGTTTGCGCCATAGTCGTGATCATCCCAGGTGGCGGCAACCAGGCTCTGGCTGCGCAACTGCTGGAAGCCCGGCTCTGCGCCCAGCATGGCGTACTTCGACTGCCACTCGGCTGGTTGCGTAGCGTCGGCGTAGATGTTGTCCCCGAGGAAGACAAAGAGGTCGGGCCGGGCGGTATTGATGGCCCCCCAGATGGGCTGCGGCTCGCCCTGCATGAGGCAGGAGCCGAAGCCGATGGTCTGCAGCGTGGGCGCGCGCTCTTGCCCGACGCTGCATGAGGCGATGAGCGGCAGCAAGAAGACAAGGAGCGCGTAGCGGAGGCGGCTGGCGATCGCGTGGTTGAACATGCGCAATGACGCGAAATGAACGAGCAGCACAGCGGAGCGCGGGCACGCTGCGGTGGCGTGGGCGCGGCGAATTACTCGACCAACGCCCCCAACTCCATCCAGCGCTCCATCGCGGCATCGAGTTCGACACGCGCCTTTTCATAGCGCGTGCCCAGTTTCTGGATCGCCGCCACATCCTGCGCCAGCCCGGCGGCCTCGATCTGTGTGCCCAACGTGAGGAGTTCCTGCTCGAGTATATGCACCTGAGTCTCTGCCCGCTCGAGCGCCTGCAGGCGTTTGCGCTCCTCCCCGCGCTGCTGGCGTCCCTGCTGACCGTCGCGACGCGTGTCCTTGCGCACGACGGCGGCCTGCTGCTTTTCGCTCTCGCGCTCGCGCTGGCGCGCTGCATTGTATTCGGCCAGCGTGCCCGCAAAGACGTGCATCACGCCGTCGCGCAGCTCCCAAATCTGCGTGGCCAGCCGGTCGATGAGGTAGCGGTCGTGCGAGACGAGCAGGATGGTGCCCTGGAAGTTCTCCATGGTCTCCTGCAGCACCTCCTGCGTGGGGATATCGAGGTGGTTGGTCGGCTCGTCGAGAAGCAGAAAGTTTGCGTCCTCCAGCGCGAGCAAGGCCAGCGCCATGCGCC
>CAYRVP010000174.1:0-8338 GCA_964427845.1 uncultured Caldilineaceae bacterium
GCCGGTGCTGCCCCTGCGGCGCCTGCCGCCGGTGCTGCGGGTAGCGCCGCCCCAGCCGCCGAAGCCGTCAAGCTCTCTGTGATGGCATTCGGGCAAATTGACCAGCCCGCCTATCAGGCGCTGGCCGATGCCTACATGAAGCAGAACCCGAACGTCGCCATGGAGGCTGTCTTTCTGCCCAATGACGAGAACTACTACGCCACGCTCCAGGCGCAATTTGCCGGCGGCAGTAACCCCGACATGGCCTCCATGCAGGGCTGGGGCTTCCAGATCTTTGCCGACAATGGCGCCATCCATGGGCTGAACGAACTGCGCGCACGCGATGGCTTCAACTACGCTTGGGCTGACAACCAGGCCATCCGCGACTACACCGAGCGTGGCGGCGACACCTACCTCGTCCCCATGCAGGTGGCGACGATGCTCATGTTCTATGCCAAGAAGCTCTTTGACGAAGCGGGCATGGACTATCCAACGGATGACTGGACCTATGACGAGTTCCTGGACATTGCACAGAAGCTCACAAAGGAAGTTGACGGCAAGAAGCAGTGGGGATTCCAGTCCAATGGCAACTGGTTCCGCGACATCCACTGGATTCGCGGCACGGGCCAGCAGGAGTTTGACACGCTAATCGACCCGAAGACATCGCAGTTCAATCAGCCCGCCATTGTGGACATCGTCCAGCAGATCGCCGGCGACTTCTACCACAGCATGGCCATCAGCCCGAAGCCCGCCGACCTGGACTCGGGCGCCGGTGGCATCAATGCGGGTCAGTCGGCCATGAAGTATGAGGGGCCATGGTGGTTCCCGCAGATGGTGACCCAGAAGATGCGTGACGAGGGCACGGCCATTGACTTTGACGTAGTGCTCATGCCCAAGCAGCAGGACGAGAACCGCCCGCACCGTGGCTGGGCCGAAGGGCTTGTGGTCTTCAACACCGCACCGCTTGATGCGGCGTGGGAGTCCGTCAAGTTCATGTCGGGCGAGGAGGGGCAGAAGATCTTCTCGTCCATCACCGGCCGCATCCCCAACAACGAGGCGCTGATTCAGAGTTACTGGGCCCCGCTCGTCAAGGAGCAGTTCGGCCTCACGAATACCGACGCCTTCCTGACGGCCTTCCAGAAGGGCGAGATCGACATTGTGAGCGGCCTGCCACGCACGCAGTACTGGAACGAGGTCATTAAGCCAGTTGGCTGGGACTTGATGATTGCGGGTTCGGCAACAGCCGCCGAGGTGCTGCCTGACGTGGACGCCGGCGTGCAAAAGCTCCTGGACGACTACTGGGCGACGCAGAGCTAACAGGCTAGCGGGCCAGCCGATAGCACGTGTGACGAACCCTGGTAACTGACGATTGAAGATTGATGACAGGCGCCGCATGCGGCGCGGTCATCAATCTTCAATCGTCACTTATCGATTCTCAGTTGCCCCTTCGCATCCGTATCGCCCCGACTCTCCCGCGAGGTACGCCAATGGCGGTCGCTCAGAGCACCAGCACCGGTCGACGCCGTCACTCAACCTTCCTACGCCGCGAGGCCCTTGAGGGCTATCTCTTCGCGTCGCCCTTCATCATCGGCTTCGTGGCATTCGTCCTCATCCCCATGATCTGGTCCTTCATCCTGATTTTCCAGGAGTGGAACCTGCTGGGCAAGGCGCGCTGGGTGGGAATGAAGAATCTCGAGGCACTGATCAGCGACCCGAAGGTGCTGCAGTCGCTCTGGAACACCGCCTACTTCGCCTTCGTGAGCGTGCCGCTGCAATTGGCGCTGGCCTTCTTCTGCGCCGTGCTGCTGAACCAAAACATACGCGGGCGCAACTTCTACCGGACGGCGCTCTACCTGCCCGTGGTGGTGCCGGTTGTCGTCAGCGCCTTCATCTGGCAACGCGCCTACCACCCCGATTTTGGCATTGTCAACGCAGCGCTTGGCTGGTTCGGCATTCCCGCGCAGGCATGGCTTTTCGAGCCTGTGCTGGCCAAGCCCGCGTTTATCTTCATGCGGATCTGGGTCATGGGCACGCAGATGGTCATCTTCCTGGCCGGGCTGCAGAGCGTGCCCCTCTCATTGCTCGAATCGGCAGAGCTTGACGGCGCGACGGCTTGGCGGCGCTTCTGGAGCATTACCTTCCCGATCATGACGCCCGTCATCTTCTTCAACCTGGTGGTGGGGCTCATCGGCAACTTCCAGGTCTTTGCGCCGGCACTGGTGATGACAAAGGGTGGGCCCGCCGACGCCACCCTCTTCATGGTGCTCTACATCTACCGTCAGGGTTTTGAGTACAGCAAGCTGGGTTACGCAGCAACGCTATCGTGGCTCTTCTTCCTGATCATTATTGCGTTCACCTTCGTTCAGTTCAGGCTCTCGGGACGCTGGGTCTACTACGAAAACGACTGAAGACGACCCGTTTTCCTGAAGCGTATGCAACAGGCCAGGAACCCACTTCATGCAGACGACACTCAGGCCGATGACGAGCGCCGACCTCGACGCGCAGGCGCACACAGAGCGGCGGCGGCGCCAGGGGCGCGATTACTTCACGCGCATTTCGGCGCATGCCATCCTGCTTCTCCTCGCCGTCATGGCGCTCGTGCCCGTGCTGTGGATGATCTCGTCGTCACTCAAGGCGCCCACCGAGATATTCGTCACGCCAATCAAGTGGATTCCCGCAACACCCCGCTGGGGCAACTACCCGGATGCATTTGCCAAAGCCCCGCTTTGGCTCTACTTCTGGAATACGATGGTCATTTGTGTCTTCACTGTTGTGGGCACGGTCATTTCGTCTTCGCTGGTGGCTTTCAGTTTTGCGCGCCTGCGCTGGCCGGGGCGCAACTTCTTCTTTGCGCTTCTGCTCATGACGATGATGCTGCCCGCAGTCGTGCTGATAGTGCCGCGCTTCCTCATGTTTTCCTACTGGTATCGCTGGCCCTTCCGCTGGATTGGCACCTTCCTGCCGCTGGTTGTGCCCGCATGGTTTGCGGTAAATGGCCTCTACGTCTTCCTCATGCGCCAGTTCTTCATGGGGATTCCCATTGAACTGGAGGATGCCGCGCGCATCGACGGCGCGAGCACGCTGCGCATCCTCTGGCAGATCTTCATCCCGCTCAGCCAGCCGGTCGTGATCACAGTCGTGATCCTCACCTTCATCCAGTACTACAACGAGTTCCTCGAGGCTCTGATCTACCTCAAGCCCGCCACGTGGACACTGGCGGTGGGCATTCGCGCCATGAATGACCAGTATTACGCGACGAGTTGGGAGACTGTCTTCGCCACGGGCACGTTTATGCTCGCGCCGCTGGTCATCCTCTTCTTTGCGGCGCAGCGCTACTTTGTGGAAGGCGTCGCACTGAGCGGCTTCGGCGGCCGCTAAATGCAGCTACGACGCAAAGGCGCAAAGGCGCAGAGGGAACGCAAAGAGAAGCACCAGCGAGAACAACAACTGCGATGAAGTCCACACGCTCATGAATCCAACTTGCATTGTCATTGCTTTCCTCTGCGATTTCTGCGCGCCTCTGCGCCTTTGCGTCGGGGTTACAGCGTAGTGGCCCCGCACATTGTCGTAATCGGCGCGGGGAGCGCCATTTTCGGGACCGGCGCGCTGGCGACGCTGCTGCGCTCGCCAAACTTGCGCGGCGCGACACTGGGCCTCTGCGACATCAACGCCGCCACGCTCGAAACCATGCACCGCCTGGCCGAGCGCATGAACGCCGAGTGGGATGCAAGTTTCACGATACGCGCGTCCACAAATCGGCGCGAGTTGTTGACCGGCGCCGATTTTGTGATTGTCTGCATTCAGGTGGGGCCGCGTGAGGTGGTTTGGCGGCAGGATTGGGAGATTCCGCTGCGCCACGGCGTGCGCCAGCCTTATGCCGAAAACAGCGGCCCGGGCGGCTTTGCCCACACCTGTCGCAACCTGCCCGAGATGCTGGCGATTGCGCGCGACATGGAGACGCTGTGCCCGCAGGCGTGGCTGCTCAACTTCACCAACCCTCTCAGCCGTCTGGGGCTGGGCGTCAGCCGCTACACGTCGATTCGCACTGTGGGGCTCTGCCACCAATTCCTGTGGGGCTACGCGCTGGTCGCGGCCGTGCTGGCCGATGACTACGGTGTCGACGTGCCCAACGGCAGCGCCTTTCACGTCCACACCGATGCGCCCAACGTGCCTGCCATCTACAGGATGATCGACCAAGGCCAGGCGCGCTTCAACATCGCGTCGGCGGGCATCAACCATTTCGCGTGGATGCAGCGCATCACCGACACACATACAGGTGAGGATATTTACCCTCTCTTTCGCGAGCGCTATCTGCACCGGATGCGACGCGACTTCGAGCCGATGACGCGCGCACTCTTCTCAATTTTCGGCCTCTGTCCCAGCGCCGGCGACACGCACATGGTGGAGTATCTCGCGTGGTCGCATGACCCCATTGCCAAGCCCTGGGAGAAGTACGACCTCAAGCTGCAGAGTTGGGAGGGCAACATTGCGCGGCGCAGTGCGGTGCGCGCGCGTGCCGAGCGGCTGGCCGCCGGTGAGGAGCCGCTGGCGTCGCTGCGCGAGGTGCGCAGCGAGGGCGCGGTGGAGATCATTGAGGCGTGGCAGAGCGATGCGCACGCCTGGCAGCCGGCGCTCAATGTGGCCAACGCAGGCTGTGCGCTGCCGGGGCTGCCCGCATGGGCGATTGTGGAGGCGCCCGCCGTCGTCGACCGCGCCGGTATCCACCCGCTGTCCGTGCCCGAACTGCCGCCGCCGATTACCGAGATCTGCCGGCGTGAGGCAGAGCTGGCGGCGCTGGTGGTGGAGGCTGCGGCTACGGGCGACCGCACGCTTGCGCTGCAGGCGCTGCTGATGGATCCGATGGCGAATGACATTGACCGCTGCCGCGCCATTCTGGACGATTTTCTCGTTTCGTTTCTTGAATGGCTGCCGCAGTTCCAGTAACGAATGACTCCTGTCCTAAGCACGGAATTGGCAACGCGAAACGGCGAAGTGAACCAGGACACCTAAAGCACGGCGCAAGAGCGATTGAACGATAATGCAGATTCCCACCTTCTTTGAAATTCCGGCCGACGCGCTGGCTGCACGCAGCCCCGTGCCGCTGACGCTGCTGCCCAGCGCCGACGCGCTGCATGCCCACATGGCACGCGCCATTGCCGATGAAATCAAATCCAACAACGACGCAGGTCGCCCCACACGCCTTATCCTGCCCGTAGGGCCGACGGCGCAGTATCCATTGCTCGCCGCGCTCTGCAACCGCGAGCGGATCGCGTGGGGCAACTGCCACATCTTCTTCATGGACGAGTATTGCGACTGGCAGGGGCGGTGCGTGGAGCCGTCGCACCCGCTCAGCTTTCGCGGCCAGGCGCAGCGTCTGCTCTTTGCTGCGCTGGACGCCGAACTGGCGCTGCCGGCCGCGCAGCTGCACTTCCCGGACCCGCGCGCGCTCGACGCAATCAGCGACGCCATGGCCGCAGCGGGGGGTGTAGATACATGCTATGGGGGCATTGGCATTCACGGCCATGTGGCCTTCAATGAGGCCCCCATCTCGCGCTGGTACACCGTCTCGCCCGCTGCATTCAAGGCCAGCCGCACGCGCCTGCTCCCTCTGGCCGAGGAGACGATGGTGATGAATGCGTCGCGTGGAGCGGGCGGCTGGTTCGCAGCGCTGCCGCCCATGGCTGTCACGCTGGGCATGGCCGAGATTCTGGCTGCACGCCGTATCCGTCTCTACTGCAATGGTGGCGTATGGCAGCGCGCGATTCTACGCATTGCGCTCTTTGGCAGTCCCGAGGGTGCGCCCGAGGCGGCGGCCGAGGATGTTGCGTGGCCGGTCACGCTGCTGCGCCATCACGCTGACTTTGCGCTCGTCGCCGATGTCGACAGCGCCGCGCCGCCGCTGTGAAGCACCACTCTTGCGTTGCGCCCGCATTCCTGCCTATCGGGGACAAAGCGATGACAGAACCGCCAACACAAATCTGGCTCGAAGCGCCGCTGCTGCCGCAGGTGCTGGCGCTGCTGCCCGCAAGCTACACCGTAACCGACGCTGCGCCACCGCCCGCGCGCGCGTGGGAGAACGCGGCGGACGCACAGGCAATCGTCGCCTCGTCACTCGTGCGCTACACTGGTGAGTTGATGGATGGTTGCCCGGCGCTGCGGCTGATTGCGCGCACGGGTATCGGCGTGGACAATGTGGATCTCGCCGCGGCTACCGCGCGCGGCATTGTCGTCACCAACACGCCCGACGGCCCCACCGAGAGCACCGCCGAGCACACTGTGGCCATGTTGCTTGCGCTGGCCAAGCGACTCAAGCCGGGGAGCGAAAACCTCGCCGCCGGGCAATGGGGACCGCGCAGCGGCGCGCTGGTTGGCGTCGAGGTGCGCGGCAAAACGCTGGGCCTCGTGGGGCTTGGCCGCATTGGCCGCCGCGTGGCCGACATCTGCCGGCTGGGCCTGGAGATGCATGTGATTGGTTGCGACCCCTTTGTCACCATCGAACAGGCGGCGGAATGGGGGATCGCGCTTACCGATACCGATAGCGTGATCGCCCAGGCCGACTTCCTCAGCCTGCACGCGCCGGCCACCCCCGAAACGCGTAAACTCGTCAATGCCACCCGCATTGCCGCCATGAAACCAGGCGCGTACTTGCTCAACATGGCGCGCGGCGTGCTGGTGGATGAGGCCGCGCTCCTGGCCGCGCTCGATACGGGCCACCTGGCCGGCGCCGGGCTCGATGTTTTTGATCCAGAGCCTCCCGCACTCGATGCGCGGCTGCGTCTGCACCCCAATGTCATCGCAACGCCGCACGTCGCCTCGCTGACCGCCGAGGGGCGCGAGCGCATGGAGCGTATGGCCATCGAACGGCTGCTCGATTTCTTCGCGGGCCGCCGTCCGGCGGACGTTGTCAATCCCGCAGTCTATGGCGCTGCGCAAGAGCAGGAGTTGCCGTGAACGCACGGATTCAGCACGTCAGCCTGCCCCGCCCGGCAGGAACTGAAGCGGAGACACGCGCCTTCTACGGCACGCTGCTGGGCCTGGTGGAAATTGCCCCGCCCCTTACGCTGCATGCGCTCGACCTCATCTGGTACAGCCTGGGCGAGGCTGAATTGCACCTCTTCGCCGAGGGTTCCACCGGCCAGGATCACTCGGGGCGTCACGTCTGTCTGGCCGTGGATGACGTGGAGGATTTGCGCGTGCGCCTCGAGGAGGCAGGCATGGCTGTCGTGGGCACAATTCCCATCCCCGGCCGCCCGCGCTACTTTGTGCGCGACCCCTTTGGCAATCTGCTCGAAATCACCACCATCGAGGCCGATTACAGGCAGATGGAGGCGTAGCGCACCCGGGTGAGGGGTGACCCGCGCCGCCGCCCACTTGCGCCACGCGATACGAATGCCGCGGCTGCGCACAATGATCACGGAGCATACCATGCAAACCAAATCGACCCTCACGCACCTCGAGTGCGGAAAGTGCGGCGCAACCTACCCTGTCGACCAGTTGATGAATCTCTGCCCCGCGTGCAGCCGTCCTTTGCTCGCGCGCTACGACCTCAAGCGCGCGGCCGAGACCCTTACCAAGGATGCCCTTGCCACGCGGCCGGAGACCCTATGGCGCTACGAGGAGGTGCTGCCTGTCCAGCGCCAGGAGGCCATCATCTCGCTGGGCGAGGGATGGACGCCGCTCATCCACGCCCGCAGCCTGGGCCAGGAAATTGGCTGTCCTGAAACATGGATCAAGGATGAATCACTCAATCCAACGGGCAGCTTCAAGGCACGTGGCCTGTGCATGGGGGTGAGCCGCGCTTATGAGCTTGGCGCGAAGGAACTGGCCATTCCCAGTGCGGGCAACGCCGCCGGCGCGATGAGCGCCTACGCCGCCGCCGTCGCGCTGCCCGCGTACGTCTATATGCCCAGGGATGTGCCGCCGCTCTTCCAGGTTGAGTGCCGCGAATTGGGCGCGCAGGTGACGCTGGTGGATGGCCTCATCAACGATTGCGGCGCACGCGTGCGTGAAGGTGTCCTCGAGCACGGCTGGTTTGACTTGAGTACGCTGAAGGAACCGTACCGCGTCGAAGGCAAGAAGACGATGGGTTACGAGGTGGCCGAGCAATTTGACTGGGAGCTGCCGGACGTCATCATCTATCCCACGGGGGGTGGCACGGGCATGGTGGGGATGTGGAAGGCCTTTGCCGAGATGGAGGAGATGGGGCTGATTGGCAGCAAGCGGCCGCGCATGGTCACTGTGCAGGCCGAGAATTGCGCGCCGATTGTGCGCGCCTTCAACGAGGGAACTGAGCACGCGGCATTGTGGGAGGGGGCGCGCACTGTGGCCGACGGGTTGCGCGTGCCCGTGGCCGTGGGCG
>CAYRVP010000175.1:0-8318 GCA_964427845.1 uncultured Caldilineaceae bacterium
AGAACGCCATTCCGCGCGAGATCGGGCGCTTGCTGCTGGTGGGGGATGAAACACCCCTGGCCGACTTCCGCCTGGATGCCGCGGCGAGCACGGCGTATGTCACCGATGCTGCCTACGTGCTGCATGTTGTAGACCTGACCGACTTGACGGAAGTGGCTTCCTTCCCTGTGAGCGGCGAACGTCTGCTGCTGGATGCGCCCAACGGCCGCCTCTACATCATGCCCGACGCGCCCTGGGCGCGCACCGGTATTTCGCCCACGGTGACGGTCTTCGATACGGCCAGCCGCACGACTGTGGGCGAGTTGCCGGGCAGTCGCGTCGGCGTGGACAGCAGCGGCGGCCGCCTCTACATTGGTGACGACGTCGGCTTCTACAGCCATGCTGAGCAGGGCGTGCGACTCTACGACGCAGCCACACTCACGCTGGTGCGCACTGGCGCCATGGCCGGCAATCCGCTCTACAATCCTGCGGCAGATGAGCTAATCATCCAGGGCCCGAGTGTGTGGACCGCCGACCCCGATTCGCTTGTGCCGCGCGTAGACCTCTATCCGGAAATCACGAATGAGGAACTGCCCGGCTGCAATGGCTGCCCGGCAGCAGTGGATGCTTATTATTTCGCGTCGGCGCAGATTGTCGCAATCCAGACCACCATCCTCTCACCGCAAGGCGCGGGCCGCGTAACACCCGCCCACCTTTACGATGCCGGCACGATGGAGCGCCTGCCGGAGAGTTATCAGATCGGTGCAACCTGCAGCAGCCAGCCGCAACTGCGCACGCCGCTCAATGGCCGCGTTGTGCGCGTCGAGCGCTACTCGCGCTATGTCACATACAGCAATCTCTTCCTCGAGGATACGGCCGGTACGCGCTTGCTGGCGCGAGACGGCCTATGGGTCTCGTTCGTCAACCCCGACACCAATGTCGGTTACCTGCAGCCAAGCTCGACGACGAGCTACGTACTGGACATGGCAACGCTGGCGCCCGTGGGCATGATGGACTCGCTGTGCATCTTCGCACGTGATGACGCGAACGGCCGCCTCTTTGCCACAGATGCGTTCCGCAGCGCGCTGGTTGTTCTCGAGCCCACGGGCGGTGAATCGAAGCTGCCCGCAGCACGGGCCGACAGCGTGACAGGCAAGCAGGTGACCTCGATTATCGTCTCTCCCGATTTTGCCAAGGACGGCACGCTTTACCTGGTCGCATGGACGTTGGACGAAGATGGGGGGCAGGCGATTCTGCGCTCCACCGACGGCGGGCAGACATATACGCGCCTGGGCGGGCTACCTGTGGGCGAGGAGTTGGCGCTGACGCTGGCAATCTCGCCCAACTTCGCCAGCGACAAGACGCTCTTTGCCGGGGGCGCACGGCGTGAGTTGATGGGCGAGGGCGTCTGGAAATCGGGCGATGGCGGCGCGACCTGGACGCCCGTTTGGAACGGTTTGTCGGCGTTGCGCGTCAATCGGATCGAGGTTTCGCCGCGCTATCGCGAGGACCAGACGCTGCTGGCGTGGGCTGCCTATACGCAAATCACGCCATATGCGAGCGGATACGCCATGCAGCGTTCGACGGATGGTGGGCTTAGTTGGACGCGCGTCATCACTGCGGATGCACCGGAAATGCTGCCAGCGGCGTCGGTTTATCTGCCGCCCGCCTCGAGTGCAGAGCTGCCTGTGCGCAAGGATACGTGGTTTGGCCCGATTGAAGTTCGCATAGACAGCACCAGCTGGACGACGGCAACGAATGCCATTGGCCAGGACGAAATCCTGCGCGGCATCCTTTCCAGCCCGGAAGGGGCCGGGCAAGCGGCGATCTTCGTGGCGACTGATGGCGGCCTCTACCGCACGTTGGACGATGGCGTGACGTGGTCGCGCCTGGCGGAGAGCGAGGCCGGCTCCGGCGCCACAATGGCGGCGGCGAGCACGCCACTGATGGGCGACGGCAGCTACCGGTTGCTCTTGGCCACGGCCGACGGCGAACTGTTGCAAATGGATCCCAACACGGTCACATGGGAGGAAATTGTCGTGACAACCGCGCCCGCGCCGAGCGCGACCGCGGAGTCTGGGCAAACCGAACGCGAAGCGGAGTCTACCCCAAGCAGCGGCCTCGGCGGCGAGCCGCCCGCGGGACTCTACAGGCCAACCGGCATCTTCGGGCCGCGGTGGGAAGGTGACGGTGCGCTGCAGGAAAGCATGGGTTATGCCCGCAGCGAGCAACCCAACGCGGTGGCGGCGGCCTACCAATATTTTGAGCACGGCGTGATGGTGTGGCGCAGCGACACGCGCCAGGTCTACGCCATTTACGACGGCGGCGCGTGGGATCTATTCGATGACACCTTCGTCGAGGGGGAGGCCGAGAGCGATCCGGCGCTGCGTGCGCCGAGCGGCCTGATGCAACCCGTGCGCGGCTTTGGCCAGGTGTGGCGCAGCGACGATGTCGTGCGCGAGCGACTTGGCTGGGCGATTGGCAAGGAGGCAGCCATCAACGCGCTGATCCAGGACTTCGAGCACGGTGCGTATGTGCGCGCCGATGCCATCGAGGCGGCGCTGATCCAGCGGCCCGCCAGCCGCGAGTGGGTAAAGTAACAGCAAACCCGACGCAAAGCCGCGCAGACGCAAAGAAAGCGCAAAGTAAAGCAACGGCAAGAGATGTTCTTTATTGCCGTTGCTTTACTTTGCGCTTTCTTTGCGTCTTCGCGGCTTTGCGTCGGGTTTGCTGTTACGCTGCCCAGGTGCAGAGGCCGGTCTCGAAGGGGTGCAGCATGACCTCGTGGTGGGGACGGATGCGCACGCCCAAATCGAAGCGGCCCGAGTCAATGGCTTCAATCTGGCCTGTATAGGTGCGCACGTCGCCCGCACCTGCACCCGCTATGAGCTGCTGCACGTGCAGCACGGCATCCTCAGCGCCGTTGCCGGCGCCGCTGTAGACGGCTTCCACGGCCACGGATTCGGGCGGGAGGCCGTTGAGGTTGACGCGCGACTCGACCGTCACCGGCTCGCCAACGGAGACCTGCGCTGGCCCATCGGTCATCGCTTCGATGGTGACGCCTGCCCAACGTGAGGCAACTTGCTGTTTCCACGCCGCCAGTTCGCGCGCGGCGGCATAGTTGTTGGTGCGGGCGCGGGCGCCATTGGCCGCGGCAACGGCGTAGTAACAGTTTACATAGTCCTTCACCTGGCGGTCCATGCTGTAGTGCGGGCCGATCGAGGCAATCGATCTTCGCATGCGTTCGATCCAGCCCTGCGGAATGCCGTCGGCGTCGCGGTCGAAGAAGAGGGGGATGATCTCCTCTTCGAGTGTGGCGTAAAGGCTGAGCGCATCGGCCTCATCCTGTGTGGCTTCGTCCTTGTAGGCGCGCGCCTCGCCAATTGCCCAGCCGTTCTCGCCGTCGAAGCCTTCTTCCCACCAGCCATCCAGCGCGCTGAAGTTGGGTATGCCGTTGACGCCCGCCTTCTCGCCACTGGTGCCGCTCGCCTCGAGCGGCCGGCGCGGGTTGTTGAGCCAGACGTCGACGCCCGAGACGAGGTGGCGCGCGACATTCATGTCGTAATCCTCGACAAAAAGGATTTTGCCGAAGAAGTCGGGCTCCATGCTCATCTCGTAGATGTGCTGGATAAAGGACTTGCCCGGCTCGTCGGCGGGGTGCGCCTTGCCAGAGAAGACCAGTTGCACGGGGCGCTCGGGATTGTTGAGTATCCGGCGGATGCGCTCAACGTCGCGGAAGATGAGTGTTGCGCGCTTGTAGGTGGCGAAGCGCCGGGCAAAACCGAGTGTCAGCGCATCAGGGTTGAGGGCAGTCGCTATGTCTGCCACAAAGCGCGGCCCTTCGCCGTGACGCAGCGCCTGGATGCGCGCGCGCTTGCGTGCGTTCTGCACCATCTTCTGCTTGCGAATGGAGTGCGCCTCCCACAAAGCCGCCGCGGGCAGCTTGTCAACGGTCCAGCGCTCGGGCTGGTCAAAGCCCTTGTCACCCCAATCCGGTGCGAACCACTGGGCATAGAGGGTGCGCAGTTCAGGCTGCAGCCAGGTCTTGGTGTGCACCCCATTGGTAATATGGCCGATTGGCACTTCGGGCAGCGGCGTGCCTGGATAGAGGAATGACCACATCGCGCGGCTGACTGTGCCATGCAGTTTGCTGACGCCGTTCGCATAGCCGCTCAAGCGCAGGGCGAGGACGGTCATACTGTACTGCGGACCCCAGGGCAGTTGCTGGCGGGCGAAGGCGATGAATTCGTCGCGGGTGATGCCCAGTTGCGTCCAGAACTGCCAAAAGAACTTCTCGACCAGCGCAAAGTCGAAGGCGTCGTTGCCCGCAGGCACAGGCGTGTGCGTGGTGAAGAGCGTGTTGGCGCGCACAGCTTCGATTGCCTCGGTGAGGGCGAGCCCCTCGCTTTGCATGTATTCGCGCATTCGCTCCAAGCCCAAGAACGCGCTGTGCCCTTCGTTCATGTGCCACACGGAGGGCTCGTAGCCCAGCGCGCGCACGGCGCGCGCACCGCCAATCCCCAGTACAAATTCCTGACTGATGCGCATTTCGCGGTCGCCGCCATAGAGGCGTGCGCTCAGGTCACGGTCGGGCGGTGCATTGCGCTCCACGTCGGTGTCCATGAGGTAGATGGGGATGCGCCCCACCTGGATGCGCCAGACCTTGGCGTAGACCGTACGCCCGGGCAAGTCGACGCTGACGAGGACCTCTTTGCCCTGTGGATCAAGTGCGGGGGTAGCGGGGACTTCGGCAAAGGCAATCTTTTCGTATTCAGCCTGCTGCACACCATTGTCGTCAATGCGCTGGGTGAAATAGCCCTGCGGGTAGAGAAAGCCGATGCCGATGAAGGGCAACCCCAGGTCGCTGGCTGATTTGCAGTGGTCGCCGCTGAGCACGCCCAGGCCGCCGCTGTAGATGGGCAACGCCTCATGCAGGCCGAACTCGGCGCTGAAATAGGCAATGATGTTGTCGCCACCGTTGGGGTACGCATCCCTGTACCAGGTTGGCGCGTCGGGGTGCATGTAGGCGTCGAAGGCGGCCAGTACGGCGGCATAGCGCTCGCGGTAGCCGGCGTCGGCGGCGGCTGCATCCAGCGCTGCCTGGCGCACGCGATGCAGGAACTTGACGGGGTTGTGATTGACGCTCTCCCACAGTTCGGCGTCAATTGTAGCGTAGAGGTCCTGCGCCGGCGCTTCCCAACTCCACCACAGGTTGTAGGCCAACTCATTGAGGCGGCCAATGGCTTTGGGAATACGCGGCAGGACGGTGACGGTGCGAATGATGTTCATAAAGGCAATTAGCTCCTTAAAGGATTCCTCGTCTTTAGGCGAGTTCATGTTCGATTGAGTGCTCACCCATGATGATGGCAACGGGGCATAGCGCCAAATGAGGATGCTGGTGGGAAGCGAATGGCACCGTGCGTCGTCGCCAGGATGCAGCGTGCCCGGGGCGCGCTCGGGCAACGACGCGCGCACCGTTTCGGGCAGGAGGATTGTCCGCTGATGCCGGTTCGCCGCCGCCCGACCAGTTTGGCGGCTACGCGCCGACTGCCCACCGACTTAATGGCGGCGATGAGGATTTCGTCGTGGCCCCATGCTGACTGGATCATCATCAGCGGGATGGTGGTTGCGCCGAGGGCGACGTAGGCCGCAGTGCCGAGTTGGCGTACTGTGGGGACGTGCGAGTGAGTGTGGCGGCAACGCGTGGCGTCGTTGAACGCAAGTGGTTCGATGGCGCGAACAGCCGGCAGCATCTTGTGCTGGGAACAGGCTTGGATGCGCGAGCAGGGCACGCACCTCACCTGGTCCCGGTTCGCTGATATCCACCGTTTCCAGACTTGGCGGCTCGCGCAGTCTCTCTGGTACGGGCGCAGCCATCCCTAAACAGCACGCCAAACCCTGCTCAGGTTAGGCCGAGCAGTTGCTTGGCAACCGAAACGGCTCTGTTCGCGTCGGGCGCATAACCGTCTGCCCCGACCTCTAATGCGAAGTCTGCGGTGATAGGGGCGCCACCAATAATGATCTTTACCCGATCCCGCAGTCCCGCGTCCTTGAGCGCCTGAATTGTGGCAGGGATATTGGTCATGGTTGTCGTCAGCAGGGCCGAAATCCCCAACAGTTGCGCCCCATTCCGCACGGCTTCCACGAATCGCGCGGGCGGTACGTTGACGCCCAGGTCGGAGACCTCAAAGCCTGCGCCGCCCCACATCATTCCCACCATGTTCTTGCCGATATCGTGGATGTCCGACAGCACTGTACCGATGACTGCCTTGGCAAGTGGCTCCACATTGGCTTGCGCCAGCAGCGGTCGCAGCAGGTCAAGTCCACCCTGCATCGCGCGTGCTGAGACCAGCATCTCGGGTACGAACGCCTTGCCGAGCTCAAACTGTTGGCCAACTTCCTGAATCGCCGGAATCATGGCGTCATAGAGCACGATTTCGGGACTTACGTTCGCCGCGATCAGCGCATTCACCGCTTCGATCACGCCATCACGATCGCCAGTTGACACCGCATCATAGAGGGTGTCGAGCAAGTCATCGAGTTGTTCCTCGGAGCCAGTCATGTAGGTATACCCGCCTTCATCGTCCTTCAAGTTCGTACATGGCAAAGACATTTGCCAATGGTGTATCGGACTGGATGTGATGGGAACTCGCCAAAATGTAGCCGCCGCCATTGCCCAGAACGCGTATGCGCTCGCCCACTTCGCTCCGCACCTCGTCCGTCGTACCGCGAGGCAAGGTCCGCATGATGTCGATTCCCCCGTGGAAGCTCAGCCTATCGCCGAACTCGTCCTTGAGTCGTTTCGGTTCCATGCCCGCCGCATCGGACTGGACAGGGTTGATCACATCTACGCCCATTTCGATCAGTTCGCCAATCAGCGGGTATATGGCTCCATCACAGTGATACATGACAGGTAAGCCGTGACGTTTCGCCACATCAATGATGCGCGTATGGCAAGGACGGATATACTCCCGCCACATCTTCTCCGAAATCATGAGGCCATTCTGCGTTGCCACGTCGTCGTAGAAGTAGACCATGTCGAGGCGGTCACCTGCGAGTGCAAGCACGCGTTCGGTATTCTCCACATAAATGTCGGTGAGCCGCTCCATGATGTAGCGGGGGATTTCCGGTTGCAGCACCAGGTCCATCAACATTTCCTGCAGTCCGCGCAGTTGCCAACCTACTTCGAATACAGAACCAATGCGGAAGCGCATGTGGTAGTCGCCGCGGGCGTCCAGCAGGCGGATCACTTCTGGTAGAGCGCTGAAATCCCACCAGTCCGGCTCCGGCCAGGGATAGTTCCTCAAGTCAGCAATGGATGTTGCCCCGGCCAGAGGCCATGTGGAGTACTCTTCGTAAGCGCCCGTCTGATTCTCAACGTTGCGGATCACATGTCCCCAGAGGTCATAGGCGGCGCCATCCGGTGTCTGCTGTCGCCACATGCGATTCGGAGTCGAACGACTCAGGGCGTTCCACCAATCAATAGTGGCCCCCGGCCCCAGGACCGACGCCGGCGGCGCAAAGAATTGATCATACGAGAAGACGCGCATGTCCACATCAAAGTGCTCCAACACGGTCTCCCACGCCGGATCAAAGTAGTCCTCCTCACTGAGGGCGCGCTGCGGGATGCCGAGATGATCCACGAGGCGCTTCCAGATCTCGGGTGACGCCAGGAAGTCAACTGGCGTGCGGTCGGGCTGAAGGTGGCTAAGCGCACGCTTAACCCTGGCGCGCGGGCTGGTTGCGGGTTGGTCCCGGTTCTTTCCTGGAGGGCTTGCGTCACCGATCGCACTCATTTGCCACGCATCCGATCTACAATCGGCTGGTATGCCGCCGGCGTCTTGACGCCAGGCTTGTCGAACCACAACGGCGCGTCAACCCCCGAGTAGAGCACGATGTTGCCCCATGGGTTGAATGCCCCCGTGCGCACAATCACCTTGGCCTTTGCAGCCATTTCACCAAGGATCTGCGCATGGGGGATTGGATCGTAGTCACTGTTGGGAAAGAGGCGTCTCACCGTCTCGAGGAGGGGTGCGTTGTTCTCAGCCATCTCGGCAGCATAGGCGACCTTTTCGGTGACGAAGACCCCCGAAATTGCGCTCAGCACGGTTTCCAGATCAGGCACATCCTGCACGATTGCAAGATCGACTCGCCAGGCGCTGCGGGGAATCGGAAAACCGGCGTCACAGATGATCATGAAGTCGGTGTGTCCCATCGAAGCGATTGCATACGCAAGTTCATTGTTGAGAATTGGACTGCGATTCATAGCTCTATTCCTTCCTTCATAGGAGTTACGCAGTTGAAAGGGTAACGAGTAAGATTTTGGTATGAATACACCA
>CAYRVP010000176.1:0-8308 GCA_964427845.1 uncultured Caldilineaceae bacterium
CTGCATCGAGTTTCGGAATGAACTTGCCTACAACATCAACATACAAGCCGCAAAGAGCGCAAAGAGCCGCAAAGTAAAGACATCGGCTCAGAACGAGCTGACTTGTTGTTGTTCTTTGCGTTTCCTTGCGTTCTTTGCGGCTTTGCGTTGAGATGTGTTTGTCTGCGGCTTTCACTCCGGTATCACTTTGGTGCAAATGCGGTCACGGTTCTCCGCCACCTACGAAACTTAAGCACATGGCTCACTCATAATGACCACAAAGAAACGTATCGTCGTCAAGTTCGGCACCAGCGTGCTCACCGGGGGCGGCAAACAACTGGACCAGGCGCACATGGTGGAACTCGTCCGCCAGTGCGCTGCACTCCACCGCGCCGGCCATGACGTCGTCGTCTGCACCTCAGGTGCGGTGGCGGTGGGGCGCGCCACGCTCGAATTTCCCACACTCCCCGCGACCATTCAGAGCAAGCAACTGCTTGCCTCGGTGGGGCAGCCGCGCCTCATGCTCCTGTGGGATCGCTTCTTCGACATTTTCGGCATCCGCACAGGGCAAATCCTGCTCACGCGCGCCGACGTCGAGAACCGCCGCCGCTACCTGAATGCGCGCGACACCTTCGGCGTCCTGCTCGAGCACCGCATCGTACCAGTGGTCAACGAGAACGACGCCGTTGCCACCGAAGAGATCCGCGTAGGCGACAACGACAATTTGTCGGCGCTGGTCGCCACGCTGGTGGGGGCCGATCTGCTTCTGCTTCTCACCGACCAGGATGGCCTCTTCACCGCCGACCCGCGTGTGGATCCCACGGCCGAACTTATTGCCGAGGTGCACCACATCGACCAGTCGCTGCGCAATCGTGCCGGGGGCACCTCCACCGGTCTGGGCACAGGCGGCATGGCCACCAAACTGCAGGCTGCCTCGATTGCGCACCAGGCCGGGGCCGACGTGGTGATTGCCGCCGGGCGCGAGCCGAATGTGATCACGCGCGCCGCCGCAGGCGAGGCCGTGGGCACGCGCTTCCCCGCGCCCGCGACTCCCCTCGAAAGCCGCAAACAGTGGATTCTGGCCGGGCCGCGCGCCAGCGGTCGCATTGTGGTGGATGCCGGCGCGGCCGCTGCCGTGTTGCGCCACGGCCGCAGCCTCCTCCCCGCGGGCATTGTGACCGTGGAGGGTGACTTCAATCGCGGCGATACCGTGCTTGTGGTGGACGCCGCCGGGCGCGAGGTGGCGCGCGGCCTCGTCCCCTATACAGCCAACGACCTGCGCACCATTGCCGGCTGCAAATCGCACGAGATTGTGGAACGGCTGGGCTTTGGCTATGGCAGCGTTGCCATGCACCGCAATGACATGATCCTGTTGGGCGAATGAAACAGATCATTGAAGATTGATGATTGAAGATTGGGTATGTGCACCAGGACCAGTCGCGCGCATACCCAATCTTCAATCATCAATCTTCAATCTTCAATGATGCTTCTAGACTGAAGGCCCCTTGGACGACCCCATTCTGCGCCTTGAGAAGATTTCCTACGCCTACCCCGCCGCTGGGTCGCGGCCGCCGGTGCAGGCGCTGCGCGAGGTCAGCCTGACGGTGCGCCGCGGCGAATATGTGGTTGTTCTGGGCCACAACGGCTCGGGCAAGTCCACGCTCGCGCGCCACCTCAACGGGCTGCTCCTGCCCGATGCGGGCGACGTATGGGTGGAGACATGGAACACGCGCGACAAGAAGAGCCTGCGCGACATCCGCACCACCGTGGGCATGGTCTTCCAGCAGCCCGACAACCAAATTGTGGCAACAATGGTCGAGGAGGATGTCGCATTCGGCCCCGAGAATCTGGGCATGCCGCACGACGAGATGATCGCGCGCGTCGATTGGGCGCTCGGCCAGGTGGAACTACGCGACCTGCGCCACCGTGCGCCTCACCTGCTTTCGGGCGGGCAGAAGCAGCGCGTCTGCATTGCCGGCGTTCTGGCCATGCGCCCCGACGTGCTCGTGCTCGACGAAGCCACCGCCATGCTCGACCCGCAGGGCCGCGCCGAGGTGCTGGCCGTGGTCGCGCGCCTGAACCACGAACAGGGTGTGACTGTGGTGGCCATCACGCACTTCATGGGCGAGGCGCTTGCCGCCGACCGCATTATTATCATGGATGAGGGGCGCATTGCGCTGGAGGGGACGCCGCGCGAGCTGTTTGCCCAGCCCGAGCGGCTGCGCGCGCTCCACCTCGACGTGCCGCAGGTCGCGCAAGTCGCAGCTGACCTTCACGAACGTGTGGCCGGTTTCCCCGCAGGTTTGCTCACGCGCGAAGAAATTGTGGCTGCGGTAATGGAACGGGTCGAGCCGGGCGCGCAGCAGCCGCCTGCGCGAATCCCCACTGCCGCACCCGCCGCAGCGCCCACACGTGCAGCGGATGCAGTCATCGATGTCAGCGACCTCGTCCACTACTACATGCGCGGAACACCGCTCGAGGTGCAGGCGCTCTTCGGCGTGGACATGCAGGTGCGGCGCGGCGAGGTCATCGGCATCATCGGCCACACGGGGTCGGGAAAGTCCACCGTGCTGCAGCACCTCAACGGGCTGCTGCGCGCGCACGTCGGGCGCGTTGTTGTCCTGGGCCAGGACACATCCAATCCGTCAACCGACCTGCGCGCCATTCGCCGGCGCGTGGGGCTGGTCTTCCAGTTCCCCGAGGCGCAGCTCTTTGAGCAGTATGTGGGCGATGATGTGGCCTTTGGCCCGCGCAAGCTGGGGCTGGACCGCGAGCAGGTGCGCGCGCGTGTGCGCAAGGCCATGGAGAGCGTGGAACTGGGTTTCGAGGAATACAAGGACCGCATGGCCATCCAACTGAGTGGTGGGCAGCGGCGACGCGTGGCGCTGGCAGGCGTGCTCGCGCTCGAGCCCGAGGTGCTCGTGCTCGATGAACCCACCGCCGGGCTGGACCCGCAAGGCCGCCGTCACCTCATGGGCAACATCCTCGCGCTCAACGCGCAGGGTGTCACGCTCATCATTGTCTCGCACAACATGGAGGAACTGGCCGAGCTTAGCGACCGCATCTACGTGCTGGCCGAGGGGCGCACGGTGATGGAGGGCACGCCTGCGCAGGTCTTTGGCAACGGTGCGGCGCTGCGCGCGCAGGGGCTGGATGCACCCACAATTACGCAGCTTGCCGACGCGCTGACCGAAGCCGGCTTTGTGATGCCCGGCGCAGTCATCACCCGCGCCGCACTTGTTGATGCGATTGTCGCAATGATCGCCTAACGGACCAGCGACACAGAGGGCACAGAGGTTACGAAAATGCACAGAGAAAAGCGAAGAACAACAAGGAACAACGAAGTGGGGAGGCGCATCCATGCGCCTCCCCACTTCGTTGTTCCTTGTTGTTCTTCGCTTTTCTCTGTGCATCTTCGTAACCTCTGTGCCCTCTGTGTCGCTTTTCCTTTAGGCAGAGGGGCGGCTGTAGCGCTGGCCGCGACGGCTCTGATTCGAGGTCGCTGCCGTCTGTGCAGACTGGCCGGACTGTGCCGGCGGCGTGTTCTGCGTGGCCGGACGCGCGGCCCGTTGCTGCGTCTGCTGCGCCGCTGCCAGGCTCTCCTTGGAAGGAGCGCGGAAGCCGCTGGGTGAAGCTGAACCCGCGGGCTGGCGTGCGCCGCGGCGAGGCTGCCCGCCCCAACGCGAGCCCGAGCTTGACGTTGTGCGAATCTCGGGGGCGTCGGTGGGATAACCCTGATAGTCGAAGCCATCGAGGCGGCGGCGCTCAATGCGCTCGCCCATCACCTTCTCCACCGCGCGCACCTGCAGTTCATCCAGTTCAGCCACCAGGGTAAAGGCCTCACCATTGTGGTAGGCGCGCCCTGTGCGGCCGCTGCGGTGCGTGTAGGCGTCCGCCGTGTCGGGCATGTCGTAGTTGATCACATGCGAGATGTCGGTCACGTCGATGCCGCGCGCGGCGATGTCCGTGGCCACCAGAATCGAATACTTGCCCGAGCGGAAGCCGTCGATGGCCTTCTGGCGGGCGGCCTGCGCCATGTTGCCCTGCAGCGCCGTCACACTGAGGCCCTTGCGCTCGAGCATGTCGGCCAGATCGCGCGCGCGCCGCTTGGTGCGCGTGAAGATGAGCACACGGCGCGTCTCCGTCTGCTCGAGCATGGTCATGAGGAGCTTGCTCTTCATGCGCTCGGGCACGGGGTAGAGGGCGTGCGAGATCGTCTCGGCCGGGGCGCGGTGCCCCACCTGCACGGTCTGCGGTTCCTTGAGCGTGCTGTCGGCCAAAGAGCGGATCTCGTAGGGCATGGTGGCCGAGAAGAGCAGCGTTTGCTGGCGATTGGCCACCAGGCGCAGAATGCGGCGCACGTCGGGCAGGAAGCCCATGTCAAACATGTGGTCGGCTTCGTCGAGGACGAGCACTTCCACGTGCTGCAGGTCAACGGAACCGTCGCCTACATGGTCGAGCAAGCGTCCGGGGCAGGCGACGACGATTTCGGGGCCGCGGCGCAGCGCCTGAACTTGTGCGCCTTTGCTCACGCCGCCATAGATAGGCACGCTACGAATGCGCGTGTTCATGCCCAGCTGCTTCACCGCCTGGTGAATCTGCTCGGCGAGTTCGCGCGTGGGCGCCACAACCAGGGCGCGAATTGCACCCGGCCGCGCCGGCTTGGTGGCCAGCAGGCGGTTGAGGATGGGCAACATGAAGGCGGCGGTCTTGCCGGTGCCGGTTTGTGCCAGGCCCAGAACGTCGTGGCCCTGCAACACAAGGGGAATGGCTTGTTCCTGAATCGGGGTGGGCGTTGTGTAGCCCGCCGTCCGGGTGGCAGAAACAAGACGCGGATCGAGGGAAAGCTGATCGAAATTCACTAAAAATGCTCCTTAGACTCCGTTGAGCCAAGTCGCACTCTTAGCCCTTCGAAAAGATTGCCGCATTTCGTTTGCGGCTGCGTAAGTGGAAGTTGCCGCGAATGGCAGACTCCACGGGGCCCCATGGCCCAAAAAGAAGAACGGCAGCATGCTACAGGGCATTGCCACCGTTCACAGACAACAACTTAACACAGACTAAAATGATTGTCCAATCGCACAAACGTTTCGCGCACTTATGCCGCGACGTCGGTTTGCGCTGGATTCACAGGTCCAGGCAGCGATGGCCCTGACAACGATTCGCAATTGCGCACCTCATGGACAAGGCCCATCTCGGTGTAGATCTGCACGGCCCGTGCCAGCGCACGACCTGCGCCGTCGCCGTCGCCGGCATGCAGCGCGGCGCGCCCGCGCTCGCGCCAGGCATAGGCCTCGGTCGCGCGATCGTCGATCTGCTGTGCGTGCTCAATTGCTGCGCCAAAGAGCTGCTCGGCATCGGACCGCCGCCCCTGGTATGTTCTTGCCCAAGCCAGGACGACACACGCGGGTGCTCGAAAGAAGACCTCTTCCTGCTGCAATGAATAGAGGCTGAAATGCTCGGCCTGATCGAGTTTGCTCAGGGCCAGACATGCCTCGCCCACACCTGCCGCCAGCCCAGCAATCAGGTAGCCATTATGCAGCCGTTCAGCCGCACGCAGAGCATCGCGGGCCTCCTCTTCGCTCTCGAGTAGCCTGCCCAGTTCCTTGAGCACCCACGCCCGATTCAGCCGCGCGTAGAGTGGGCCAACCGCATCGCCGCGACGGCGGTCACAGTCAATCGCTCGATCAATATAGTCCAGCGAACGCTCATAGTTGCCGAGCCGGCTGTACACGGTGCTCAAATAGGTGCAAACACGCGAACGAGTCGTCAGGTCGTCGCCGTACTGGTCAAGCGCAGCCTCAGCGGCGTGCAGCATGAGGAGCGCACTTTCGTAGCGGCCTGCCATCGCCTCCAGGTCGCCAAGGAAAGCGTCCGCTTTTGCGCGGGCCACGATGGCCTCGCGCCGGGCAGCGTCCACATCATGCATACGATACATCTGCAGGAAACTGATGCGCAGGTGGGCAACCACTTCATGCTGGGCGGGCAAACCCACGTAGAGTTCAATGGCGTTGCGGTAGTGCTCGAGCGCCTGCTCCAATTGGCCGGCCATCTCTTCGGCTTCCGCCGTTGCATAGGCCACATAGGCAGCCAACTCGCTGCGCCCAACGCGCTCTGCCACCGTGCGCAGCTCAGCGAGTGCCTCGTCGGCGTGCCCTGCGAGTTGGTGGAGTTCGCTGCGTGCCAGTTGCAGCGCCGTGCGGTCGCCCGGGACCGGCAGATCGGCCAGCGATATTTGGCGCAAGAGTTGCAACGCAAGGGGGCCCTGGCCGCGATCGATTTCACTGTGGCGGTGTTCAAACCAAAGCCATACTGCGTGCGCAGGCCGGCGCGCGGCAATCGCATGCTCGACGGCGCGCGTGTACTCGGCGCGTGTGGCGCGCACTTCAGAGGCGCGCGCATGCAGGTGGGGGCGCGCCTCAGGCGGAATCCGGTCATAGAGCAGGGGGCGCAAGTGGGGCTGCAGCGCAATCGCACCCTGCTGGTCCTCAGCAAGCAACCCGCGCGCAGCCAGTCTCTTCACCGTATTGCCTTCATTGCCTTTGGCAGACCATGCATCAGTCGGGACAGGCGCGCGGAAGACTGAGAGCTGCAGCGCCAGCTCGCGCTCCTCGCTGTCCATGCGCCGCCAGATACGATGAAAGACGGCTTCGATTGTGGGTGCGTGGCCTAGTTCGGCAAGTGCTGCGGTGGGGTCATCTCCATCGCGCAGGAGCGCGCCAATCAGCCGCAAAAGCGCGGGATGCCCGCGCGTTCCCTGCACGAGGGCAGCCAGTGCGTCTGGAAGCAGGGGCTTGCATCCGCTGGCCGCCAGAAGCGCGGCCGCGCCCTCTTCGTCGAGCCCGGGGAGCACGATCGCCTCATCGGTCGCCAGAACAATTCGTTGGCCCACGAGGAGCAGTGGTGCATATGCGTGCAGCGATTCCAGCACGTCTAGAATCTGGACGTGCTCCGTCTGCTCATCAGTGAGGACGTCCATGTCATCAATACAGAAGAGGAGAGGGCTGCCCTGCAACGACTCGAGATCGTATCGAAGCAGGCTGAGGGCCTGTTCCAGGTCAACGACCGTGCGGTCGGCCACCAATTGCCGCCACGTATTGCCTGCGCCGGCAGTACGCAGGAACCATGCCAGCACAAAGAGAAGGCTTGCGATGTGATCGTTGGCGTGGTCGCGCAAGGTGTACCAGAAAGCGCGGCCTGCCGGATCGATTGTTTGCCACACCCGGGCCAGCGCTGCGGCAGTCGTACTCTTGCCCACGCCGCTAGGCCCCGACAAGTAGACGCTGCGCCCGTCGTGCAACTGCGCCAGTGCCTGCGCCAGCAGTCGCTCGCGCCCCACAACCAACCCTGTGGCAGGCCGCTCGAGTCGCACGGGCGGCGACACAGTTGTGTGCAAAGTTTGGCCGAGGGCCTTGATCGCGAGACTGCGCGCGCGGTAAAATGTTCTATCCGACATGCTCAGCGCCAGCGCCAGCGCCACGTTGTCGTGCGCAGGATTGCGTGCGAAATACGTAACCTGCAAGAGTGCGCGCAGTTCGGCATCCTGCCTGGCCGCGCAGTCAAGGAGCAACGTGCGCAGTTGCTCGCCCCGCTGGCGCGCGGCAAGTCCGGCGCCGGCGGGTGCGCCGGCCAGTGCGGGGGCATCCTCGCCCAGAAAATAGGGTGCGGCCAGGGGCGAGTGTTCGCCCAGCCATGTGGGCTCGCTGAAGTGCTCCAGCGCCGCCTCAACCTGGCGGTCAAACGCATCCAGTTCGTGGCGGGCGGCAGCCTGGGGGCTGGATGAACTCGTTGTCCTTGTCACCGGCAAGAACCTGTTCTGCAAAGCCTGTCAGTCTGAATTGAGTCAAGCCCGAGACGATAGCGCTCGGACTCCACGACGGTCTGATGAGATAGATAGAAGAAAAGGGGATGTGGCGCAGAGAGCGTTTGGCATGCTCGTTTGCCATAAGTGGCCGTTCGTGGCGATTGTAGCAGGTTACCGGCAGGTTGTGAAGGTGACATAATGCACCCAAGGAGGCACGGTATGGGTCTGCAAAAGTGGTTTGCCCCTCTGTTCATTGTGGGTCTGCTGCTGGCCGGCTGTATTGCACCCGTCACGCCCGAGGCGCCGGAGGACACGCCCATACCAGGCGAGGAACCGGCTAAGGAGCAACCGGCCGCGACGCATAGAACTCTGACGACGTCATGCGTCGTCGTCCTGCCGAATCTCAGAGTTGTTGCTTGTGACGAAGCGATTCCACCCGTGACGCACGCCGAACGCGACACCGCCTGCCTGTCGATCGTTCCCTTTGATGGCCGTATGGCCGCCGTCACAGCCAGCGATAATGGTCTG
>CAYRVP010000177.1:0-8184 GCA_964427845.1 uncultured Caldilineaceae bacterium
CGCTCCGCTCGGGTGCAAAAGCCAAAGAACGCTCCAAATGCGATCGCCCTGCCCGTAGGGAGAGGGGTAAAACCGCGCTTCCTCGAAATTCGCAGTCGCCGGCGCCACCTCACCGCGCCGGCAGCGCGGCCAGCGACGTCACCGCGTATAGCAGCAGCGCCAGGCCATACGCCGCGACCAGGAACACGCCGAGATAAATCATGAAGCGGCTGACACTGTTGCCGCCGCGGACGTCGACCATCGATTGGCTCCTTGTGGTGGAAGCGCCGGGCGCCCTCACGGCAGCCCGGCGCCCTTCGTTCAGAACCGGTAGATCACGTTAGCCAGTGTCGAGATCTGGGTTTTCTTCTCGACGATCGGGCTGTCCTTGGCGTCGCCGCGCAGGAACGAGAAGTTGCTCGATACGCCGACGCTCCAGTGCGAGGTCAGCTGGTAGTTCGCACCGGCCGACAGGTCGATGCTCTTCAGGCCACCGGCGGGCCGGTAGATGGCGTTGCCCGAACGCAACGACTGCAGCGGCGTCACGCCGAAGATGTGCTGGCGTGAAAACAACATCGCAACGCAAAGGCGGCAAGACAGCAAAGAATCGCAAAGGAAAGCAACAAGTCGGTTCATCCTGCGTTGTTGCTTTTCCTTTGCACCCCTTTGCGTCCTCCGTGATTCTGCGTTGAGGTGTGGTGGTGTCTGTTGATATCACTCCGGTGTCACAATAGAAAGCAATTCATTTTGAGCCCCGTCACCCTGATTCCGATTCCCGCGATGCCGCTGGTGCAGCGCGGTGACGATCTGGCAGCGCTCTTTGTGGAGCGCGTCAGTGCGGCCGGCCTCGCCTTCCAGGAGGGCGACGTGTTGGTTGTGGCGCAAAAGATCGTCAGCAAGGCCGAGGGGCGGCTGGTGAACCTTGCCGCCGTCCAGCCTGGCGACGAGGCGCTGCGCCTGGCCGTGATTGTCGACCGCGATCCGCGTGTGGTGCAGGTGGTGCTCGATGAAAGCAATGCGGTGCTGCGTGCGCGCCGCGGCCTGCTGGTGGTGGAGCAGCGCAACGGTTGGGTCTGCGCCAATGCCGGGGTGGACCGCAGCAACGTCGAGCAGGAGGGTGCGGGCGATACGCTGGCGCTGCTCCCCTGGGATGCCGACGCCAGTGCGGCGGCGCTGCGCACGCAGATTGCGGCGCTCACCGGCGTGGCGCCTGCGGTGATCATCAACGACAGCCACGGGCGGGCATGGCGTATTGGCACTGTGGGCGTGGCCATCGGCTGCGCCGGGCTGCCCCCCATTTGGGATCAGCGCGGCCTGGCCGACCTGTTTGGCTACACGCTGCATGCGAGCGAAGAGTGTATAGCCGATGAATTGGCCGCCGCCGCCAGCCTGCTCATGGGGCAGAGCGACGAAGGGCGCCCGGCGGTGATTGTGCGCGGCTACCCCTTGCCCGCCGCCCCACACGCACCCGCCACCTCCATCCAGCGCCCTGCCGCGATGGATACGTTTCGCTAGCGGCGGCGTTGTGGATAGAGGCAGAGGCCGCGCCTGTGTTACACTTGTGCGTCGCAGTGCGCGACGGCCATTCGTGGCATTAGGCAGCCTCATTTGATTCCACCCGGCGCCGCCGGGGAAAGGGAGGGCCCTCTGGATAGTCTGGACAGTATTTCACTCGCCCGCCAGATGCTCGAAATTGTGGAGGACAAGCAGGCATCCAACATCGTACTGCTCGATGTCCATGAACTGACCACGCTCGCCGGCTATTTTCTGATTGCCACCGTAGACACGCTGCGCCAGGCGAAGGCAATTGAGGACGAACTCCTTGAAAAACTGCGTCTGCAGCAGAACCTGCGCCCACTCACGCTCGAGGGCGTTGACACAGGCGGCGGTGGCTGGGCCGTGCTCGATTACGGCGATGTGATTGTGCACCTCTTCACCGAGGAGATGCGCGACCACTACCAGCTTGAGCAACTCTGGACCAAGGCGAATGTGGTTGTGAAGGTGATTTAGCGGCGCGCTTGTCAGAGCATTCAGCTGCGCCCCCATTACAGGCACGCGAGCCCGCCGTCGTCGCACTCCTGCCGGACCTCTTCTTCGCGCCTCGCTTTGCCGATGTCATTCGCGCCCAGGGCGGTGCGCCCCTGCTGGTCTACACGCCCGACGCCCTCGTGACCACGGTGGACCAGCACTTTCCCGTGCTCGCGCTGGTGGACCTGTCCACGCCCGGCGATTGGAAGGGTGCGCTGCGTCGCCTCAAATTGCGCCCCCATACACGCTCACTCCCCATCTATGCCTTTGGCAGCCACGTAGACGCGGCTTCGCTGCGCGCGGCACGCGCCGCCGGCGCCGATCACGCCTGGGCGCGCAGCCGCATGATGGCGGAACTTCCGGCGCTCGTGGCGCGTTCTGTGAATCCCGCCGTCGTCGCGCCTGCCGGTTGCGCTGCGCCGCTCAGCGCCGCAGCGCGTCTGGGTGTGGTGGCCTTCAACCGTGGTGACTACTTTGACCAGCACGAGCACTTCGAACATGCGTGGCTGGAGGAGAGCCGCCCTGTGCGCGAGATGTATCAAGGAATCTTACAGGTGGGGGTGGCGCTGCTGCAGATCGAGCGCGCCAACTGGGCAGGCGCGCTCAAGATGTTCCGGCGCGGGTTGCCGCGCCTGCGCTGCCTGCCGCCGGTTTGCCAGGGGGTGGAGATCGCCGTCTTCTGCAGCGCGGCCGAAGCAATTCACGCCGAGATCACCGCCCTCGGCCCCGAGCGGCTGCACGAGTTTGATCGCAGCCGTTTTCCGCGCATTGAGGTGAGGGAGTGGGGAGTAGGGAGTAGGGAGTAGGGAGTAGGGAGTAGGGAGTAGGGAGTGGACCGCGGGCCGATCGCCACTCCCCACTGCCCAATCCCCATTCCCCATTCCCTACTCCCTACTCCCTACTCCCTACTCCCTACTGTTCCCAATCATCCATCAGTTTGACCACCGAATGCACAATGTCGGCGGTGGCGCGAGGGCGACCCAGCGCCTTGGCGCGCGCCGCCATGCGCAGACGCTCGGCGCTGCCCGCGCCAAACCAGTGCGCCAGTGTGCGCCCAATCGCGGTGGGGCTGTTCTCCAGCGCACCCGCGCCGTGGCTCACCACATAAGTCACGTTGCCTTCTTCCTGGCCCGGGATGAAGCCGCTGAGCAGAATCGGCAATGCGCAGACGCACGCTTCGGCAATCGTGCCCGGCCCGGCCTTGGTCACAATCGCGTCGCACGCGTGCATCCAGTCGGGCACGTTCTCCACGAAGCCCAGAATGTGAGTGGGGTTGCTCCACGTGCGTGCGGTCAGTCGCTCGCGCAGGCCCTGGTTGCGCCCGCAGATGACAACAATCTGCGCCTTCACCCCTCCAGTCACAAACGCCTTGTCAGCGGCTGTGGCGATCGCCTGAACGGGACCTACGCCATCACCGCCCCCCATGAGGATGACGGCCGGCAGCGCGGGGTCCATACCCAGTTGGGTGCGCAGCGCCGCACGCGGCAGTGCAGGCGCTTCGGCAAAAGCAGGGCGGATGGGCAGCCCAAGCAGGTGCGTGCGCGTAGGCGGCACCCCCGCGCCGCGCGCAGCGGCAAGCGCTTCCTCGCTGGCCAAGTAGAGTGCATCCACGCGCGGCGTCAGCCAGAGTGGATGGACGGATGCAAGGTCGGTGACAACCGTCACAAAGGGGCTGCGTGCAGGGCGGCGCGCCAACACATGCAGCGTAATCTCCTGCGCCAGCGGGTGGACGGAGATCACGAGGTCGGGCTTGTAGCGGTCCAGCGCGGCGCTGATGTGACCCTGGGCGAGTTTGCCCGCCAGCCGCACGGCGCTGCGTGTAAGCGTGGGCGTCAGTTCAGTGGAGTAGGCCACACCCCACAGCCACGGCGCTTCGGTGGCAATGAGTGAGTAGATTTGGGGCGAGTGATTGAGGGGCCAGAAGGTGTGTTCGGTGAGGATGTCGACAATGTCGACGAGAAAGCGGTTGGGGAATTCGTGCTCGAAGCCCGCCTTGAGCGCGAGCGCGCTGGCGCGGTGACCGCCACCGGTCATGCTCATCAAGACAAGAATACGTTGCGCCGGCACGGCGAGCGGGTCGGCCACGACGAATGCCTCCGCGAGTGGGCTCGGGACAGGTTGTTTGGATAGCGAACTACGCTGGAGTGTAGCGTGTGGAGTTGAATACGTGGAAACTGCGTACACGGTCGCGAGATCTGCTTCGTCCAGCCGTGGTTGCCGCCTCAATATGCGCCGCGCGCGCGCAGAATGGCGGGCAGCGACCGCAGCATGATGCTGAAATCGAAGAAGACGTTCCAGTTCTCCACATAGTAAACGTCCAGCAGCACCATCTCGTCGAAGGTCAGGTCGCTGCGCCCCGACACCTGCCAGAGGCCGGTAATCCCCGGGCTCACGAGCAGCCGTTTCTTGTGCCACTCCTGGTACTGCGCCACCTCGACGGGAAGATTGGGGCGTGGCCCGACAATGCTCATCTCGCCACGGAGCACGTTCCACAATTGCGGCAGTTCGTCCAGGCTCCACCGGCGCAGGAAGCGCCCCACGCGTGTGCGGCGCGGGTCCTCGCGTACCTTGAAGAGAGGGCCGCTGGCCTCGTTGCGGTCGGCCAGCGAATCCACCAACTGATCGGCCCCGTCCACCATAGAGCGGAACTTGTAGCAGTCGAAGGTCTTGCCGTTGCGCCCCACGCGTGTTTGCGTGTAGATGACGGCGCCGCGCGTGTCAAGCTTGACAGCCAGTGCGATGATGAGCATGACCGGGGCCAGGAGCAAGGCCGCGAATCCCCCCAACAGCAGGTCGGTCACGCGCTTGAGCACGAAGTTCCATCCCGTAATCGCGACCGCGCGCTTGCTGATGAGCGGAATGCCGTTCAGTTCCTCCACCTGGAACTGATCACGCGTCATCTGGAAGAAATCGGGCACAACCTGGGCGCGCACTTCAGCCTGCTCGCAGATGTGAAGCAGCCGCTGGATGGTGCGGTGGCTCTGCCAGGGCAAGCAGATGATTACGTGGTCAACAGGCGCTTCCTGGAGCACGGTGGCACAGTTATCAACGGCGCCCAGCGCGCGAAAAGGGCCAATGTCGGTCGAGCCTTTGCTGGGGTTGTCGTCGAGGAAACCCACCAACTGATAGTCGAGATCGGGCCGGGCAGCAATGGTGCGCATGACCATACGGCCCACGTCGCCAACGCCAATCAGCAGCACGCGCCGCACGCCAATGCTGTACTTGCGCAGATACGTGCGTGCAATCGCAATCAACCCGCGGCTGAATGAGAGCAGCAGCGTCACCAAAATGGCCGTATACAGGTAGATCAAGCGGCTGTAGGAGAGGGGGTTGAAGGCGAGGCTGACGACAATCAGCACGACGACGCCCACGGTGGTGCCGGTGGCGATCTTGTAGGTCTGGTCGATTACGCTGCGCCCGGAGACATAGGGGTAGACGCCCGAAAGGCGAAACGCAATCAGCAGGACGAGCACCAGCGCCACGGCAAAGGGTGCATAGGTCCACAGCGGAACTTGAAAGGCCGGGTCCACAGAGCGAAACCACTGCAACTGGTAGCGCAGGTAGTAGGCGAGGACGAAGGCGGCCAGAATCAGCAGCGCATCACTGGCGACCAGGAGGTATTTCCAGGCGCGTGAATCTACACGGCGCGCCTGGCGCGCCAGCCAACTGTCGTTCGTCACCGCATTGCGGCGGCGTGCGCCATAGGGCACTGCGCCCATTGCGGCGCTGCCCGCCGCGGCGGGCGTGGTCATTTTGATGGGATCCACACTCTGCATGTGCCTAGTCTAGCATAGGAAATCGCAAGTGGCCTGCTGGACGACATGCGTGCGCCCTGCGCTGCGCCAAGAGACGCCGCCAGTCCTGGAAACCAGGCCTGGCACTGTTCGTCTCCGCCGCAGTGGCTCAGCGCAGCAGCGGCGTCTCGGGCGTGACGCCACGGGTGTGGCGCAACAGCACATAGAAGGGCTGTCCCCGCGCCTGCCAGAAGGCAATTGCGTCGCGCAGAATCTCCAGCGCCGATTGCCACGCGGCGGGGTCGCCTTCGGCCAGGGGGCCGGGATAGTCGTAGATGAGCAGGTAGCCCGCCGCGCGTTGCCCTTCCAGGTCGCGCAGCGTCTCATCCAGTGCGTCCCAATTGCGCCCAAACCACGCGGGCAATTGCATGGCGCGCTGGAGCGCAGAGAGAAAGTCGGGTTTGCACGTAATGCTCATGCCGTTGATCTGCCAGGCGCGCCAACCGCGCGCCGTGGCCCAGCGCTGCAGCACGGTGTTGCCCACGCGCCCTGCATAGCGATACACGCCCGGCGCAAGCCCGTCAAAGAGAATGCTCAGTTCATCGACCGACGCCGACGGAATCTCTCTGTCCTCGTCGCTGTGAACCACTAACTTGGCATCCATTAGCGCACCACCACGCTGAAGGAGTCGTAGTGATCATCGGTATAGTAAAGGACGCCATCCTGCCCTTCGATGATACGGCGTGCGCCGCGATCGCTCGAGCCGGGCGTCTCGACAGTATACTCGCTGTAGAAGCCGCTGCGCTCTTGCGGCAGCAGTCCCTCGCGATTCTGGAAGGTGAGGCCGTCGCGGTCGTAGGGGAAGGGGCCGCCCTGGTCAATCAGTTCGATGGTATCCCACGCCTCGGGGGGCAGGTCATCCCACGCGATGGTGGGCAGGCCGTTGATGGTGGCGGGCATGGTGGGCGCGGGGGAAGGGGCAGTGGTTGGCGTTGCCGTTGGCGCTGCGGCTGCTGCAGCAGGCTCCCCCGCTGGCGCAGACGTTGCCTCCGGCGCAGGCGCTGCGTCGGCCGCGCTCTGCACGCCGCCCGCCTCACCCTGGGCGAAACTCCCTGCCTCCGCCTGGACAACTGGGGTGGGCGTGAGGACCACGTTATACTCTTCGGGCAACAGAAGCGCCAGGCCGCCTGTGTTGAGAAAATAGACCACGCCGACAGCAAGCGCCACCAGCAGCGCGATGAGTGAAGCGCTGGATCTGGACCGCTCGGGCGATGGTTGATTGGACATTGGAATGCGCCTCCCTGTTGCGTGCGTAGGATCACATGCGGCAATGAACCATCTGCTGCGGTTCCGGGTGATTGTTCACCGGCGTCGCACGCGCCTGACTCCTGGAACTGGGCCGCAGCATGGCGATGGTGCGCATTGACGGCTTTTGTACTCACAGGATTGTAGCAGATGACGCGCAAATCGGGTGCGATGCGCCCATGCTGGAAGCGCGCCGCGGCGCGGTGCGCGCCTCGTCCCCGAACGGAGTGCCACATGCCCATGCGCAGCGAAACCCAGGTGCTGGACCAAGTGTTGGACTTTGCCGCAGCCGATGCACGCATACGCGCCGTGCTGCTCAACGGATCGCGCGTCAACCCCGCGCACGCGCCGGACCTGCTCAGCGACTATGATGTTCTGCTCTCCGTCACTGAAGTCGAGAGCTTTGCCGCCGACGAGGGCTGGCTCGCGCACTTTGGTGACGTGCTGATTCTGCAGCGCCCCACCAACCCGCCGCCGCAGGTCGCCTGGCTGGTGATCTTTACCGACGGCGCGCGCATTGATTTCACCGTCTCGCCTGCAACGCAGATCGGGCGCGACGCGCACGCCGATTCGCTCACCCGTCTGCTGCTCGACAAGGATGGCATTTGCCCGCCGCTTGACGCACCCAATGAGGGCAGCCACCTGGTGGCGCTGCCCGACGCTCTTGCTTTTGCGGAGACCTGCAACGAATTCTGGTGGGTGCTGCTCTACGTCGCCAAGGGGCTGTGGCGGGGACACTTGTTGTACGCCAAGCACGCGTTCGATTGCATCGTGCGCCCCGAACTGGAGCGGGTGCTCACCTGGCATGCAGTTGTGGACGCAGGCCGCCCCTTGAATCCCGGTTCGTTCAACAAGTTCCTGCCAGGGCTACTGCCTGCGTCGGTGCGGGATGGCTACCTGCGCACCTTTGCGGGTGCGGATGTACAGAAGAATTGGGATGCGCTCGAGGCGGCCGCGGCGCTCATGGCGCAGGTCGCGCCGCGAGTGGCCGCGGCGGCCGGCTGCACCTATGACGCTGCAGAGGGCGAGAATGCGCTGCGCCTGCTGGGCGCCCTGCGCAACCTGCCGCCTGACGCGCATGAGTTGGTCTTGCCTGGGTTTAGTGGACAGATAGATAAGCAAGAATGTACTATCTGAC
>CAYRVP010000178.1:0-8183 GCA_964427845.1 uncultured Caldilineaceae bacterium
CGACCTGTGGAGTACCAAGGACGCGGAGGCAGGGGCGGGACTCTGGTCCAGTGAGCGACGTAAACACAAGGCCACGCGGCGGCGTGCCTGCGCACAATTGATGCCACCTGCGCCCCCAGCCAAGCCAACAGGTGCTTGAGGCAATGGTCTCCTCCGCTGCCCCGTCCAGCGATCTTTTCGTTCGGTTTGCCCATCTATCCATGACCCAGGCGCAGCCGCAGATTCAGATCTTCACCTTCGGCACGCTGCAGGTGGTGCGCGGCGATCATCTGGTTACCGAGAGTGACTGGCATACGCGCCAGGCGCGCCAGTTGCTCAAGATCCTGGTCACCGAACGGCCGCGCCCCGTCTCAACGGATCGTCTCATTGAAATCCTGTGGCCGCAGAGCACGCCCGACGCCGCGGCCACCACGCTGCGCAGCGCAATCAACGCCCTGCGCAACGTGCTCGAACCGGAGCGCCCCAACCGCGCGCCCTCTCGCTACATCATGACGCAGACGCCGGGCTACGCATTTCACCTCCACCCTGAGGTCTGGCTCGATGTGGAGGTCTTTGAGCAACGGCTGCACACGGCGCAACATACCAGCGAGCTCGTGCAACGCCGCGGGCTGATTGAGGAGGCGGTCGCGCTCTACCAGGATGACTATCTGGTGAGCGACCCCTATGCCGACTGGGCCACCACGGAACGCGACCGGCTGCGCGAGCGCTACTTCACCGGCTTGCTGCAACTGGCCGAAATTGAGGCGCTGGAAGGGGACTACGCCGAGGCTATCGGCGCCGCGCGTTTGATTCTGGCGCGCGATGAGGTGCGCGAGAATGCCTATCAGGCGCTCATGCGCTACCAGGCCGAGTCGGGCGACAGCGCCGGTGCACTGCTGACCTATGAGCGCTGCCGCGCAATTCTGGCCGATGAACTGGGGGCCGACCCCAGCCCCCTCACGCAGCAGTGGCATCAGCGCATTCTCAATGGCGATGTTGCCCCGCGCGCGACGGCGCTGCTGCACGCAGCCGCGCGGCGCGACACGGCGGCAGTGACTGCGATGCCGGCTGCACCGGTTGCGCCGCCGCCTGCCGTCACCCTGCCGCAGCACCTCTTCATGCCCTCGGTCGACGTGCGCCACACCGACCTGCTGGTGGGGCGCGAACAGGAAATGAATGCACTGCGCGGCTGCCTGGGCGAGGCGCTGGGCGGCAGCGGTACGCTTGTCGTGCTCGAGGGCGAAGCCGGTGTGGGAAAAACCCGCCTGGCCGTGGGGGTGCTCCAGAAGGCTGCCGACGCCGGCGCCACGGTGATCAGCGCCACTTGTCAGGCCATTGAGAAGAAGCTGCCGTTTGCTGCCCTGGCCGATGTGCTGGGGCGTTACCTCTACCGGGTTCCCACCGAAGCGCTGCACCTGCTGCCTACCGCCAGCCTGGCGCAAATGGCGCAGATCGTGCCCAGCCTCTACGATCGTATCCAGGGGCTGCCGCAGCCCCCTCCCGAGCCGGTGCCCAGCCCTGAGGAAAACCGCCTGCGCTTGATTGACGGTATTGTCGCCTTCCTGGCCACGCTGGCGCGCCTGCGTCCCCTCGCCCTTTTCCTGGATGACCTACACTGGGCCGACGCGGACACGCTCGCAGTCGTCAGCCGCCTGACGCAGCGTCTCAACGAACTGCCCCTATTCCTGCTGCTTGCCTACCGCAGTGATGACCTGCCCGAGAACGAGGCGCTCGCCACCCTGCTGCATGCCATTCGTCGGCAGAACACCGGGCAGCGCCTTGAAGTCAATCGCTTCGACGAAGCGCATGTGCAACGATATGTCGACCTGCTGCTAGGGCGCGAGAATCTCTTCGGCGGCGAGCTGGCGCGGCTGCTCTATGAGCTTACGCAAGGCAACCCTTTGTTCGTGGCTGAGACGGTGCGCGACCTGCAGGAGCGCCACCCCACGTTGGGCCAGCCCGCAGCGAACGGAGTTGCCCCCGAACAGAGCCCCGAGCAGGCGCGTGGGTGGAGCAGCGACCTGCGCAGCCTCCTCACGGCGCGCCCCAACCAGCGCATTCAGGAGCTGATTCAGGAGCGCATTGAACGGCTGCCCGACGAGGCGCTTTGGGTGCTGCAACTGAGCGCCGTCATTGCGCGCGACTACCGCAGCGAATTGCTCGAATCCGCCGCCACGCAAGACCCCATCGACGGGCTCGAGATTCTGCTGCAGCGCAAATTTCTGATTGAGCGCCCCGACCAGCGCCTTGACTTCAGCCACCAGCTCGTACGTCAGGAAGCGTACGACAGCATGAGCGCGCTGCAGCGCCGCCGCTGGCATTTGCGCGTTGCCGATGCGCTTGTGCTCCTCCACCGCGCCGACCACAACCCCGCCGAGGCAGCCTTCCACTACGGCCACGCGGGCGCGGCGGCGCAACTTCCCTACGCCCGCTATTCGGTCCACGCGGGTGAAAAACTGTTGCGCGCCTATGGCTTCCGCCAGGCGATTGAGTTCTTCGACACCGCGCTGGACACACTCGCCACCCTGATCGACGCCCCGCCCGACCTGACGGAGCGCGCCCTGCAGGGGCGCGGCCTTGCCTACGAAAGCCTCTTTGACCTGGACGGCGTTACCGACTCCTATCGCCGTCTGCTGGCCTGGGCCAGCCATCAGGGCGACCGCACGCTCATCCTCAAGACGCACAGCCGCATGGCCACCGTCCTCGGCATCATGGGGCAGGACCGCGAGAGCAACGAACTCTTGCAGGAACTGATGAGCGTGATCAACGCAGCCACCAGCCCCGACGATGAGTCGCCCGTGAGCTCGCGCGTCATTACCGACCTGCTCGAGCGCCGCAGGATCATGTACAGCGCCGACGACAGCGACGACGGCGCGTGGTCGCCCTACACGCCGCCGCCGCCCGTGGTCATAGAGCCGGTGCGCGATATCCTGCAGGTGCTTGAGCCGCTCCACGCCGTGCTGCCCCTCTTCGACTACGGCTGGACACTGCTGGTGCAGGGGCAACTGGGCGAGGCGACCGCATGCCTTTCGGCCGTGGTGGATCTGGCGACTGACACGGCGCAGCCTTCGATTGTGAGCACGGCGCTGCACCAACTGGCGATTACGGCGCGCATTCTGGGCGAACTCGAACAGTCGCAGGCGCTCAACGAGCAGAGCGTGGCCATCAACCGCGAGGTGCCGGGCACGGCGTCGGAACTGGCCAGCATGTGGCCGCGCATAGCGTCCGCATTGCTCTCGCTGCAGGCCGGGCGGCTCGATGAGGCCGAGCGCCGTCTGCGCCGCGTGATCGACTTCCTGGGCGAGCGCGACTCGTACCGCAACTACCGCAACAGCGCCAACATCGGGCTGGGGCTGGTGGAGGTCGCGCGCGGCGATTTTGTGCAGGCGCGTCAATTGCTCGAGGGCGCGCTGCTGGATCCGGTGAACCTCTACCCCTACATGCACGTGCGCGCGCTGTTGGGGCTGGCGCGCATTGCGCGCCTCGAGGGGGACCCTGGCCGCGCCGACACGCTGCTGCGCCAGGCGCTCCGCTACAGCGGCCGCCGCAGCCTGCTGGAAGAGTATATGGAGACACTGCTGGAGATTGCCGTGCAGCGGCCGCCGGGCGCACCCACCGCAGCGCTGCTCGAGGCCTTTTTGCAGTATGTGCGCCCCATCAACCTCGCGGCAGCCACGCGCCGCCTTGAGGCCGCGCTGCTTGTGGAGCGCCAGGCTGCGGCGGCTGGTGGGTAAGAACGCATAGGTCGCGAATGCAACCTGGCCTTCGTAGGCGCCGGCCACGGGCCGGCCCCCGCAACAGGGCGATGACCACAATCAGAACGCGCCTCACCGACACAGCGCGCTGCCCCTGCTAAAGTTGTCGCAAAGCACTAACAAAGAGCGCGCAACATGTGCACACCGTTAGGTATGCAGTTGCTGCCTTCTTCGGGCTATTCGCCCGGCGGATGAGAGGAATTCGGCATGAAGAAGAGAATAGTGGTCATCGGCAGCGGCTTCGGCGGGTTGGCCGCAGCTGCGCGTCTGGCCGCGGGCGGCCACGATGTTGAGCTCTTTGAAAAACGCGACAAGCTGGGCGGCCGCGCCTATACCTACGAAATCAACGGCTTCAAGTTCGACGGCGGCCCTACTGTGGTCACGGCGCCGTGGCTCTTTGACGAGATCTGGACGCTCGCCGGCAAAAAACGCGAGGATTACTTTACGCTCAAGCCGGTGGATCCCTTCTATCGCATCTTCGACCACACTGGCCGCCAATTCAACTACAACAACGACCACGAATTCATCCTCGACCAGATTCGTCAGTGGAATCCCGCCGACGCCGACGGCTATGACCGCTTCATGGCCACAACGCGCGAAATCTTTACCACGGGCATGAACCTGATCGACAAGCCCTTCCTGCATGTTTCCGACATGCTCAAGGTCGCCCCCGACCTGATTCGCCTCGGCTCCTACCGCAGCGTCTACAACTATGTGAGCCAGTTCATCGACGACGAGTTCCTGCGCCGCTGCTTCTCGTTCCACCCGCTGCTAATTGGCGGCAATCCCTTCGACGCCGCCTCGCTCTACGTGCTCATTCACTACCTCGAGCGTGAGTGGGGAATCCACTATGCCATGGGCGGCACAGGCTCGATTGTCAACGCCTTTGGCGCGTTACTTGGCGAGTTGGGCGTCAAGGTGCATACGGATGTGGAGGTGCGCGAGATTCTGGTGGAGAACAAACGCGTGCGCGGCGTGCGCCTGGGTGACGGCACACGCGTGGCCGCCGATGCGGTCGTCTCCAATGCCGACGTGGCCTGGACCTACCTCAACCTCCTTCCGCCCGAGACGCGCACGGTCAACACCGATAGGCGCATCAAGCGCTACAAGTACAGCATGTCGCTCTTTGTCATCTACTTTGGCACGAAGAAGCGCTACAACGACACCAAACTGGCGCACCACAACATTATCCTCAGCGAGCGCTACAAGGGGCTGCTGAGCGACATCTTCAACGCCGAAATTCTGCCGCCCGACTTCTCGCTCTACCTGCACATGCCCACGCTCACCGATCCGAGCATGGCTCCCGAAGGCCACGAAGCTTTCTACGTTCTCTCGCCTGTGCCGCACATGGGCTCGGGCATCGACTGGACGAAGCAGGCCAAGCCGTACCGCGACTCGATCATGCAATTTCTCGAGGATAACTACCTGCCAGATCTGCAGGCGAACATTGTGGCCGAGCATTCCATTGACCCGCTCCACTTCCAGGATACGTTGAACTCGTACCTGGGCTCGGCCTTCAGTGTGCAGCCCACGCTGCTGCAGTCGGCCTGGTTCCGCCCGCACAACCGCTCCGAGGACTTTGACAATCTCTACTTCGTGGGCGCGGGCACGCACCCTGGCGCGGGGCTGCCCGGCGTGCTGGCTTCGGCCAAGATTGTGGAGGGGTTGATTGGGGGGGCGTAGAGAGACGCGACTGGTTGACTGGCTGACTGGTTGACTGGTGATTTGACAGGGCGGCGGCATGGATTTGCCGACACCCTGTACGTCTTCAAGACCTGGATGGTCGCCGGAATGGAGATTCCTGCAACTCCGGAGTGCGCATGAATCCCGGAGTTTTTTCACGACACGGACTGAGAAGGCTTATCTACTGTACTGTTTGGAAAATCCCGATCTGTCAGGCACGTCAACATGGTCAGGACTACACAGCCCGTCGGCGTGCGCGAGCGCCGAGGCGGTGCGGCATCCGACAATGGCCGGGGCCTCGTGGTCGAGCGAGTCATTCTCAAGCGCGGCGACCATGAACAGGGCGAAGTCCACGCGACGTGTGCGATTGCTCGCGAGAATCGGATCACCGATATGCCGGCTCCACACCGGCAGGCCCTGGCTCTCACCCTCCTCAAGATCGCTGCCGCGCACGACCGTCCAGCGGGTTGGGCTGGCAAATATCCGCCGGCAGGCTTCCACCTGGTCATCAATCTCCACGGCGCGCAGCAGCTTTCCGATCCATGCAGAGGCCTTGAGGGCTGCCTTAAATGTGCGGGAATACAGGTCCTGGCCGTCGCGCGTGATGTGCCAGCCGCAGGAAAAGATCAGGCGCGCCTCCGGTTGGGCGTAGTCAAGCACTGCCTGCGCGGTTCCCGACGAATAGTGTTGAACCCCCCACGGGATCAGCACGGTGAGGACGCCGTCACAGCCGGCGACGGCCTGCTGAATCACTTGACGGTTGTTCGTCGCGCCGGGAATGATTGTGATGCGCCCTTTGAACTCCTCGAGTTTGCCCACGCTGCGCTCCCGGCAGACGCCAACCACCTCATGTCCCCTATCCAAAGCGTGCTGCACCATGTACCTGCCGAGCTTACCAGACGCCCCAACAATGCAGACTTTCATCGTCCTCTCCTCTGTCTTGACTTGATTCGTCGCGTGAACGCACTCGCTAAGCCGGCTTGCCCACATTGCCGCGCAGCAGCACAATCCCCAGCCAGACGAACCAGATGATTTGGCTCAAGCCAAAAACGCCGGTCATCAGGTCGGTCAAACCTGGGACAATGGAGACGATGCCGGCCGCGCCAACCAGCAAGCCGAGGAGACTCAGCCCCTTGGGAAGCCCGCCGGCCCGCAGCGCGGCCAGGCTGACCAGCAGCGTCCAAAGGCCACCCAGGATTTCGCCATTGGCGTTGCCTAGACCGTCTGCCACGGATTCAATGCCCTGCCAGGTCAACGCGGCCTGGGCCGGGTCCCTGGCAAAGAGCGCGACGACTGGAGCGATGCCGGCGTTCGCGACCATGCCGCCGGCAATCAGCGAGCCGGCCCAGATGACCCCGATCACGGTTGCCACCTGCATGATTGCCAGTGCGCCGGACTTCAGCCGGTCGTACAACGCCAGCGACAGGACAATGAGAAAAACGCCAAAGAACACGTACATGAGCAGGTTGGTCGAAAAGATGACCATCTGCTTGTCGACGAGCAGAGCCACCTTTTGGACCGGGTCGGTCATGCTGAGAACGTCCAGTACGACGAGAAAGAGCACCATTCCGATCAGGTAGGCGACTGCCATGTACAGCGCAGCGAAACCGCCAGATTTCTGCAAAGCCTTCATGTCTATCTCCGTTTTTGTGAGTCAGTCCAGTTGACTTGTTCTGAGTGAGACTGCCTTTTAGGTGTCACAATAGGCTGCGAATTTTCGAATCGCCAACCTCCTCGCTATCTGGCGCAACGGGATTGACCGAAAGCAAGGTCAGGCCCACATCGCGCACTCTCTTGAGCAGGCCATGCAGGGCGGCCTGATCGGCTACTGGGCCGCGCAGGCGCGTGTTGCCGTCCCCGTCCAGCGTCATGGTCAGGCCGTCGAACCACGTCACCCAGCGGCCCTCCAGGTGTCCCCTGAGGCGGATTTCGTAAACCTGCGCATTCGCGGTCGCTTTGTCACTCATTGTGCGCCTTGTCTTCTTCTCTCAATATCGAACTGCCAGCAGATTAGCGCCGGAGGTGGTGAGGCGTCATCACCACATGATGTGATTGATGTGGTGATTGAACGCGCAAAGCAAAAGGCCCCGGCAGATGTCACAAGACACCTGTCGGGGCCGGGGTTGGTGATTGCTGGCCAGCTAGAACAAGTCGAGTTCCTCGGCGCGGCGGACAGCCGCGCGGCGGCTGTTGACCCCCAGTTTGCTGAAAATGCTTTTGGTGTGGGTGCGCACCGTGTTGAGCGACACGATCAGTTGCCGGGCGATTTCCGGGCCGCTCAATTCGCTGCGGAGCAGATTGAGCACGTCCAGTTCACGTGTGCTCAAAGGCTCTACCAGGCTCGCTGTTCGATGGCCGGCTGCTGAATCTGGCGCGGCCGCCGGTGGCGAAAAGGCAGCCAGGAGTTTGTCCGCGTAACCGCTCAGCGGATGGTCTCGATTGCGTGATTGCTTCTCGATCAAGAATTGCATCGCTGCGCCTTCATCCACAAAGGTGCGCACATAGCCTTCCGGCTCAGCCACCGCCAGGGCGCGTTCGAGCGGTGCAACGGCGTGGGGGAGGTTGCCTTGCGCCTGGAACGCAAGCGCTTGCAGCAGCAGGATCTGGATGGCGCTGCCCAGCCGGCCGCCGGCTTCGGCCGCTTGCAGGAGACGCCCCAACAGCCCGATAGCCTCGTCAAGCGCACCAGTGTCGCGATTGCCCTGACCCGTGGCGATGAGCACCCGGGCCAGCGTGATGTGCTCGAACTCGCGCGTGTAGCGGATG
>CAYRVP010000179.1:0-8130 GCA_964427845.1 uncultured Caldilineaceae bacterium
ACCAGTCAACCAGTCAACCAGTCAACCAGTCCACCAGTCCACCACCACGTGCACACCCGCTACGGCGTCGGCGTGGCGGGCTCGCTCTCCACGCAGAAGGTCTTGCCTTCAATCGCGTCGGCGTTGCCTTCGTCCTTCTCAAGCACCTTGTCAAACCAGTAGTAGGCGCGGGCGCAGTCGGACGGGTCCTTGAGCACGTTGGCCATACCGGCGCGGTAGAATTGTTCGACGCGTGCAGTGTCGCCCAACTTGGGCAGGCCCGTCTCAAAGGCCGCCGCCGAGTCTTCGTAGTTGCGGCGCGAGAAGAGCGCCATGCCCATGTGCACCTGCGCGGGGGCATAGTCCGGGTCCAGCTCCACGGCCTCGCGCAGGGTGCGCACGGCCGAGAGGAAGTCGCCGGCGATGTATTGGCCGTCGCCCAGGGCATCGAGCGTTATCGCCGAGCGGTAGACGTTGGCGGCTTGCTGGTAGGCGGCAATGGCGGCGTCAAAGTCCTCCAGCCCCACACGGTATTGGCGCGCCTTCTCAATGTAGAGGTCGAAGCGATTGGGGGCCACTTCAACCGCCTGCTGATATGCGGCGATGGCTTCGGTATAGGCGCCCTGGCGCTCGAGCAGATAGCCCTTGTTGCGCAGCGCCAGCACGTTGCGTGGGTCGACAGCCAGCGCCTGGTTGATGTAATTTTCGGCGGTCTCCCAGTTGCCCACGTCGGTGTAGATTTCGGCGAGGACGGCGAGAGTCGTGGCATTTTCTGTGTCAATGTCGAGCGCATCCAGCGCGCGATCAAGCGCCTGTTCGAGGTCACCGCTCCAGTCGAGCGCGCGTGCGAGCGTATTCAGCGCCTCGGGATCGTCGGGGGAGAGTGCTACGGCGCGCTCCGCTTCCTCAAGCGCCTTGGGAACATCCTGGAAGATGAGGTGGAGGCGTGAGAGTTCGATCAAGGCATCAGCGTTGGCGGGGTCGAGCGCGGTGACGCGCGCCAGCGCCTCGAGAGAGCCATTGAAGTCGCCCGTGCGTTGGGCCCTTTGGGCGTCGGCCAGGAAGTTGACGGCGCCGAGCGTCGCGGTGGGGGTGGGGCCGCTCATGGACTGAAAGAGCCACGAGCCTTCGGTCTCGTGGCCATCCCACTGCTCGTAGACAATGATTGCCACGACGAGTAGCAGATAGAGGGGCCAGAGACGCCAGCCGCCCTTCGAGCGGCGGCGCGGTTTGTAGTCGCGATTGAGGTACATGGGCGGCATTGTACTCCAAATTGGGCGGAATGCTTAGCGCGGCGGACTTGACGCGCCCCGCGTTCCGTGCTAATATATAAAACGACCATCCGATTTATATTGTGAGGTGCAGACGTATGCCAAAGGTCAGCCAAGAGCACGCTTTGGCCCGCCGCCAGCAGATTATCGACGCTGCGTATCAGTGTTTTGCGCGCAAGGGCTTCCATCAGACCACAATGCGCGACATCTACGAAGAGGCCTCATTGAGCCCGGGCGCCGTCTACCACTACTTCGCCAGCAAACATGAGATCATCGCGGCAAGTTTTGACTTTGACTACGAGCGCAGCCACAGCCTGTTGGTCGCCGCCGCCGCGAGCGAGGACCCGCTGGCGGCGCTGCGCGACCTGCTCGGATTCTTGTTCAGTGGATTGAAGGAGGCCGCTGCGCTCGGCGCCGGGCGCGTCAACGTCCAGGGATGGGGTGAAGCCCTCGTCAACCCGTCGCTGCTGGAAACCGTGCGGCGCGTCATGAGCACCTACCGTGATGTTGCGACCGAGACAATTCGCAAGGCGCAGGCCGCTGGGCAGATCGACCCGGGGCTTGATCCGCTTGCATTCAGCACTGCGATGCTCTCACTCTACTACGGACTCGAACTGCAGTTGGCTCTTGACCCCGAACTCGATGTCGCCAATTATGCAGAAGCGGTCAATCTGCTGCTGGGACAGACTATGCAACCAGTGCAAACGTCCGCAATCAAGGGACAGGTGTAGTCCGCAATCGACTACCGGCGAGAACGGCTCGCCACTATGTGACCGTTGGGTCAGGGAGTCATCATCATGGGAACAATCGCCACTTTGGAAATGGAATCGCAAACGGTTTCTGATCGAGACGCGCTGCGTGCAAGCCTTGAATCGACGCGCACGGCCTTTCACCGGCTCCTGGAACCCATGACGGATACCCTGTGGCGCAGCAAGAGCCCGGTCTGCGAGTGGACCGTGGGAGAGGTTCTGGTTCACCTGACGTGGGCGCTGGAGCAATTGCCCAAGGAAGTTGAGATGGCGCGGCAAGGCAAGGGCATGTTCAACCTGCCCAAGTGGGTCGCCAACCCCGGCAGTTACTGGCTGACTCGCTGGGAGGCGCGCAACGTCGATGCTGAGTCGCTGCGGCCTCGCTATGACGCCGCGATGGACGCCGCCATTGCTGCGCTTGAGACAGTGCCCAATAGCGACTGGGGCTTGGGCGCCCGGTTCTATGGCGAGGGCTTCTACACCGTCGCCGGTTTGTTCGAGACGCCTGCCCAACACCTGGCGGAGCATACCAGACAAGGATGACCTCTCGATGGCTGCCGGCCCTCCAGCCGGCTTGAGGTCCGCGGTTGCGCGCGGGGTAAGGAGCAAGCGGCGATGGACCGGGCTTTCATCAGTGTTACAGGCCATGGATTGGCGCGCGCAAGCCGTTCTGCCTCCGGCGCGTATGTGACCGATTCTCTGCTTGCCGGCACAGACGTGCGCTGCTTGGCGGCTGACCCACTGAACGCGCAGCGAGTGTACGCAGGCACACAGGGCGCGGGAGTCCTGCGGTCAGATGACCGAGGCAGGACGTGGCAAGCGGCAGGCATGGCGGGTCATACCGTGAAGGCGGTCGCCGCCAGCCCGACGCAGCCTGAAGTTGTTTATGCGGGCGCCAGGCCGGCTCTACTCTATGTGTCGAGAGATGGTGGCGCGAACTGGAATGAACTGCCCTCTTTCCGGCGCATCCCCTGGCGGTGGCTTTGGCGATCGCCCGCCGAGAAGCCATTCACTGCGTATGTTCAGGGCATTGCGCTCTCGCCCACCGACCCGAACAGGATCGTGGTGGGTATCGAAGCCGGGGCTACGGTGGTGAGCAGCGATGGTGGCAACACCTGGACAGGGCACCTCTCGGGGTCGCTGCGCGATTGCCATAACGTTGCCTTTCATCGGGTCGACGGCGCGTGGGTCTACGAGGCAGGCGGCACGGGCGGCGGTGCGGCCTGCAGCCAGGACGGCGGCCGCACCTGGTCCAGAGCGGGGCAGGGCATGGACCGGCACTACGGCTGGGCAGTCGCCGCCGATCCCAGTGACCCTTCCATTTGGTATGTATCGGCCGCGCCTGGCCCCTTCAAAGCGCACGGCGGCAAGGACGCAGAGGCGTGTGTCTTCCGACGCGAGGGCGCCACGTGGCGGCGCCTCACGCTTGGTCACCCGCAGCCTCTGACCCACATGCCCTACGCTCTGGTCACCGAGCCGGGCATCGCCGGTTCTCTTTACGCAGGGCTTTCCAACGGTGACCTCTGGCACAGTCGCGACTACGGAGATCACTGCGAGCAACTACCGATCAATCTGGGGCGCATCCTCGGTTCGCTGATCATGGTGTAGGTCGAGGAACGGCTTACGGAACAGCAAACCCACGAGTGGCCGGCAGGGCCGGCGCGCGCAGAGGGTTGCATGCACCGCTGCCCGGCTATGCAGCATGGCAGGGGTTGTGTGGGCGGCGCCACGCGCGACCTTGCCCGGCGCGCGATCCTGTGGCACAATTGCGCGGCATTACGCGCCCCTGGGGCGCGCCTTTGCCCCCGTAGCTCAGTGGATAGAGCGCTAGCCTCCGGAGCTAGAAGCACAGGTTCAAGTCCTGTCGGGGGTACCTATACTGAAGAATGCCGCCCTGCACAATGCAGAGCGGCTTTCTCGTGCGTTGGGACCGCTCTCAGGTTTGCGGCTGCTTGCACGCGCGCCGGACCGGCACATTGAGGGGAGAGCCTTTTGCCAAATCGCTGCAACTCCGCAAAAGCGCGACACTGAAAAACCATATACGCGCCTGGCTGCGTTTCTTTTGTGCAGGCCTGTGTGTTGAGGCCGCGTTGTTGGCAAGCGACTTGCGCTTGCCGTACTGCTGCTCAGGAGGCTTACCATGGAAAAAGACGCGCATCTTTCGTTTGACGGTCGCATCGCAATGACATTGGCTGCGGGCTTGGCCGCCCTCTTGTTCCTGGCCGGCTGCACGGCCATACCACCGGCGACACCAGGCAGCGCCGCTGCCGTGCCTGCCTCGACGCCTGTAGCGGTGGCGGAAACCAGTGCCACGACAGAAACGGCGGTAATGACCGCGTCCGCAGAGATGACCGAGTCCGCAGAGATGACCGCGTCGACCGACATGACCGGCACGCAAGCCACCGGCGCCAGCGCGCTGAATGTGGCCGACAATGCCCAGTATGGCACAATTCTTGTAGACGGCGCAGGTATGACGCTCTACCAGTTTGACATGGACACCCAGGGCGACGTGAGCACTTGCTACGGGGATTGCGAGCAGGCGTGGCCGCCCCTGTTGACCGAGGGCGGGGCTACGCCCACACTGGGGGAGGGAATCGACGCAAGCCTTGTGGGCACGAGCCCGCGTGATGACGGCACGACCATGGTGACCTACAACGGTTGGCCGCTCTACTACTACTTCAAGGACGCCGCTGCCGGCGATACCACGGGCCAGGGCAAAGGCGACGTCTGGTGGGTGATCTCGCCGGAGGGCGAGCCGAACCGCACCAAGTAGGCGCTCGCATCCATGGAGCGCTCAGCAATTCCAGCGCTGCGACTGACGGCCGACCGCAATCGACAACGCCGCCCTGTACCCACAGGGCGGCGCAATTGTGTTCTTGGGGCGTAACTGAAGAGGGGCGATAGATGACCCAACTGGCCGCAGGCTTAGCGCGCACAACTGCTTTATCGCAAAGGGAGGGCACAAGCAGGAACACAGATAACAGCGGAAACTGCAGGGATCACTGCGCATGTCTGTGCGTATCCATGCTTTTTCCGCCGTTATCTGTGTTCCTGCTTGTGCTCTTCCTTTGCGTTGCAGCTTTTCTGTCTACACCCCCGAGCGCAGGTCCGCAATCGCCTCGGCCTTTTAGCGGATGTCGGAGATGCCGACCCCGTATCACTTTAGCCGGTGATGATCGGGAGCACCAGGTGCGACGGGTGATCGGCGTCGTGAAGGATCTCCTGATGCGCTACCTGCACCTCGGCGTCCGCGCCAAACGGGTGACCTGTGTTGGGGTTCCGATCCCACCGCGGGAAATTGCTCGACGTAATCTGCAGCCCGATCCGATGGCCCATCTTGAAGACATTGCTTGTCGCCCACAGGTCGATCTCGTAGGCGTATGCTTTCCCGGGCTGAATGAGCGACGGGTCGTCGCCCTGCGCGAAGTGTCGATAGCGCGCACGCACGATGCCATCTGTCAGATTGATCACTTGCCCATCGGGAAAGATGTCAGTCAGCCGTGCGACGAAGTCAGTATCAGGGGCAGATGAGGCGGCCCAGAGCTGAACCGTGATCGGCCCCGTAACTTCGATGTCGCGCTCCAGTAGTGCCGTAACGTAGACCAGCACATCTGGGCGAGCTTCGACAACGCGCTGGTCGAAGGGGCCGGCGGGATATTCGGGCGTCATGAGAGTCGCACCACCACGCGTGGGGACCGGGTCCGCCGGGTCGTAGGCATAGCGGTCGGGTGCCTCTGCGCCTGGGGGCTCGCCGCTGAGCTCGCCGTCGCCATGCAGGTACATGCGGGTAGTAACGGCGCGGGCGAGTGGCCACTCCTGCTCGTCGCGCCATATGTTGGCACCCATCACAAAGAGTTTAATCGGCGGCTCGGCCAGCATTCCTGTATCGATGCCCTTGAGCCAATGGTCGAACCAACGCACCTGCACGGAGCCCAGATCCATCTGCAGGTTGATTAGGCCGGCTTGCGCGGCGAACCCGAAGTTTCGCTCACCGACCGGATTCTCCTGCCTGGCATGACTCCAAGGGCCGATCAGCAATTTGGCTGGCTGGCCATTTGCGTTCATGCGCTGAAAGGTAGCAATGGTGTCGCCCAGGAAAATATCGTACCAGCCACCCACGTTCAGAGTGGGGAGTTGAACCTGGTCATGTTTGCCCTGAATTGTCACAGAGGCGCTCAGGTTATTCGTAGGGTCCATGGACGAAGAGGCAGTCTCGAAGAAGGCGGGGGCGACCTCCTGTCGGCGCAACGGTGCGAAATCGGCGAGGGGCAAGGAGGCATAGCCGGTTTCGGCGAGCGCATCGAGTTCAGTGGCCCACGCCGCTAGCGCCGGGGCGAGTGCCGCCAGATCCGGCATATATCGGCGCACGAGCACTCCCAGCCCCATCGAGAGGTGCCAATTGGCCATGAGTCCTAACTCGAGCGCACCCGAGCGAAAAAACAACCCGTTGAAGGGATCAGCCCAGGTGAATGCCGGTGCCGCGGTTTTAAGGGCGGAAGGTTGCTGAATTGCTGCCGCCCACTGTGTGAAGCCGAAGTAAGAGGCTCCATACATGCCGACCTGGCCATCTGCAAACGGCAGCGACGCGGCCCAGGCAATGGTGTCCACGCCGTCGTCTGCTTCGGCGCGGAAGGGGCGCCAGTCACCATCCGAGGCATTGGTTCCGCGCGTATCCTGGACAATCACCACGTAGCCGTTGCGTGCAACCTGCACCGGATCCAGCACCGAGTAGCCGGAAGCGAAATCCTTGCCATAGGGGAGGCGAGTGAGGAGGACCGGCCAGCGGCGCTCGCCGCTCGGCCGAAATATGTTGGCGCGAAGGATCGTCCCATCGCGCATTCGCGCCGCAACATCAAAGTCGACCGTGATCGATTGAGGATCAATCTGCATGGCTCAGGCCCTCCTGACGATGCCACTCGGACAAGCTCAGTCAGCTGGTGCGCAGCACACTGCAAGTATAGCATGCGCATGGATGGGCCAAATCGGCCACACAAAGTGGTGCTGTAGACTGGAAGGCATACGCGGACAGGGGAGAAGGAACGGAAGACGATGAGATACACGTCAGTCACCGATCCCTGGTCCCCTATCCAGCGTTGCGAGTCTCTTTGCGATGTGACTCAAGGACTCGCAGTTGCAGCTACGCAGTAACGACCGCGTAGCACCACACCGTCGGAACGCAGGCAGGCCACGCGCAAGCCAGCGCGAATCACTGTGCAAGTCCCTGTGCGTGCCCTTCCTTTGCGTTTCTTGGCTTTCCTTCGTGCCTTTGCGTTGAAGCTCTTGTGCCTAAACCCCCGAGCGCAGGTCCGCAATCGCCGCGGCCGTGTAGCGGATCTCGCTGAAGCGCGCCGTGCAGCCCTGGCCTGTGGGCGACTGCGACGTGAAGCCCAGGCTGAACTTCGTCGCGCCCGCCAGCCTGAAGAAGCGCACCATGCGCCAGGTGACGCCATCCTCCGAGTAGTGGAAGGCGATGGCGGGGTCCATGCGCGAGATGCGCAGGAAGATGTCGCGCCGCACCATCGGTACGGAGTTGCAGTCGTCCGAGACGCCGTTGGTGACGACGGAGACGATCATCGGCTCGCCCTGCGGCGAGAACTCGAAGCAGAGTTTGCCCCAGTGTTGGTCGTCGGCCCAGACAACCAGCACGCCGGCATCGAAGGTGGAGGCGAACTCGACGCTCACATGCGCCGAGAGGGTGAAGCGCGCGTCGGCGGGAAAGCTCCAGCGCGGCGCATTGTCCTTGAGCGTGGTGCCCATGGGGTCGGTGAAAAGGTCGGTGATGGGTCCGGCGGTGATGGTGAGGACGCCGTCCTCAAAACCGGCGGCAACGGGGTCAATGTCCCAATCACCGGCGCTGGGCAGGCCGGGAATTTCTATGCTGTTCATGCATTCTCCCTGTTTTCAAGCTCGTTTGGTTGCAGGTGACGATTGAACCAGGCGACGGCGTCATCTTCCAGGTGCCTTCAAACAACCGACTCCATTGTGATGTCAATCCAGTTTTGGTTGTGGTGCGAAGGCGCCTCAAGTATGCCACAAGCACAGCCTGCGCCCCATGTAGAGGCGCATTCGAGGCGCAAGGGCAACTCAAAAGTCGGGATCGCGGCACGCGCGGGCGCAAACTACACCTCACC
>CAYRVP010000180.1:0-8110 GCA_964427845.1 uncultured Caldilineaceae bacterium
CATACACTGAAGATCAGCGTTGGACGTCTCCGCGATCAACTCTCCGTCATGGCCGAGAGCAAGCAACTCGGTGAAGACTTCGCGCCCTTCCGCTTCGGGACCAGTGTAGATAGCCAGAATGCCAAAGGTCAGGCTTCCGATTAACGCGGGAGGAACAAATGCTTCGTCAGGACCGGTAAGATAGAACGCGCCGCCGCCCACCTCATCGGGCGCCGACTCCATGAAATCACGGTAGGCGCTTAGGATTTCCGGACCTGCTTCGGGCCGCCACAGCAGCATGAACGCGGTTACCACCGGCAACTCGTGCAAACGGAACGTGAACGATGTGGCAACTCCGAAGTTGCCGCCGCCGCCATGGAGCGCCCAAAACAGATCGGGGTTTTCGTCGGCGCTGGCGGTCACGAAGTTGCCGTCTGCGGTTACCAACTCGACCGCGAGGAGATTGTCACAGGCCAACCCCATTTTGCGCGCGAGCCAGCCGTCGCCGCCGCCCAGGGTATAACCGGCGACGCCTGTGGTCGACACGCGACCTCCCGTGGTTGCCAGGCCATACGGCTCGGTAGCCCGGTCCAGATGGCTCATGGTCGCGCCGCCACCCACGGTGACGGTTCCGGACTGAGCGTACACTGATGCGGCGTTGATCCGCCGCATGTCGATGACCAGGCCGCCTTGGGTTAATGCTTTGCCGGCGACGCTATGCCCGCCGCCGCGGATGGCGATCTCCAGTTCTTGCTCGCGTCCAAATTTCACCGCCCGGATTACATCCTCCACGCTGGTGCATTGTGCGATGATACCCGGCCGGCGGTCGATCATAGCGTTGAAAATTGTGCGGGCTTCGTCATAGACAGCGTCACCAGGCATGATGATTTCGCCGCCGAAACCTTGACGGAAATCCGTGAGTAAAACGGGATGGATCTGCATCGTTGTTCCATCTCCTTCTAAAAGACGACTCGGGTAAAGAGTGTACGCTATGTCGGTATGAGCAACCGACAGTCTCTCCTCAGCGAAGCAGATGCGAACAAACTGCAGGGTGCTTTTCACAACTGCAAGGACGGCCTGAGCCGGACGCGGTTTCAGGCCGTGCGCTTGTATGGGCTGGGTCGTGCCATCACAGAGATCGAACAGCTCTGTGTCTGTACGCGTTCTGCGTAGACGACCTGGCGTCGTGCGTATCGCAAGGACGGGATTGCAGCATGATTCGACCAGCGCAAAGGCGGCAACAGCGCCATGCTGAAAGCCAGCCAAATCGAACAAGTCCGGGCACTCCTGCACACCTGCACACCTGTGGAATCCGGAACAGTGGGCAGGTGATCGCGCCTTGCTCGCTGCTCCAGAAGCATGACTATCCACGCTCATCTGCAGTGTTAACCGGAGTTGTCTATAGGCTAGCGTGAAACAAGGAGTGGGGAGGGCCAACAATTGGCAAGCGTAGCAAGTACGGTGATTCTTGGGGAAAGTGTGACAGAGAATACAGTCAATTCGACTCACTGTCAATAGTGAATTTGAGGAAATTTGGAGGATCGTTGCCTATCGTTCTTCGTGGGAAGTCACCATCCTCGCTGACGTGGCGGTCGGCAACTGTCGCGATGGCTGCAAACGGTACATTATAAGTATCCTCACCCTTGCGGCTACTACGGCGACCCAATGAAGGATTGCAGTTGCTCGGCACGCATGAGCAACCGACGGGTTCACCTCAGCCAAGGACAAACCCAGAACGCTCGCTACTATTTGGCAGCCGGTTTTGCAGCCAGTCTTGAGACCATAGAACTCTCCTTTTTTTCGAGAAACTAACGAAATCGACCGCATTTGTTCGTTGTGGGACAAGTGCGACGGTATAGTTTGGGCTTCTTCGCACTATGTCATGTGGGCACACGCCAAAACCAGTAGACCAAATGCCGGCTTGCAGTATGGATGACAACACGCTGATGAAGCCGTATGCCGAATTGTAGCGCAAATACTCAGTGGTGGTATCGATCTGCTTTTGTGGTGGGTCTATTTCAATAGGGTGTCACGACTTGCCGTTGGGGCCGTTGGGCGCAGGCGGCTCTCCCGTCATGATGCCCGGCGTGCGCCGCGCGGCCGTTTGCGTGGCAAAGAGCTCGGCGTTGCGCCGCTGCCGCTGCCACTCTTCTTCCATGGTCTTGAGCTTGTCGTCGCGCTCGCGCACCGACTTCTGCATACCCTCCAGCCACGCCTGCGCATTCGTCAGGAAATAGCTGCTGTAGCTCTCCTGCAACTTCCAAATGTGCTGCAACATTGCCTCATGCACCTTGAGGTCGTGCGTCATCGCCGGGAAGCGCTCGCCCAGTTCGCGGTTCGATTTGTCCTGCTCCGACCAGAGGTGCTCCTGGCGCAGTTCGGTCTTGCGGCGCTTCTTCTCGTAATCCTCGCGGAACTCGTCCATCTCGCGGCGGATGCGCTCTTCGGCCAGCCGCTGCAGCTCCTGCACCTGGCTCTGCTCGCGCATCACCATGTCCTTGAAGTCCTGCATTTCGTTCACAGCCCGCCGGCTTACTTCAATCTGCTGCGCATAGGTCTGCATGCGCTCATTGCCCTGCAGCACAAGCGTCTTCTGCTCGTTCATCTGCTCCTGCCAGCGGTTGATCAGCTGCTCGCGATCGACCAGCGTCACGCGCACCTTCTCCATGAAGGTGGTCATCGCCCCACGCTGCTGCTCAATCAGTGACGGCCATTTCTCCACGTCGGCCAGCCCCTTGCGCAGCGTTTCCTCCAGCACGGGCAGACGGCCGCCCAGCGCCTCGGTGCGCTTGAAGAGCTCTACCGTCTCCTGCTGCAACTGTGCAATGCGCTTGGTGTCACTTGTGCGTTGCTCCGAAAGGAACGGGATTTGCCGGGTGCGTTCTTCAATCTCCTTGGCCAGGCCGCCTACCTGATTGCGCACACCCATAATCAGCTCGGAGAGGCGAACATCTTCAACGGCGCGCACCTCAATCGACTCCTCAAGGCGCGCAATGCGCGGCAACTCGCGCCGCACCTCGCTCACCTCGCGGCTGATGATCTCGCGATCGGCCATGCGCGTGCGCTCAAATTCGCGCTGCAAATTGTTGCGCGCCTCGGTGTCGCGGTCCACCAGCGCCGTCAATTCAGTCTTCGTATTGTTGATGGCCGTCTCAACCTGTGTGAAGCGCGAGAGGCCGGCCTGCGTCTGCGCCAGCCGCCCTTCGAGTTCCTGAATGCGGCGCGCCATTTCGATGTTGTCGGCCGACTGGCTTTCAAGTCGCTGCTGCAAACGCGCAATTTCGGCGCGATCGCGGCGATGCTCCTCGTCCAGCCAGTTCACCATTTGCGCGAGTTGTGCAATGTCCATGCCTGGTCACCTTGCCTGCTCAGCGTTGCCCGTCGTGCGCTTGCGTTGCGTGCCCAAAGCGGAATGTGTGGGCAGCAATCGCGCCGATTATACCATTTGTACGCCGGATCAGACGAAGTGGCACGGCGCGCGCCAGGCAAAGCCATTCCCACCGTTTGACACGAACGCTAGCGGCCGCTACCCTGCATATCGCACTTACTTTTTCGAACTTACCGCATCGGCCCACACGACAGTTGGCACGCAGGAGCGCTGTGCAACACGAACCGCAACAGCCCAAAAAGAGCGCCGTGCCGCAGACGCGCGCCGCGCGCAACGCCGACCAGCAATCCGCGCCCGTCGAACCTGCCGCAATGGAACTCCTGCAGCGCACGATTGGCAACCGCGCCACAGGCGTGCTGCTGGGCGGCAGCGCGCCGCAGCCGCCTGGCAACGGCCGCGCCGCAATCAACGCAATCGTCCAGCGCCACCCAATTCTCAATAACGTGCACACAGCCCACAAGGGCAAGGATAAGCCGCACTCCGACGCCGAGGAGAATCAGGCGCTGCTCACCGCGCAGGAAACCTGGCTGGGCATTGAGGCAAGCCTCCAGAATGAGGTGCTGCCAAAGACCTCCAAGGAAACCAGTGTCCTCGTGCCCCTCGTCACAGCGGCCTACACCAAGATCAAGCTTCAATTCGATATTTCGCAGGCTTCGGCGAACAAGAAGCATGTCGCGGCAGTGCGCCAGCTCTTCCAGAAAATCGAGGGGCGCAAGGGCGCGGTGGAGATGCGTGTGACCGACCAGACACGCGCCGAAGAGCGGTCGGCCGCCTCGACAATGGCGCAGGCAGCGCCTGGGCTGCTGAGCCGCGTTGAGGCGACGGCAAGCTCAGGCGCGGCCTGTGCCAAGCGTGCGGTGGGCGCAGCTTCGACGGCAGTCGCCACCAAGGAGCTCGAGCTCGCCTCGCGCGATCTATCCGTGGCCGAAGAGCAGAACAAGCGTATCGACGGCATCCTCGCAAGCGTGGCCAAATTCGCCGATCTGGTTGCCTTCGTTCAGGTGCACAAGGCAGCTGCCGACGCGGCGACGAACAGCCTGCGCGCCTCGGTCCAGGCAATTGATGCCATTGTGAAGGCGTTGCAGAAGATCGACGACGCGCAGGAGACGCTCGAGGCCACGCGCGAGGATGCCGCTCAGCTCGCCGCCGCTGAAGAGGTTGTGCGCGACGTGGAAGCCTATTTGCTCCAGGAAGAAGAACTCTCCCGCGTCTTCTACAATGACCTCGCACTCGTCGCAACCCGCAGGGAGTTCGCAGGGGGCGCTTCCGTGCTCGACCTGCGCAACCAGCGCGAAGCGGTTGTGGAGCAGGTGCGCCAGACGCTTGCCCAGGCGCGCAGCGATCTGCAGGCCGTTCGAGACGCAGTCGCGCGCATCCCTGGTGAAGAGCACGAACTCGACCAGGCGAAGCTCAATGCGGCCGCAGCCAGGACGGGTGTCGTCGCTGCCGCCGATACGGAGATCGCGCGCATTGATGCACAGCAGGCGCTGCGCGAGCTTGCCGGCGGCGAAGAGGTGCTGGCCGAGCTCAAGGCCTCCATTGCCGACGGCGCCAAACTCAAGGGCCTTCTCGAGGCGCTTGGGGTTGGCCGGCTCAAGAACTGGCTCAAGGATGGCGCAATTGGGGCCGTCAAGGCCGTCGCACTCCTGGATGCGCTGGGCAAGGACAAGCTCGAGACCTTCGTCTTTGATGTGGGCCAGGGCTGGTGCGACACCCTTGTAGGCACGATGAGCGTCACTGATATTGTCGACCTGGCCGACGACACGAAGCTTGGAACAAAGAAACTGGCAGACCTCATCTCAAGCTTCGGCTTTCCCAACTTCCTCAAGCTGGTCACCGCGATCACGCTTGCCGAGGTCAAGGCGCTCAGCGACCAGTTCAGCAAGGTGGAATTGGGTAAGTCCAAGCTAACCGTTGACCAGTTGATCGATCTGCATACCAAATTCACCATCGTCAAACTCAAGCACTGGTACACGACCTTCGGCCCCGAGTCAATTCATGATTTCCTGACCAAATTCACCGCCGACACACTCGATACATTTATCACGGCAGTCGGCGAACCGCGCTTCGAAGTGCTGGTGCGCGACAAGCAGCTCAAGGCAATCGCGCTGCATCACTATGGCGCTCCCTTCCTCAAGAGCTTTGTTGGCGTCAATGCTGCGTCCATGAGCCACCTAAACAATGCAACCGTCATCTACAACACAGATGGCAAGGGCAACCGCATTTCGGGAGGCCACGACCCGGCGGCTTTCAATGCGGAATTGAACCGCGTGATTAGGCCGGCCGTCGCCCCTGTGATGAATGGCCCCGTAGTCGTGACGCCTGCGGTCACCCGAGTCCTTGCCGGCAGGTCGTTCAACCCTGTTGCGGTTGGCACCGAATGCACAAAGGTCGACTACGAACTCAACAACTTCGACGGCACCGTCCTGGGCGGCGGCCAAAAGACTTTGATCAACACGCTGATTGCGCAGCAAGCCACGTGGCAGGCGCGCGGCAATGAAGCGATATGGAGCTCGATCCGGTCGCTCAATTGCGATACGGCAACCCGCCAGTGGAGCGGGTCATCGGCAAGCGGTTTCGCCTTTACCGGCTACCTTGCCATGAATTTGAAGTCGGTGGCCACGTTCTACCCGTCCTAGTCGGCCAACCCCAGTCAAGAGGCAGGTGTCGCAGTGCATCGAGTTACGCTCCCACCAGAGATCGCCGACGGCGTACGCTTTCGCTGGCTGGGCGGCGCGCATGGCGTGCTGCTTGTGGCCGTGCTGCCCGATGATTTCGGCACGGCCGACGTGACGGTGCGCGCCGTGCTGCCGGGGTTCCTCAGCGTACGCAAATTTGACGAGATCACGGGCCTCACCAAACACATTCGCATGCGCCGCTCCTACGGCACCGACGCGCGCGGCGTCATCTTCCACAACCCGCCGCACGCAGGCAATGCGCGCCAGGTGGGCTTCAGCATTGAAGATGGCACGGACAATGAACTGCTGCTTGGCGAGGCGGCATTCATGGATCTTGCCGCGCGCTGGCTGGGTGCGCTGCGCGATGGCGCACTCGACAGCGATGACCCGGCAACGTTGGCCGACTGGTGGCCCGAGTGGGCTGCCAATGTCGCCGACATCGAACGCAGCGCCGCCGCCCCTGCGTGAGCGAGTGCGCGTGCGGCCGCAGCAAACTTGAGCCTCGCTTCCACCGGCGGAAGCGAGGCTTTGCATTGGCGTGCGGCGCGCCCCGTGTATAATGGCGAAACACCATAGTACCGCCGTCATCCCCAGCGAGGAGCACGCGATGGATAACCAGGCGCTGGTTGAGATTGCGCAGGAGCTTGAACGCCTGCGCAGCGAAGGGCTCTACAACAACATCCGCACAATTGAGTCGCCCATGGGCGGCCATGTGCGCATCGATGGGCGCGACCTGCTCAACTTTTGCGCCAATAACTACCTGGGGCTGGCCAACCACCCGCGCATTCGCGCCGCCGCCGCTCGAGGCATTGAGGAATTCGGCGTGGGGCCAGGCGCAGTGCGCTCAATCGCCGGGACCACCTCGCTGCATCTACAGCTTGAAGAGCGGCTGGCCACCTTCAAGAATGCAGAGGCGTGTGTCACCTTCCAGAGCGGTTTCGCAGCAAACCTTGCCACCATTCCGGCGCTGGTCGGGCCGGGCGACCTGATCTTCTCCGATGAACTGAACCACGCGTCAATCATCGACGGCTGCCGCCTTAGCCGCGCGACGGTCGTCCGTTATGCGCACAACAATGTGGCTGACCTGGAACGTGCCATCACCGAGAACGCGACCGACAAGCGTCGCCTAATCATCACCGACGGCGTCTTCAGCATGGATGGCGATATCGCGCCCCTCGACCGCATTGCCGACGTGGCCGAAGCGCACGCCATCCTGCTCATGGTGGACGACGCCCACGGTGAGGGTGTGCTGGGGCGCGGCGGCCGCGGCATTGTCGACCATTTTGGCCTGCACGGGCGCGTCCATGTGGAAGTGGGCACCCTGAGCAAGGCCTTCGGCGTCGTGGGCGGGCTGGTCGCCGGCAGCCGCGTGATTGTGGAGTGGCTGCGTCAGCGCGGCCGCCCCTTCCTCTTCTCCAGCGCGATGACCGCGCCCGACGCCGCAGCCTGCCTCGAGGCGGTGCAGATACTCGAGGAATCCACCGACCTGGTGGAGCGTTTGTGGGCCAATACCGAGACGGTGCGCGTATCGCTGAAGGCAATTGGCTTTGACACCGGCCACTCAGCCACGCCCATCGTGCCGGTGATGCTGGGTGAGGCCGCGCTGGCGCAGGCCTTCAGCCGCCGCCTCTTTGAGGAGGGCGTTTTCGCCATGGCCATCGGCTACCCAACCGTGCCGCTGGGCAAGGCGCGAGTGCGCGTCATGAACTCGGCGGCCCACAGTGGTGAGGACATCGAGCGTGCGCTCGACATCTTTGCGCGTGTGGGGCGCGAGTTGAAGGTAACGGCATAGCTACTTACTGGTTGATTGGTTGACCGGTGGACTGGCTGATTGGTGGACTGGTGGACTGGTTGACTGGTTGACTGGTTGACTGGTTGACTGGTGGACTGGTGGACTGGTTGACTGGTGGACTGGTGGACTGGTGGACTGGTGGACTGGTGGACTGGTGGACTGGTGGACTGAGCCTCCAACTTGCACAGGCCCAGTCCACCAGTCCACCAGTCAACCAGTCAACCAGTCCACCAGTCCACCAGTCCACCAGTCCACCAGTCCACCAGTCAACCA
>CAYRVP010000181.1:0-7981 GCA_964427845.1 uncultured Caldilineaceae bacterium
GCAAGTACGTCGCTGATTCGTAGCGGCGGCTTCAGGCGCCGTTCGTCTTTGTCACGGTGCGATTAGTCAGTACGGCAGCTAAAGCAGCCGCTACGAAAGACCGTCTCACTTGCCGGATGCAGCACTAAACTGATACCACAATGAAGCCAGCAGCATCAAGATCTCGACGCAAAGATGCAAAGGGCGCAATGCAACGCAAAGGAAAGGCAACTTCTCTACATGAGTCGTCAGGATAGTTGAGATTTGGTGCTCGGCCGCGGCGTCACGCCGGGAGGCGTGACCTACGAGAAGGACCGCTGCCCATGCAGGGTCACGCCTCCCGACGTGACGCCTCAATTTTCATTCCGGTGTCACATTCGGAGGCCGCTGTTTGCGTTGTTTTTGCCTACAGGCGGTGGCAGGCATAATCAGTGCATGGCCCCGCAAGACGTTCCCTCACACCCGCCACCAAACGCACCTACACCCCGCCCGTCGCGCTCGCTGCCGCGTGGCGACTCGGCGCGCGGACGGGCTTCTCGCCGGATGGCCCTGAACGGCGGCGACGCGCTGATGGCCGATAACGTGCCCACACAGCAAGATCGCCTCTACATGCGGCGTCGTATTCAGGGGCCGTGGATTCTTATTGCCGGTTTCGCGCTGCTTATCGTTTTCGGGACGATGCTGCTCAAACTGCCGTGGATGGCCGCCGCTGGGCGTACGATATCGTGGAGCGACGCGTTCTTCACTGCTGCCAGCGCGATTACGGTAACGGGCCTGGTCGTGCGCAACACCGCCCAGGATTTTTCCTTTGTCGGGCAGGTGGCCATCCTCGTGCTGCTGCAAATAGGCGGCGTGGGCTTTATTACGGGCAGCGTCATCTTCTTCCGGCTCATCGGCCGCCGGGTGACGCTGGGCACGCGTTTCCTTGTCCAGCAGGACGTCGGCACCGGCCAACTGAGCGGCGTCGGTCGGCTGGCCATTTACGTGCTTGTAGTCACCGTAGCCTTCGAGATTGTGGGCGCGCTCTTGCTGTGGGCGCGCTGGAGCAGCACCCTACCGGCGGGCGAGGCGCTGTGGTTCGCCGTCTTCCAGTCCGTCAGCACCTACTGCAATGCCGGGTTTGACCTCTTCGGGGCGACCGACAAGGGCGCGCTCTACGGCTTTGCAGGCGACTGGTTCAGCCTTTTGGTGCTATCGTCGCTGGTCATCGCCGGCGGCTTCGGCATCACCATTTACTATGATCTCTTTACGGCCCGGCGTACGCGGCTGCTCGCGTTGAACACGCGCTTCTCGCTCCTCATGGCCGCAATTCTGATTGTGGCCGGGCTGGCCTTCATTCTGATGGACCCATTCCTTCATGACCGGGTGCTGGCCGACTCGACCTACAGCGAGCGCTTCTGGATGGGGCTCTTCACGAGCATCTCGGCGCGCACAGCGGGCGTTACCATCCTGCCGATCGAGCGACTTGGCGACGCCACCCACCTGGTTCTGGTCATGCTCATGTTTATCGGTGCGGCCCCGGCAAGCATGGCGGGTGGCGTCAGCACAAGCACAATCGCTGTTATGCTCACCGCGGTGAGCGGCACGGCACGCGGGCGCGAGGCGGCTGCTTTTGGGCGCACGCTGCCCGTGGAGACTGTGGCCAAGGCCGTGGCAATTGCCACAGTCAGCCTGCTTGTCGTGATGGCCGTGACGCTGATGCTCACACTCTACTACCAGACAGGCATCGTCAATATTGCCTTTGAGGTCGTCAGCGCCTATTCCAACACGGGTTACAGTCTGGGGCTGACCCCCAATCTGGATAATTTTGGGCGCTTCGTCCTAGCCTTTACAATGTTCTGGGGACGGCTGGGACCGCTGACCATTGTAGTGGCCCTTGCTCAGCGCGAGCACCCGGCGCTGATCCACTACCCTGAGGAGCCCGTGATCCTGGGCTGACGTGCCCGCCTCCCGCACCGCTTTACTAACGCACGAACAAGAGTCTCGACATCGACATGCCAAATATGAATGTCAGTCACACTTCCCCAAGGCGGGATTCGCAGCCACTTCCCATCATCCAGAGCATTCCGCATGCGGGCTTTGGCGTGCCGATCGAGGTTGTGCGTACGCTTGCACTGAGCGAGCAGGATATCTACAACGACTGTGACTTGTGGGCAGACCAGGAATACGACTTTTCTCATGTCGATTTGGCGGACGCCAACGGTCCGCCGCGCGGCGCGCTGGCCGTCGTTGCCACGGACATCGCACGCGCGCTGATTGACGTCAATCGCACCCCCGATGACCTGCAGAATCCGGACGGCATGGTCAAGGCGCGCTCGAGCTACGGCGTGGCCAACTACACGCCGCCGCTGCAGCGGACAGAGATGCTGGCGCTGCGCGAGCGCTACTATGCACCCTATCACCGGCGCATGGAGGCGGCGCTGGCGGCGCACGCCGGGGCCGCGCGTCTCCTGCTCGATTGCCACAACATGGCGCAGAAGAGCCCGGATGCCTATGCGCATCCGGGTCGGGCGCGCCCGCTCATCTGCCTTGCCAACCTGGGGGATGCCAAAGGCGAGCGCAAGCGCGGCGGCAGCGAAGTGACCTGCCCGCCCGAGTTGCTGCGTCGGGCAGGCGCGATTGCGCATGCGCTCTTCGCCGACATGGAGTTGATTGAAGCCGATGGCCCTGTGGAAATCGTGGGGATCAATCGGCCATTCGCCGGTGGCTACATCATTCGTCGCTACACACGCGGCCAGCGACAGTCCAGCCCGGTGGCTACTGCGCCCATGTCAATCATGATTGAGGTCAACCGGGGCCTCTTCGTGGGCAACCAGACCGCGTCCACGCCGGTTGCGGGACCCAATCTGGAGCGCGTCGCCGCAGTGCGACGCCGTCTCTATCAGTGGGCAGTCGAGGTGGCGGGCCTGCTTGACTAAAAGGTGATTGCCGGCACAAATACAGAGCCTCCCACCGCACTGCGCGTCAATCAAAACGAAGGATATGCAATGAGTTCTGCCGTGGTTTCGACCAACCCGACGCAGGCCGGGGCCGCTTCCCGTTATGAGCAGTATCTGGGCTTTGCGCTGCAGATGGCCGCAGAGGCTGCTGCCATCGCGCGCGCGCAATATGGTGCGAGCATCGCGCGCCGCAAGGAAGATGGTTCGCTAGTGACACGCACCGACGAGCAGATCGACAGACTCATCTCGCAACGCGTCGCTGCGCAGTACCCCGGTGATGCCGTACTGAGCGAAGAACAGGCCACCTGGTTCGACCCGGCGATTGAGCGCACGTGGGTGATTGACCCAATTGACGGCACCACCAACTTCGCGCGCGGCATCCCCACATGGGGCATCAGCATTGCCGTGGTTGAGGCGTTGCGCCCGGTGGTCGCCGTGCTGGCGTTCCCCATGGTGGACGAACTCTTCGTCGCCACGCGGGGCGGCGGCGCGCGGCGCAATGGCGTTGCTGTCCACACCGCTGCGGCCGAGCCTCTGGACGATGAACACATCTTCATGGAATGCAGCCGCACACGGCGCAAGTACACTTTTGCGCTTCCAATCAAGAGCCGTATGCTGGGCAGCGCGGCCTATCACATAAGCAAGGTGGCGGATGGCAGCGCGTTGGCCGGTTCAGAAGCCACGCCCAAACTGTGGGATCTGGCCGCGGCTGCGCTGATCCTTGAGGAAGCCGGTGGCGCGATCATAACGCTGGATGGCGCGCCGGTGTTTCCGCTGCGCTCCGTGGCTGCCGAGTACAAGCACCTGTCCTATGCCGTTCTCTACGCCGCCGATGCAGACATGCTTGGCCGCGTTCACGATGCAATGCGAAGGGTGGAAGCGACATGAGTACCGACACGCGCACGCTGATCTTCCGAACGGTCAAGCTCGACGACGACCGAACGGACGAAGAGGCGGTCGGTTTCATCGATGAATCCGGCGTGATCCAGCGCCTGCGCTGGGGTGAGGGCGTGGCAATCGGCCGGGTTAGCGACGACGCACGCATCTTTCGGACAACACAGCATGGCGAACGTGAGGTGGGCCAGGGGCTGCCCACGGGCGCGATTCAGAGTGCGGGTCTCTTTGAAGGGGGCATCGTGGGGTGGATGGACCCCGATGGCGTGGTGATTCAAGCAGGGCTGATCATGGGCGAGGAGGAAGTCGGGCGCGTCGCAGGGGCACACGCGCTGGCGGCGGCCGCAGCGCTGTTGCTGCTCTTTCTGCCCGATCAAGCCGAGGCTGAGCGAAGGGCCGCGCGCTGATGGAAGGCAATAGCCCCGCGATTGCGCAGTCGCCCGTGGCCACGCCGCGCCTGCAGATGCACTTACGCAGCCACGGCGACCCCGCGGGCATGCCGCTGCTCTTCCTCCACGGCGGCTTCGCTTCAAGCCGCTGGTGGGAACCAGTCTTCGAACTGTTGCCCAGTGAATTCTACGCCGTTGCGCCGGACCTGCGCGGGTGCGGCTGCACCGACAAGCCCGCAGCCGGTTACGCCATCGACAGCCAGGCAGCCGACGTCGCCGCCTTTGTGGAAACTCTGGGGTTGCGCGACTTCGATATTGTGGCCCACGCAGCGGGCGGCGCCATTGCGATTGAGTACCTGCTTGCGCATCCCGATAACGCACGGTCACTCGTGCTGGTCGATTCTGTGCCTATCGAAGGGGTATTCACGCCGCTGGAGGCGATTTCATTGCTGGACAAAATGCAGACCGACCGCGCCCTCCTGCGTGAGGCGCTCGCGCTGCTTGCACCCGCACTGGCTGCGTCGGCGGATCGCCTCTTTGCGATGCTTGTGGAAGACGCAGCGGCAATGGCGCCGGCGGCTTTCACGGAAGTTGCCGTGGCGCTGGGGCAGTGGAATCGCTTTGCCGATGCACGGGCCCTCACGCTGCCCACGCTGCTGCTTTGGGGCGACCAGGACCCGATTGTCACACGCGAGGCGATGACGCGTACTTTGGTGGCAATTCCGGGCGCAAACAACCTCGACGTGCTGCGTGGTGTGGGCCACAGCCCCATGCTCGATGCGCCGCTCGCGCTGGCCGAACATCTGATCGACTTTCTGACCGATGACTTCGGCGGCTTTGCGACCATTCGCAACCGCGCCACAGAGTGAAGGGTCACGCGTACTGCTGACGCACAGCCGCGCACGCGCAGCCCAGGAGATGCGATGACACGCAATGCATGGTGGGGCATAAGTACGGCCGCGGCGCTGCTGATTTGCCTGGGGCTGGGACTGCTGATTGCTGCGGCAGTGGCGCCCACGCCTATTGTGGGTATCGTCCGCTTTGACAATGTGATCGACTTTGAGAGCGCACGCGCGCTGACGGCCGTGCTCGAGAGGGCGAAGAATGACCCCACTGTGGCTGCGGTCGTGCTCGAAATCAACAGTCCGGGCGGCTACGCGACAAGCAGCGAAAGCCTCTTCTATACGCTGCTCGACCTGCGCCGCAGCAAGCCGCTCGTGGCGAGCGTGGATGGCCTGGCTGCCAGCGGCGGATACTACATGGCCGCGGCCGCCAATCGAATCTATGCGCCGGCCAGCAGCTATGTTGGTAATGTGGGCACGCGCGGCGGCCGGCCGGTCGATCCCCTCATCTATCCCGATGAGTTGAGCAGTGGCCCTTACAAGCTGGCGGGCGGCAGTCGCTTCGACCAGATTCGCCAGCTCGACCTTGTGGCGCAATCCTTTATCAGCAACGTCGTTGCGCTGCGATCGAGTGCGCTGATGAACCCGCTGCAGATTGACGCCGCCATCGTTGGCGAAGCCCGCATCTACCTGGGCAGTGAGGCGCAAGCGATTGGCTATATCGATGCGCAGGGCGGCCCGGCCGACGCCGTCAACGGTGCGGCGGAACTGGCAGCGCTGCGCGACTTCCGCACCGTCGACCTGGCTGCGTACTACGCTCTCGATGAGGTGAACACGACCAGCCTCGATCCGCTTGCGACTCGCCTTCAGCGGCTGAGGCAAGGGGCCTCACCTGAGACGATTTACATGCTGGACGATCGCGTGCCGCTGCCTGCAAATGCCGCCGGCGGCGCGCTGCTTGAGCAACTGGAGCGCCTGCGCGCCACCGCAGCCGGTCCTCTGGGCGGGCAGCGCCAATTGTCTGCGCACGCTGTGCCCTGGGGCGACACGTCCGGGGGAACAACCCCGTGAGCAATCAAAGCGTGCGGCGCAAATGGATTATCTGGGCAGCCGTGGCCGGCCTCGTGCTACTCGCAGGCCCGGCGCTTATCCGCGTATGGGTGCTCGGGCTCAATGCGCGCACCTACAGTGACAACACCGTCGCCCCCCTGTTCGCCACCACGCCTGAAGCGACGGCCACGGCCCTTGCGCTGGGCCGCCAGGTGGCCACGGCCGAGCCGGACTTGCGCAGCGGCCCTGTGGTGATCGATTTCGCCCACTTCAACCAGGTAAACGCCGCCGGATTGCAGCCGCTGGCTGCCGCGTTGGCACAGCGCGGCCTTGCCACACGCGTTTGGCTCAGCGATGTGGATCCATTCGCACTCGAAAGCGCAAGCGTAATACCGGACCAGTCTGACGCGCTGCGCGCCCAACTTGTCGATGCCAGTGCAATGGTCGTCATCAGCCCGTTCCTCTGGTGGCAGCCCGACGAAATTGACCTGCTGGAGCGCTTTGTGGCCGACGGCGGGCGGCTGCTGCTCATCAGTGACCCCGATATTGTGGGCGATGCAGCTATCTATATGAATCTGCTGGCCGAACGCTTCGGCGTTGTTTTCAACGATGATTACCTTTACGACACGGCGCGCAACGACGAGAACTTCACCCATTTCTTCCTGGATGCATTCGCTGACGCCGCTGCACCGCTTGCCGGCAGTCATATCGCCATGTATGGCGGGCGCAGCATCAGCGGTGACGTGACGAGTGCGGCGCGCAGCGCGGCCACCACGCGCAGCAGCCGGCGCACGGGCGTCAGCGGCTTCACCACTGTGGCAATTGGTGGTGATTCCGGCCGCGGCACCAGCGGGCGCGTGCTGGCGCTGGCAGACTTCGACGTGCTTACCGAGCCAAATGTCGCACGCTTCGACAACCAGCGACTGGTTGAATTCACTGCCGACTTCCTCGCCGCGGCCGATCGCACGACTAGCATTGCCGATTTCCCTGCTGCGCTGGGGAAGAGTTCAATACTGCTCATCGGTACGGAGGGCGCGCTCAACGCCGACACATTGCTGCTGGGTGCGCGCCTCCAGCGCCGCTTTGAGGAGACGGGCCGTACACTCACGCTTGCCGGAGCGCCGCAAGCGAAAGTGGCGCTGACAGCGACGGCCAGCGTCACCGCGGCGGTGCAGGAGGATGTGCAAGCCGATGTTGATGTGTCGGAGCAGAATGACATTGTCATATTGTCTGATTATGACTACGCGAATGACAATACGCCGCTGCTTGCCGATGTCGGCATTGTGATCGTGACCGAGCTGGTTACACCAACGGCCACCACCGCACCCGCACCCTTCGCTACACCCACAGCAACACCAGCGCTGCGGCGCGACCTCATGCCGGGCGTCACGCCCTTCGCGCCCACGCCCGTGGCTACGCGGCCCGTCAACAATCAGGGCACAGGAACAGCGGCGGCCACGCCGACAGAAACGCCGTCCGCTGCTGCGGCCTCTGCGACGCAGCCCGCGTCGGCCACCGCTACGCCTTCGCCTACCCCAACCGTACCTCCCACGCCGGTCGAAGTCGACTATCTGGTGGCCGCCGACGGCTTGCGTCTGGTTTCCGCCGAGACGGTGCTCGTCATCCAGAACCAGGACGCCGCCGGCAACGCGCAGGTGGCCGTCATCGGGGCCGACAGTCTGGGCATCAGCGCCGGCGTCGACCGTCTGCTCAGGAACGACTTTGCAGACTGTATCATCGGAGAGGAAGTGACCTACTGCCCCGTGACGCAGCAAACACCGGCGGCAGCGAGCAGCCCCGTGCAGACGCCAACGCCCGATGCGAACGACGCACCTGTCACGGGCGCACTGCCCAGCGCAGTGCCGGCGCCTGTTGGCCCCATTCGCAT
>CAYRVP010000182.1:0-7952 GCA_964427845.1 uncultured Caldilineaceae bacterium
CCCACGCCGGGGCCACCCACCGCCACCTTCACGCCCGCACCGCCGCCCCCCTTCTTTGTCAATTCGCTGATGGCCGCGATTGATCGCCAGAATGGGCTCGTGCGCGTGGGGCCGTCGTCGCTCTACACGCAGACCGGTGCCATTGCCATCGGCACACAGGTGACGCTGCTGGCGCGCGACAGCACAGGAGAATGGCTCTACGTTTGCTGCGCACCCAATACCAACAACCCGGGCTGGATGCGCTCGGTCTCTGCGCGGCCCACAGGCAACCCCACGCTGCCCGCACCGCTGGCCACGACCGAGGCCAACGATATCCGCTGGCTCACCGTGCGCGGCCCCGACGCCAACCTCGCGTCCATTCCCGCGTCTTCCTTGCCCGCCCCCGCTGATTTTCCAATGGCCCGCCACGACGCTGCGAATACGGGCCGCGTGCTTGCGCTGCCGCGCCTGCCGCTGCAACTGGGCTGGCCCGCAGGCGGTCAGGCCGGGCTCGCCGGCGGTGCGTTTACGTCGGGAGCCATTGTGGTGGGCGGCAGCGTGATTGCCGCATCGGCCGACGGTCACATCTATTCCTTCGACAGGGACTCGGGCAGCCAGCGCTGGCGCTTCTTCATGGGCGAGGGTGTGCGCGCGACGCCGCTGGCAGATGGCGGGCTGATCATTGTCATCACCGAGAGCGGCCGCATCGTCGCGCTCGATGACCAGGGGCTGCAAGCCGTGCAGCGCTGGTCAGAGACGCTGAACGTGCAGCCGCGCGGCATGGTGGCGGCGGCGGCGCGCATCCTGCTCACCGCGCGCGCCCCCGACGGCGAGCGGCTGCTGATTCTCGACCGCAACAGCGGCTCGCTCCTGCGCAGCGTGAATTTGGGCGCGGCGGCGTCGCAAATCCCGGCTGTGGGCGGGCAGACGGTCTATGTGGCCAGCGACCTTGTGCGCGCGATCGACATCTTCGGCGGCGACACTGTGTGGCAATCGGGCGAGGCGACATCCTTCACCACGCCGCCTCTCTTTGCGTCGCCGGGCGTCAAGGCGCTGGCCGAACTTTACGTGGCCGATGCCGCCGGTCGCCTGATCGCCTTTGACGCCAACACCGGCGTGGTGCTCTGGATCGCACCTGTGGGCGCAGCCGCCACGGGGATTGCAGCCAACAGTGGCGCAGTCTTCGCCTCGGGACCGGGCTTCGTGCGCGCCTTTGCGCGCGCGCTGCGCCCCGAGGGGCAATTGCTGTGGAATGTGGGCGTCGCCGGGAATCCTCCCGGCGGCGCACTGGCGGATGACGCGCGCGTCTTTGTGGCTACCGATGGCGGCGCATTCCAGTATCTCGACGTGGTGACGGGCGCACTCTTGCAGGCCAATGTGCAATCGCCCACGCTGGGCGGCCCGGTTGCCGTGGCCGGGCCATGGATCTTTGTCCCGGCGCAATCGGGCACGCTCTTCGCCGCGCGCGAACAGCCGTAACAGCCAACCCCGACGCAAAGCCGCAAAGACGCAAAGGAACGCAAAGAAAAGCAAAGAAGAGTAAAGGAAAGCGAGGACTAACAGCCACATGATACGAATTGTCATGCAAGACGCAAACAGAGGTTATCCTTGTTCTTCTTTGCGTTCCTTTGCGCCTTTGCGGCTTTGCGTCGGGGTTGGCTGTTCCCGTCTTTGCGTCGGGAACTTGCATGCGTAAAGATCGCGCGCCCGGCTGGGATGTGCTGGTGGTGGCGCTGCTGGCGATTGCGCTCATCCAGATCAGCGGGCTGGCCGAAGCCGCCTCTTTGCCCACGCGCGTCCAGGATGTGGCACGTCATCCCTGGCTGGGCGGGCTGCTGAGCACGCGCGCGCTGGTTGCCTTTGGCGATGTCAATCCGCGCCCGGGCGACCCCATCGGGCTGCTCTTCAGCGCCGTGGCGCTGGGGGGCTTGATCCTCTACGCCCTGGCCGATATGGGGCTGCGCGGTCGCAGGCAAGCGCGCGCCAAGTGGCTGCTGCTGGGCGTGATCATCGCCGCGTGCGTCTACCTGCCTGCGGGCAAACTCATGCTCTTGCGCGCGCAGAGCGGCCCCGCCTCGTACACGCACGACGGCGGCGTCATCCAGACCGAAGCCACAATCCGCTATCTGCTCGAGGGGCGCAACCCCTACACTGAAGACTATACCCAAACGCCCATGGCCGAGTGGGGCTTCAGCGCCTACCGCACGGCGCTCTACCACTACCCCTATCTGCCGTGGACCTTCCTCTTCAGCGCGCCCTTTTACCTGGCCGGGCAGGCGCTGGGGGGCTACGACCAACGCCTTGTCTACCTGCTGCTCATGGCCGTGGCGCTGGTGCTGGCGCCGCGCCTTGTGCAGGGCACGCGTCGCAAGTTCGCCCTGGTGGCGCTGCTCGCGCTGAATCCCATCATGGGGCTGGACCTCATCTTTGGCCAGAATGATTCGTTTGTGCTGGCGTGGCTGCTGCTTGCGCTGGTTGCGTGGCAGATGTGGCGCACGGCGCAGGCCGCCGGGCAGGCAGGGCGCGGGGCGTGGCTGGCAGCGGGCATCCTCTATGGGCTGGCGTGCGCCAGCAAACCCACGGCGTGGTTCTTTGCGCCCTTCTTCGCGCTGCTCATGGTGGCCGACCAGCCCCCGGCAGCGACGTGGCGCGCGCTGGGCGCGCAATTCTGGCGCGGGGCGCTGCGCCTGTGGCCCGCGCTGCTAATCTTTGCGGCAATTCTGCTGCCCTACGTGCTCTGGGATGCACCGTCGCTCTACGACGACGTGTGGCGCTGGAGCAGCGGCCAGGGTGCGACGGGCTATCAGATATGGGGGCTGGGGGCCAGCAACTTTGTACTGGCGGCGGGGGCCGTGCAGAGCCGCTTTGCGCAGTGGCCCTTCTGGCTGCTGGAACTGCTGCTGGCGGGGCCGTTGCTGCTCTGGTTCCTGCGGCGGCAAGGGCGCGCCAACACGCTGAGCGCGGCCTGCTGGCACTATGGGATCTTCCTGCTCGTCTTCTTTTACGCCAGCCGCTTCCTCAACGAAAACTACCTCGGCTACATCCTGGCTTTCCTCGCCCTCGGCGCCCTGGCCGATACACAAGAACAACCTGACACAGAGGCCACAGAGTAAACGGAGGAACACAGAGAAGAGCAACAGCTAAAACTGCACCGACACTTGGCAGTTTTCGCTGTTGCTCTTCTCTGTGTTTCTCTGTCTACTCTGTGGCCTCTGTGTCGCTCTTCCTTTGTTACCTCTGTGTCGCTCTTCCTTTGTTACCTTACCGTCCCCAGCAGGTAGCGGTGGTGCGCCCAAATCGCCTTCGCCTGCCAGGGAAGCGGCGCATGGTCCAGCCACGCGTAGCGCATCACGCGCGCGCGCAGTTCGGGCTCCTGATCCATGTACCAGGCCATGGTGCTCCACTGCCAGCCCTCGCCCGTGAATTGCTCGTCCAGCGCCTTGCTGCGAATGCCCAGCCGCTTGAGCACCTCGTTGGCGGGCATCACCGTGTCGGGCCAGGGAGGCACGTCGAGCACCCCCTCCTCAAAGATGGTCACGCTTGCGTCCTCGAGAATGTGGCGGATGCGCGTGATGTCGGTCCAGCCCTCGTCGTGCGTGGCAAAGAAGTCGCGGTCAATCACCAGCTTGCGCATCCAGTAGCCCACCTGGATGTTGTTGGGCATGGCCACAAAGACGAGGTTGCGGCTGGTGCGCACCAGTTCGCGCAGCAGGTCGGCGGGGTTGCGGATGTACCAGAGGCCCGCCCACTGCCAGGTGAGGTCAAACGAATGGTCGGCAAAGGGGAGCGCGCCCCAGCCCGTGGGTGGAATCAGCACGGTTTCGGCGGCCATGCGCAGGTCCTCTTGCCAGATGCGGCGCACGCCCGCCACGCGCTCGGCGTCGTCATCCACCATGGTGACATGCACGCCCGCGCGCGCCAACATGACGTCGTTGATGCCGCTGACGCCCGCCATGCCGTAGAGGGGCGCCTCGAGCACAGTGTTGATGGCGTGGCGGCTGCGCAGTTGCTCGAGAAAGTCATTGAGCACGAAGCGCTCGTAAACCAGCCCCAGCCCCTCGTTGTAGTCCGTCAGGTATTTGCGCCAGGTGGTTTCGTCGGTCATGGGTGGAGCCTCATGGCATGGAGAGTTGGTGGGACAGTAATTGAAGAATGAAGACTGATGATTGGCGCTGCCGAGTGCCGGCGCCAATCATCGGTCTTCAATCTTCAATAACCTTTTCACCACCGGCAGCAGCACAATTGTTGGCGGGGGTGAATCGATCGCGCGCAGGGCGAGCGCGTTATCGCCGTAGCTCTGCGCTTCAAGCCAGTAGGTGTAGGTGGCGTCGGCGTCGGCTGCACCGTCAATCACGGCATAGGCGCCGCCCATGTGGCGATTGCCCTTGGGCAGCACCAGGCCGCCGATGGGCAGCGCGTCGGCGCGGTGGCTGCCCGCCAGGCCGCGCCAAATCAGGAAGCCCTGCAGCCGCCACTCGCGGCTTGTGCTCCACTGCAGCGTACGCCCACCCCCCGGCACGGGCAGCACAACTGCGCGCACCACGGTGGCAGTCGGCCCGGCATCCAGCGGCAATTGCGAGGCCATCCATGAGGCAGGGTCAAGCCCCGTGCCGTCGAGCGCGGCACGTGTCAGCGCCGGGCCCGCGCCGTTTGCCTCAGACGGCCAGGGTGAACCGGGCAAATACTCCACCTCATCCACCACCACATAGGGCACCTCCTGGGCGCCGCCCTGATTGGGCGGCTCGGGCGAGAGCAGCGCCACGCGCTCGCCCTTGTCTTGATCCAGACCGCCACTGTAGGGGCCGACGACGTCCACGCCGGCCGCGTCGTCCGGCAGCTTGTAGCGAAAGCGGAAAAGATCGGGCGACACCTTCGTCACAAAGAGCGAGCCACCCGGGCGCAGCACAAGGTTGGGCGGCAAATCAAAGCCACCCACGCCCTCAATTTGCCAGCGGTTGGCGGTCACCGGTTCGTAAAGGCGCACGACAGTGCTGCCCGTGTTGACAAGCTCGATGTACTCGTAGTCACCGGCTTTGGGATTGTACATGAGTTCGGCCATGAGCACCGGCCCAAAGCGCGGCCCGGCGTTGGCTGCGCCCAGCGTGTTGCGCACCTGCAGCGGAAAGTGCAGCAGTCCGTCGGAAGTGACCAGCCGCCCCAGCGACACGCCATTGGGCGACGCGCCAAAGGTGACGCTGTCTATATAGCCGGTGGGCGCGCCGTTCGCATCCGTCGCGGTGAGCGTTACTTTTTCGCCCATCTCGCTCAGGCGCGGGGTAGAGCCTTCGGGCAATTCGAGCAGCCAGTAGCCGTTGGGTGGCACAACCGCGCCGGCGGGGAGAACGACGCGGTCTTCGACTTTGGGGCCGTCGGAGAACCACCAGCCAGCCATGCTGATGGGCGCGCCCGTGGGATTGTAGAATTCAACGGTGTCAACCTGGGGTGGGTCGGTGTGGGCGAGGATTTCGTTGATGACCACGCCCGTCGCGTGGAGGGCGTCGGGCGCGGGCGATTGCGCCGCGCTGTGCCCCGCGCCGCCGGCGAGGAGCAGCAGCGCGAGCAGCAGCGCCGACGCCTTAGCGTTGCGCTTCATAGTAGATGGTAATCTGTGCCACGTCGCGCATGAAGTTGATCTCGTTGACCATCACATGCCGAATGGGCAGCCCCGTGCGCTCGCGCAAGTCGTCCAGCAACGCGTCGTAATTCTCGGGGCGAATGAGATCGATCTTCTCGTAGAGAATCTGGCGCTCTTCTTCATAGCGCACACCCCAGCCTCTATCCGCCACATAGATGAGCGCCAGGATAAAGATGTTGAGTACGATCAGTTCGGAGAAGGTGACACGCGTGGCCACAAAGAGCTGGTTGATGAAGGGCAGGCTGATGGAAACGAAGAGGAAGACCATTTCACGCAGGGGTAGACGCTCGGCCTGGAAGCGCAGCACCCCGAAAATGGCCATGAGTCCAAAGCCCATGCCCAGCGTGAGCTGCACATCGCGCAACAGGCCGGTAATGAAGTAGATAATGACAAAGAACGTGAAGTAGGCAAAGACAAACTCGGCCTTGCTCCGGCGCACCGGGTAGTAGATGAAGCCGATCAGCACAAACGCGGCCACAAGGTTGAGCAGCAGGCCAGGCAGTAACTCCTGAAGTCCGGTCACAGGTTACCTCAATACACGCTCAAGGGGCAGAGGAATTCATGCGTTCGCAGGCGCGCAACACCTCTTCCACGTACATGTGGCGCGCTTTGAAGCGGTTCTGCTTGACGTTGGCAGTCAATTGCGTGGTGGCAAAGACATACTTGCTGAAGGAAGTGGGCAGCAGGTGCATGTCGTGCAACTGGCGAAAGATGCCCGCCTGCGCCGAGAATTTGCGCTGCTTGACCTCGACCACAACCAACCCCGGCAAATCAATCTGTCTGTCGTCAAGGCCAAGGCTGATGGCAAAGTCCAGCGTCAGCCGCTCAAGGTGTTTCACGCCCACGAGCGTGACGCGAATGAACTCATTGTAAATGCGCGGCACGAGATCGGCGGCGTTGTAGGGGACCTGTGTCGCGAGAAACGCCCCGGCGCGCGCGTCGAGTTCAAGCGCCGCCTCCATGGGGATGCGCGTTTTCACTGTGCGGTTGCGGCTGGTTTTATTCTTCACCTCGAGGAAGGAGATGCGCGAATCCACATACGAGCGAATGCGCACCTTGTAGCGCGCACGCAAGCCGCTGTGGTGCGCGTAGAACATGGCCAGCGCGGGGGTATCGAAGTAGAGGGTGCGGTAGTGGCCGCCGCGGTAGCCTTCCACCTCAAGCACCTCGTAACGGTCGATGAGGCCGCTCAAGATAGTGAACGCCTGCTCCTCGGTGAGCAGGTACTTGGTGTCAATGCGGTCGGACAGCGCGGCGCGTTGCACCTGGTGCAGGTAGATGGGCGGCAGCATGTTGAAAACGGCCTGAAGCGCGGGGTTCATGACCGGGCGCTGGAACGGGAACGCGCCCCACTGCGCTGGGCCCGAACTGTGTGAAGGATGGGTGATCATCTAGTCAAGCGGCGGCGCGCTGAGCGCGCTGCCCAGCGAGACGGCAGCGGGCGCGCTGCCCAGGGTCATAATCACGGGCGGATCGACAAATGCGCCATTAAAGTCGGCCCCGGTCACATCGGCTTTGTCGAGCACGGCGCGACGCAGATCGGAATTGCGCAGATCGGCGCGACGCAGGCTGGCGCCGGTGAGGTTGGCGCGGCGCAGGTTGGCCTCGTTGAGGTTGGCTTCGGTGAGGACGGCGGCGCTGAAGTCGGCGCGCATGAGATTGGCTTCGTGGAGGTTGGCGCCGCGCAGGTCGGCCTCAATAAGGATGGCGTCGCGCAGGTCGGCGTCGCGCAGGTCGGCCCCGCGCAGCACGGCGCCCGTGAGGTCAGCGCCGCGCAGGTCGGCCTCGGCCAGGATGGCAGCCGTGAGGTCGGCGTTGCGCAGATTGGCATCGCGCAAGTTGACGCGCGTCAACTGGCCCAAAAAGAAGCTGACGGCTTCAAGGTTGGCCCCCTGCAGGTTGGCCTGCGTGAAGTTGCCGTTGCGCATGGACATGCCGGCGAGGTTGTGGCCGCTCATGTCGAGCCCCTCGCAGTTGGGCATGCAGGCAGGGCCCGATTTGACTGGATATTGGAGCCAAACAAAGGCCACCACAAGGCAAAGCAACGCGCCGATGCCAATCCGCTTCATGCTGACGGCTCGTGTGGGCGCTGCATACGCTGAGGCACCGGCGCGGGGAGGGCGGTTCATTGTCTGGAGCCACCTGGAGACGACGATGGTGAACACGTGGCGCGCGGCCAGTGCTGCGCTGGACGGATGATGGTGACGGGCCTGGAACGTCTCGGCATGCACTGGGGAGCACCCCGAGGCGCGCGAAAATACGCGGCGGCCGCACCGCACGGTATCGCCCGATTATAGCACATTTTGCGATGGGCGCATTGGACGCATGCGATCGTGCG
>CAYRVP010000183.1:0-7910 GCA_964427845.1 uncultured Caldilineaceae bacterium
GAGCACCAACTCTACCATACAAATACCTAACTATCGCTCTCTACTGATTTCGAGTCTAATAACGCCAACTCCGACACAGAGGACACAGAGGGAAAAGAAATAGACAGAGTACCGCGACAGCGAGGCGAACCATCTTAACTTGACATACTTTCGGGGTTGCTCTTCTTGCTTTTGCTGTTCTCTGTGTCCCTCTGTTCCCTCTGTGTCCTCTGTGTCGTCTTTCGCAGTTTTGCGCGGGGTTCTGTGTCGTCTTTCGCAGTTTTGCGCGGGGTGTCGCCTGCAACATGACATTCCCGCCCCAGATGAGTGACATTCGCACCTTGACCAACGGCGCATTTGCGCACACAATGGGGTCGGGCGCACCCAGACGTGCGCACCCGGACTGCGCTCTGCGCCACTGTCCGCGCACACCGATTCCATTTAAAAAAACGGATGGATGCCATGACAAATCCCGCGGCGACACCCGCCGCACAACCTGACTCCACCCTGCCCCTTGCGGGCGTCCGCGTCGTCATTACGCACGATTCCGAGCAGGCCGAGGAACAGCGCCGGCGCTTCACGGCGCTGGGTGCGGAGACCTATCTCTACCCCGCGATTGACATTGCCCCTTACGAGAACACCGACGAGCTCGACCAGGCACTGCGCAAGGCCGCCGAGGGCGTCTACGACTGGCTTATCCTCAACGATGCCGACACGATCCTCGTCGTCTCCGACCGCATCAAGGCACTGGGGCTGGACCCTTCGCGTTTCCCCCGCCGCTTGCGGGTCGCCACAATCGGCTGCATGACCGAACAGTGGACCAATGACCTGCTTGGCATCCGCAGCGACTTCGCGCCCGAAGTCTACACGCCCGAGCTCGTGGCCGAACAGTTGAACCTGCACGCCGGACTCCGCGTGCTTGTGCCCCAATCGGCAACCACCCGCGCCTCGCTGGCCAAGTGCCTCAAGGGCACCGGCGCCGAGGTGGACGCCATCAATGCCTACCGTACGCTCATCGGCAAGGGCGGCGACCCCGTGCCCGCCATGCTCTGGGAGGGCAAGGTGGACGTCATCACCTTCACCTTCCCCACAGCCGTGCGCTACTTCGCCAAGCGCATCAAGGCCGAAGGCGGCACGCTTTCCATGCTTGATAACGTCACCGTCGCCTGCATTGGCCCGCTTACGCGCGACGCCGCCCACGACTATAGCCTGCACGTGGACATCGTGCCCCAGTCGCACACAATTTCCGCGCTTGTGGATGCCGTCGCCACCCGTTTCGCCACTGCGTAACAACAGCAACATCTCAACGCAGGGGCGCGGAGGACGCGAAGAAATGCAAAGTAAGGCAACTACAAGTCATCGATCCTGTTGCCCTACTTTGCGTTTCTTCGCGTCCTTCGCGCCTTTGCGTTGAGATGTTGCTGTTTTTCCTTGCCAGATGAGCCCGCCTCGGCTATACTTGCTCTGCTCGGAAACGTGCACCTGTGGAGAGGTCGCCTAGTCCGGTTTATGGCGCGGGCCTGGAAAGCTCGTAACCCCATAAAGGTTCGAGGGTTCAAATCCCTCCCTCTCCGCCACAGTCATCACGTTCGTGCGTTGTCTTCGCTCCGCCAGCCGCTGGGTCCCGTGCGGCAGGGCACTGGGAACCCCGCCAGGACCGGAAGGTAGCAACGGTAACCAGCCCGCCTTGGGTGACATGGGGGTGCCTGGTGGGCTGGCGGAGCGAATACAGCGCACGAACGTTTTGCGCCCGGCGACGGCCTGCGCGCCGCGCCCGCACTTGAGAAACCAGGTTATTTGGATGACTACGCAACCATTGCACGCCCCCCGCGTCTATCTGGCGCGCCACGCCACGCCCGACTGGAACCGGCGCGACATTCCCTATGATATCCCGCCCGGCCCGCCGCTGACCGAGCTGGGCGAGCGCGAGGCGCAGGCGCTGGGCGTCTATCTGCGCAAGCAGGGTATCGTGCGCATCTATCACAGCCCGCTCGAGCGCACCAAGCGCACCGCTGCCCTCGCCGCGGCCGCCTGCGGCGCCGAGTTGATTGAGTCATTCGCCATTGCCGAGTGGCGGCGCGACGAAGACGAACAGACGGTGCTGGCGCGCGTGCTCACGCTCTATACCCGCGCCGAACGCGAAAGCACGCAGATTGGCCCGGTTGCCCTCGTCACCCACGGCGGCTGCATCCTCGCCATGTTAAGCCACCTGGGCGTGGGTGACGTCGAAATCAACCACTACCGCGGCCAGTTCGACCACCGCAACCCCCTGCCTCCCGCGGCCGCCTGGCTGGCCTCGCGGCCACATGAGGCGCATGCGTGGGATCTACGCCTAGCCTTTGCGCCCAATCCAGTGCAGCCATTCGCGCCGGAGATGGCGTTTGTGTAGACAGCCGGGCGAAGGAGACTCCTTCGCCCGCTTTTCTTGTCAGCATCCTGCGTCAACCCAGTCCCAATAACCGCATGGAGGCGCCCGTATGTCGACCGGCTTCTTCTCCAAACTCGCCGCCGCCGCCGCACGCAACAACTCGCTGCTCTGCGTAGGCCTTGACCCCGCGCCAGAGCAGATCCCGCCCCGCTTCCGCACGCAGCACCCCGGCGACGCCCCTGCAGCAATCGCGGCCGCAATGCTCGCCTGGAACCGTGCCGTGATTGAAGTCACCGCCGACCTCGTTTGCGCCTACAAGCCCAACATCGCCTTCTATGAGGCGCTGGGCGACCCGGGCCTCGAGGCGCTGCGCGCGACCCTCGCCCTCATCCCGTCCGACGTGCCGGTCATTCTCGACACCAAGCGCGGAGACATCGGCAGCACCGCCGCTGCCTATGCGAAAGCCTGCTTCGAGCAATGGCGCGTCGATGCCGTCACCCTCAGCCCCTATCTCGGCCGCGACAGCATCGAACCCTTCGCTGCCTATGGCGACAAGGGGCTCTTTGTGCTCTGCCACACCAGCAACCCCAGCGCAGGCGAATTCCAGCATCTCGAGGTGGCCGACTGGCAGCAACTCGACCGCGAGCCAAACCAGCCGCTCTATATCCATGTGGCGCGTACGGCCACAACCTGGTCGCCCAACGTCGGCCTTGTCGTCGGGGCCACCTATCCCGACGCCATCGCCGCCGTGCGCGCCGCCGCCCCCGAAGCCTGGTTCCTCGTCCCCGGTATCGGCGCGCAAGGGGGCGACCTTGAAGCCACGCTGGCTGCCGGGCTGCGCGCCGATGGCGCCGGCCTCATCATCAACGCCAGCCGTGGCGTCTGCGTCGCGGCCGACATGCGCGCCGCCGCCATCGCCCTGCGCGACGCCATCAACGACGCGCGCGCTACCGCTGCCTTTGCACCTCACGCCGCTCCGGCGCGGGCAATTCCTGAAGCACATGCCGCACTCAGCGGCGCCCTGCATGAGTTGGGGGCCGTCAAGTTCGGCCAGTTCAAACTCGCCAGCGGCATTGAATCGCCCATCTACGTCGACCTGCGCCTGCTCGTCAGCCGTCCCAGCCTGCTGGCGCAGGCGGCAATGCGCTACGCCGGTCTGCTTGCCGATCTGCCCTGTGACCGCATATGCGGCGTCCCCTACGCGGCGCTGCCCATTGCTACAGCCGTCGCGCTCGAGAGCGACGTGCCTCTCATCTACCCCCGCAAGGAGGTCAAGGAGCATGGCCTCGGCAAAGAGATCGAGGGCGCCTGGCAGCCGGGCGAGCGCGTGGTCATCATCGAGGACCTGATCACCAGCGGCGGCAGCACCATCGCCACTGCCGAGCGTCTGCGCGCCGCCGGACTGATTGTCGAGCACGCCATCGTGCTGATTGACCGCGAGCAGGGCGGCGTGGCCAACCTGGCCGCGGCGGGCATCACTACCCACGCCGTCTTCACGCTTACCGAACTGCTTGACGACCTGGTTGCGCAGGGGCGTATCGACGCCCCCCAGCGCGACACAGTGCGCGCATTCATGCGCCGCACGCAGGTCACTTCTCCGGCGTGACGCACCAAATACCCAATCCAATCGCAGAGGGGACGGCGCACATGCGCCGTCCCCTCTGCATGCCATCTGCAATCCGCTGCCGTCACGCGCGCGGTTCGTACGCGTCCAGCGCAGCCAAATCCTTGTCAATTGCTACGCTCAGGCTCTCAATCTCGCGCGCCAGCCTGTCAAGGCGCTCGCGGCTCGGCAAACCCAGCCGCTCGAGCACTCGCTCCACATGCCGCTCCATCTCGTCAGCCGAAGATGCGCCTTTGACACGCACACCGCGCTGCACCCAGCGCACCGGCGCCGCAACGTTGTCAGCCAGTCGATTCAACTCGGCGCCGCTATCGCGGCCCAGCGCGCGCCAACTGCCAAACAGGCTGCGCTGGAGGCGCACGCCGCGCAACTCCACGCGCTCAAGCGCCTCGCCCGGATCGCGCACGGTGCCCGCCACCGCCTCGTAGGCCAGTGCGCATGCGCCGCTGCAAATGCGCATGCCCCGTCCGGGCGCCGCGCGCACCCACCTGAGGTCATCCTGATACCGCGCCATGCGAAGAGCCTTTCGTAGTCGAGTCGCCAGGCTGGAAGCCAGTCATGACGCACTGCGTTATAGACGTGAGTATAGCATGCGCGTCAAGCCGGGTCAAGACAGGTACGCGCGCGTTGCGCGACCGACGCACATTCATCCGCTCGCCAAATACGCCGTCACCATGGCCGGCGTAATCGCATTCGCTTTGGCGATCTCGCTATAGACCGACGCGCTGGGCCGCGCCGTGCGCACCTGCGTAACTGGGTCCAGCGCAATCAACCCGAAACGCAGTCCCCACCCTTCGGCCCATTCAAAGTTGTCGACAAAGGTCCAGTGGTAATAGCCACGCACATCTGCGCCGTTGCGAATCGCGCGCTGCACTGCGGCCAGGTGCCCCACCAGCCAGCGTGGGCGCTGATCGTCGTCTGCATCGGGGAGACCATTTTCGGTAATGTAGATGGGCTTGCCCAGCGCCCGCATCGCCATGCACAGGTCGTACAACCCCTCCGGCGCATACCAACTGTAGGGGCCATCGCGCCCGCTGTCCGATAGTTCGCCTCCCGCCTTGTGCCTGCGCTCGCCAAAGAGCTTGAGCGGACTGGGCACGAAGCGCACGAGCGAGCGCGTGTAGTAATTGATGCCGATGAAATCGAAACTGTGGCGCAGCGGCGCGTGCCAGTCGCCGTGGCCCATGGGCGGCAGAATGAAGCCGCTCCGGATGGCATGCAGCCAAATGTCTTCACCCAGGTAGCGGTGTACGGCGGCCGCAAAGCCATCGGCAACCGCACCGGGCCGCTCGCCCTGGTAAGCCCGCAGCGCCGACGCATTCCCCACCTGCGCCTCGGGCTGCAAGGAGTGAATTGTTTGATAGGCCACGCCATGCGCCAGCAGCATGTGGCGGTAGACCCTCAGCCCTGCCAGCGTATCGCGCCGGCGCGGCGGAAAAATTCCTTCCAGAAACGCGTGGTTCACGTAAACTTGCGGCTCGTTGATCGTGAGCCAGAAGTTGCACTGGTCGCGCAGCGCCGTCACCGTGAAGCGTACAAAACTCTGGAAGCGCTCGATCACCTCGGCCTGCTGCCAGCCGCAGCGCGCCTCGAGCCACAGCGGATTGCTGAAGTGGTGCAGGCACACCATGGGGCGAATGCCGCGTGCGTTCAGCGCGCGCAGCATCTCACGGTAACGCTCGATGGCCGCCGCATCAAAGCGCCCGGGTTCGGGCTCAATCCGGCTCCACTCAACGCTCAGCCGATGCGTGTTCAGCCCCATGGCCTGCATGCGGTCAAAATCCGCCTCGGCCGCCTCCCACCAATTGCAGGCGGCGCCGCTCTTGTCGTCATGCCAAATCGCGCCGGGACTATCCTCCGCCACCCACCACTGATTGTTGCGGTTCCACCCCTCCACCTGGTGCGCCGACGTCGCCGTGCCCCACAGAAAGCCCGAGGGGAACTTCAAAGGCTGGAGCTTTTCGGTTGCGGCCATGCGCTCTGCTCGATCCTGTGTTGGGGGCTTACTTGCTCTCATCGTGCGGCGCGGCCTGGCGCCCCTGCTCTTGCGCAGCACTGTGCTCCACCGCAAGGTCGGACCACAGGCGGCGCATTGTCTCTTCCTCGCGCGCTGCAATGTAAATGGTCTCCACGCTCTGCTGTGCGCGACCGCTCGAAAGTGCCCGCGCCGTGCGGTATTCAAGCGCCACAGCCGGGTAGCGTAGTTGACCCCAGGCAACGCTGCCGCTGCGCAGCGCAATCATCTGCTCCGGTCTGCAGAAGGCGTACCACAGCCCTGCATCGAGATCGGGCAGGCGCGATACACCCATGCGCGACGGGGACTGCACCAGCCCAATCAGTGCATGCTCGCGCGTGGCAAAGGTGCGGTAGAAGCTGGGCAGCGCTGCGAAGCTGCGCACACGCCCCTGCACCTCAAGGTTGCCCCACAGATAGATCGGCAGCTTTTCCGGCACGCCAAGCGGCGCAGCCATGGGGGCCGTCCCATCCTCCTCGTCAAAGCGCACGAAATTGCGCCGTGCGGCTGCCATGCGCGCCAGCGTCACAATTCCCAGGCCGCCAAGCAACGCCAGCGCGACCCAGCCGCCGCCCCAAAGCGGGCGCAAGGCCCATGTCACCGCGGTCAAGACAACAACAAACCCAAGCACACGCATGAGTGTGAAGCCAAAGACCGTGCCTCGACCCAGCGTGAAGAGCAGCCCGTCCCACCCACCGCCCCCCGGCAGCGGGTCGGGGAAACGCGTGGCCGGCCGTTCGGGGGGCGGGGCGCGGCGCAGAACAACGGCCCCGCGCTCTGCGCGCGGGGCCGGATGTTTTCCATTGCTTGAAGGCGGCTGCACTTGCATGCTGAGCGCGGTGGTGAACAAGGCCGCGAGGCGAATCAGGCCGGCGCCGGGAGTGTGCCGCCCAGGTCAAGGCCGCTGTCGGCGCGCTTGTCGCGCGTACTCTCCTCGCCCTTGGCCTCGCGCTGTGCCGGACGCCCGGGACGTCGCGGCGAAGGCGGGAAGGGGCTTTCACCGCGCATCAGCGCCTCGAACTCGGGCCGGTTAACCGTCTCCACATCCAGCAGCACGTTGGAAAGGATAATCATCTTCTCCCAGTGCGTGGTAAGCAACTGGCTGCAGCGTACATGCGCCTCGTCCACCAACATGCGCACTTCTTCATCAATCTGCTGCGCAATCTTGTCGCTATAGTTGCGGTGCTCGCTGAACGAGCGGTTGAGGAAGGTCATTTCCTCGCGCTCGCCATAGCGAATCGGCCCCAGTTTTTCGCTCATGCCCCACTGCGTAACCATTGCGCGCGCCAGCCCTGTCACCCGCTCGAGGTCATTGCTCGCGCCGGTGGTAATGTCGCCGAACTGAATCTCCTCGGCCACGCGCCCGCCCAGCAGCGCGACAAGTTGGTCGCGGAAGCGGTCGCGCGTCTCCAGGTTCGTCTCTTCATCGGGCAGAGGCATTGTGTAGCCGCCGGCCATGCCGCGCGGCACAATGGTTACCTTGTGCACGGGGTCATGGTTGGGCAGGAAATGCATCGACACGGCGTGCCCTGCCTCATGGAAGGCGATGATCTCCTTCTCCTTGGGCGAGATCAAGCGCGAGCGGCGCTCGGGACCGGCGATCACGCGCTCGATGGCCTCCTGCAATTCCTCGGTGCCCACCGAACGGCGGTTGCGCCGCGCCGCCAGAATGGCGGCCTCATTGACCAGATTCTCGATGTCCGCCCCCGCAAAACCGGGTGTCTGTTTGGCAATGATGTCCAGGTCCACATCCGCCGCGAGCGGTTTGCCGCGCACGTGCACGTCGAGGATGGCGCGCCGCCCCTTGACATCGGGCACATCCATTGTCACGCGCCTGTCAAAGCGGCCGGGGCGCAGCAGCGCCGGGTCAAGAATGTCGGGGCGGTTGGTTGCCGCCACCAGAATCACATTCGTGTCGGTGTCGA
>CAYRVP010000184.1:0-7899 GCA_964427845.1 uncultured Caldilineaceae bacterium
CGCGCTGGCGGTCGTCAGAGGACATAGACAAGAATGCTTGAGCGTATCCAACGCCTATCGCGTGCCAGTCGTCTCAGCCTCGTTCTCGCCATCCTTCTGCTCGCCGTCCTCATCGCGCGCGTCGTGATCGCCAACCAGCCCGACCCCAGCCTGCGCCGCGTGCAGGAAGCGGGCGTGCTTGTGGTCGCCTTCGACGCGTCGTATCCCCCCTTCGAAACAACCGATGGCCAGGGCGCCTTCAGCGGGTTCGACGCCGCGCTCGCGCAAGAAATCGCCTCTCGCCTGGGCGTCAGCGTGCAGTTCGCCAATATCGCTTTCGATTCCCTCTACGACGTGCTGGCTGCGCGCAAGGCCGACGTAGTCATCTCCGGCCTGCGCTATGAGGCCGAGCGCACGCGCGATGTGATCTACACCACAAGCTACTTCGACGCCGGCCAGACGCTCGTTGTGAGCACAGGCAGCGGCATCACTAAGCCTGCCGATCTGGCCGGGCGGCGCGTGGCGGTAGAGGTAGCGGCAGAGGGCGAATTCGAGGCGCGCAAACTGGCAGGCAAGACCGCGGGGATGCAGATTGCCACGTACGCATCAGTTGACGAGGCGCTTGCTGCTTTACGCAGCGGGGCTGCGGATGCAGTGGTCACGGATCACGTGTCGGCGCTCGAACTGACGAGAGGGCAAGCCAGCCTGCGTCTGCTCGCTCCGCCCTTCGCGCCCGACCCGCTCGTCATCGCCGGCAACGGCGCCGACCGTACCCTGCTTGGCGAGATCAACCGCATCGTCAAGGCGCTACGCGCTGAGGGCGTGCTCAGCCGCCTGGCTGAGCAGTGGCTGTAGGCGCGTCTGCTGCATTCCTCACCTGCGCAGGGCTGTGTCCGGCAACGAGGGCCAGCTTGGCCGGGCGGCGCAGCTTCTTGACGGCCGCTTCACGGCGGCGCGCCGCGCCGGCCGAGGCCAATTCCTCCCAATACGCCAGACGTAACGGCAGGCGGGCGCGCGTGTAACGCGCCCCGCGCCCGGCCTGGTGCTCGGCCAGCCGCGCCTGCATGTCAGTGGTCCAGCCGCAGTAGAGCGTGCCGTCGCGGCATTCGAGTAGATAGACGTAGCAAGACATATGACTTTCCGCACAGACGTCCGCCGCCTTCATAGCGGCGGACGCCTGTCCACCCCAACCGCGCTGCCGGCTAGAGTGCTTGCAGCGCTCTGCCCATCCGCTGCAGCGCCTCACGCAGCGTGGCGCGCGGACAGCCGAAGTTGAGCCGCGCAAACCCGGCGCCGGCCTGACCGAACACCATACCCTCACTCAGGGCCACCTTGGCGTTCTTGAGGAAGAAATCGTATGGCGTGCCCGCCGCAATGCCCGCCTTCCGGCAATCGAGCCAGGCCAGAAAGGTCGCTTCCGGTGACTGGACGCTGACCCCCGGCATGTGCGCCCGCACATACTGCACCACGTCATCCCTGTTGGCCTGAAGATATGCCAGCAACTCGTCCAGCCAGGGCTGGCTATCACGATAGGCGGCCAATGCGGCGGCGAGGCTAAGCACGCTCGGCGTCCCAACCAGGTGGTTCGACACAGCCAGAATGCTCTTGCGCAGCTCAGGATTCGGCGCGATCGCTACCGCTAATCTCAGCCCGGCGATGTTGTACGTCTTGCTCGGCGCCATCACGGTCACTGTCTGTTGGTCAATCTCAGGCGATAGGCTGCCGATCGGTATGTGCGTGTGGCCCGCATACACGATGTCGCAGTGAATCTCGTCGGAGCAGATGAGCATCTTGTGGCGCAGGCAGATGTCGGCCATGGCTTTCAGTTCGTGCGCGGTGAAGACACGCCCGACCGGGTTGTGGGGATTACAGAGGAGGAAGATGCGCGTGCGGTCGGTGATGGCTCGCTCAAAGGCATCAAGGTCAAGGTAATAGCTGCCGTCGGCGCGCTGCGACAGCTCGGCCTGCTGGCAGGTGAAGCTCGTCTGCTCGTCGGCGCGCAGAATCGCCGGGTAGACCGGCGGCTGCACCAAAATCCCCTCTCCCGGTTTGCCCAGCGCGTGGCAGACCTGATGGAAGCCATGCACCACCCCCGGCATAAGGATCAGGGCCTCGGGGGCGACCTTCCAGCCATACAGCCGGAACAGCCTGTCAACAATCACCTGGCTCAGTTCTTCTGGCTCGCAGCCGTAGCCAAACACACCGTGCTCAACTCTCTCGCTCAGGGCCTGCAGGACCGGCTCCGGCGCGCGAAAGTCCATGTCCGCCACCCACAGTGGCAGCACATCCTCAGCATATTGGCGCCATTTCGCGCTATCCGAGTGGCGACGGTCGAGCAAGGTGTCAAAGTTGGTGGCCATCGTGTCTCCTCTTTGTTGGCGGTGTTGCGCCCCTATTTTAGCACGGCGCGCCATCCGGCACAAGCGGCCTGCGCTGCCTTTAGGATCACACCAGGTGACGTGTTCGTGTCACCGCAGAGATGCAGAGCACGCAGAGAAGAACGGAAGCACCACAGAGGCACAGAGAACAGCTCCGTAACCCAATGTCCTTCCTCAGCGTCTCTGCGGTGACCTTGCACTTCCTCTGTGTACTCTGTGGTGCCATGCTTTTCTCTGCGCCCTCCGCGTCTCTGCGGTGCATTCTTTCGGCCCTCGCTGCCGCTTGACAAGGCGCTGCCTATGTGCTACAAACACAGGGCGGCCAGCGCCACGCACAGCCAGGACAACTGAGGAGAGCACAGCCATGCCCAGCAGCGAGCTTCCCTTCCGCCAGGTTCACCTCGACTTCCATACCAGCGAATCCATTCCAGCCGTCGGCGCGGACTTCGATCCCGACGCCTTCGCCGGTGCGCTAGAGAAAGCGCACGTCAACTCAATCAACCTGTTCGCCCGCTGCCACCACGGCTGGGTCTACTACGACAGCAAACGCTTTCCCGAACGGCGCCACCCGCGCCTGGCGCGGCCCGACCTGCTGCGCGAGCAGATCGCAGCCTGCCACGCCCGCGGGATTCGCACACCAATTTACCTGACCGTGCAATGGGATCAATACACCAGCCAGCGCCATCCCGAGTGGCGCGTCGTCACGCCTGAGGGCGCTCTTGCCGGCACTCCTCCCTACGAGGCCGGCTTCTACGGCGACCTCTGCCTGAACACGCCTTACGTCGCCTGGCTGCAATCGTTCACGCAGGAAATCCTTGAGACGCTGCCCGTGGATGGCCTGTGGTTCGACATCGTGCACGACCGCGACTGCTCGTGCTGGGCCTGCAAGCAGGGCATGCTGGCCCAGGGGCTCGACCCATCGGACAAGACGGTGCGCCTGGACTATGCGCGCACGGTGGTGCAGCGTTTCCAGCGCGGCATGACCGATTTCGTGCGCCAGTACAACAAGGATTGCCTGATCTTCTACAACGCGGGGCACATCGGCCCGCGCCAGCGCGCCCGCATAGACACCTACACCCACCTCGAGGTGGAATCCCTGCCCAGCGGGCACTGGGGCTACCTGCACTTCCCGATGACCGCCCGCTTCGTGCGCACGCTCGGCCTCGACTATCTGGGCATGACCGGCAAGTTTCACACCACCTGGGGCGACTTCCATTCATTCAAGAACCGCGCCGCCCTTGAGTTTGAGTGCTTCCACATGCTCGCCCTCACTGGCAAGTGCTGCATCGGCGATCAACTCCATCCGGATGGGAACATCTGCCAGGACACGTACGATCTGATCGGCTCGGTCTATGAACAGGTGGAGCAGAAGGAGCCGTGGTGCGCCGGCGCTTTGCCTGTCACCGAGATTGGCGTGCTCACGCCGGAGGAGTTCGTCAGCGGCGGCTTGCAGGATCAGGCCATACGCGGCGTCACGCGCCTGCTGCAAGAGGGCCAGCAGCAGTTCGATGTCCTCGACTCCACGAGTAATCTCGCTCCCTACAAAGTCATCATTCTGCCCGATCAGATTCCCGTCTCGGCCGGGCTGGCGGGCAAGCTCAACGCCTTCATGGCCGGCGGCGGCTCGCTGATCGCGTCCTTCGCCTCCGGCATGGACGCCGCACAGTCGCGCTTCACGCTCGACGCGCTGGGCGTGGATCTCGTGGACCAGGGCGAGCGCGACAGCGCCGGCAACCTGGTGCGCGGGCGCGCCTATGATCACAACAACTTCGTTGACTACATCCTACCCAACCCTGCTCTAGCTCACGGCCTGCCGGCGACCGAGCACGTCATGTACACGCGCGGCATGAAGATCGCCGCCCGCGCCGGCGCTGCGACGCTGGCCAGCCTCGTCGCGCCCTACTTCGACCGCACCTATCAGCACTTCTGCTCGCACAATCAGACGCCCTCATCGCACGAGGTCGCCGGGCCGGCGGTTGTGCAGAACGGGCGCGCCATCTATTTCAGCCATCCCGTCTTCACCCAATACCAGCAGAAAGCGCCGCGCTGGTGCAAGCAGCTTGTCCTCAATGCCCTCAGCCGTTTGCTGCCCGAGCCGCTGCTGCGCGTCAGCGGCCCCAGCGGGCTGATCGCCACCCTGAACAACCAGCCCTTGCGCCATCGCCATGTGCTGCACCTGCTCTATTATGTCCCCGAGCGGCGCAGCGATACCATGGATGTGATCGAGGATGTGACGCCGCTCTTTGATGTCACCGTCTCGCTGCGCATGGACCACCCGATCAAGAGCATCGCCTGCGTGCCGCAGGGGCTGTCGTTGCCGGTCACCGTCGAGGGCGGGCGCGCTACGTTCCCCGTGCCCAGGATAGACGGTCACCAGATGGTCGAAATCGTTTTGCTGTAGCAGACAATAACGGAGAAACGCCAACAATGACGGAGCACTACACACTTGAGGAGGCACACCATGACTGAGCAGCGTTCCTTGTTCATCTTCGTCGGCACCTACACCCGCGGCCAGCCCGGCGGCGGCAAGGCGGAGGGCATCTACACCTATCGTTTGAGCGCGGCGGACGGCGCGCTCGAGCCGCTGGGCGTTTCCCAGGCGATCGCCAACCCCTCGTTTCTAGCGATCGCCCCCGGCCACAACCATCTCTATGCGATCAATGAGTTGGAGACCTTCGACGGCAAAACGAGCGGGGCAGTCAGCGCCTTTGCCATTGATCAGCACACGGGGAAACTCTCTCTACTCAACCAGCAGGCGACCCAGGGCTCCGGATCCTGCTTCATCAGCATTGACCAGACGGGCCACTGGGCGCTCGTCGCCAACTATCGCGGCGGCAGCGCCTCGGTTACGCCCATCCTGGCCGATGGTCGCCTGGGTGCGCCGGCAGCCTTTGTGCAGCACAGCGGGGCGAGCCTGGCCAACCCCCTCCGGCAAGAAGCAGCCCATGCCCATTCCATCATCCCCGATCCCAGCAACCAGTACGCCCTGGTGGCCGATCTGGGCATGGACAAGATCATGATCTACCGGCTCGACGGCAAGAGCGGCGCGCTGACCCCACACACGCCGCCTTTCATCGCCGCGCGGCCAGGCGCAGGCCCGCGCCATCAGGTGTTCCACCCCAGCGGGCGCTACTACTACGTCGTCAACGAGCTCGACTCAACCGTGTCAGTGTACGCCTGGGACGCGGCGCTGGCGACGGGGAGCAACGTACAAGTGATCTCGACCCTGCCGCAGGGCTTCAGCGCAGAGAGCACAACCGCCGAAATCCGCATCGCTCCATCGGGCAGGTTCGTCTATGCCTCCAATCGCGGGCACGACAGCATCGCCATCTTCGCCGTGGACGACAAGACCGGCAAGCTGACGGCCGCCGGCCATGCCGCCACGCAGGGCCGCAACCCACGCAACTTCGAGCTGACCCCCGCGGGCGATCTTCTGCTGGCGGCCAATCAGGATAGCGGCACGGTTGTCGCCTTTGCGGTTAACCAGACGACAGGCCAGTTGACGCCCACCGGCCGGGTGACCAGCGTGCCCTCGCCCGTGTGTGTGCGCATGATAACAGCGCCGTAGCCCGCCTGTCGTTCACCGCAGAGGAAGGACGCGGATCCACCACGGAGGCACAGAGAACACAGAAGAAGAGCAGGCATGCACCACGGACGCCATGCTTTTCTCTGTGTTCTCTGTGCCTCCGTGGTGCGATGCCCTTGCCCTTCTCTGCGTTCTCTGCGTCTCGGCGGTGAGCCACCCTGATCTTACTCGATCTTGAGCACAAAGGCGTGCTCGCACGGCTTGCGCGCCGGCAGCGTCACGCTCAGGCCCGATGCGTCGCGCGACCACTGCATCGCGTCGCCTGAGCCGAGCAGGCTGATCTGCTTGATCGCGCCCTGATAGAGTGGCAGGTTGGCCCCCAGCGCACGAATCACAACCTGGCCATCCTCCGGCCAGCCCAGCACGACAGCATAGAGCGCGTTGCCCTTCGTGGTGAAGCGGATGTCCTGCGGGGTGAACACCTGGCGCTTGGTGTCCGTGAAGCCGCCCTCAAAGACCTCGGTCGGCCCCTCGCCGAACACCCGCCACGGTCGCGTGCCATAGACCGCTTCGCCGTTGAGCGCCAGCCAGCGGCCAATCTCCAGCAGCATCTCTTGCTCCGGCTCAGGAATGGCGCCGTCGGGCCGCGGGCCGATGTTCAGCAGCAGCGCCCCGTTCTTGCTCACCACGTCAACCAAGTCATGGATCAGTGACTGCGCCGTCTTGTAGTTGTGGTTCTTGATGTAGCACCACGAGTTCTTGGAGACAGAGGTATCGTTCTGCCAGAACAGCGGGCGAATGTCCTTGAGCTGTCCGCGCTCGATGTCGAGCACGGCTGTGCCTTCCGGGAAGGCGTGCAGCTTGTAGTTGATGGCGACGCCCTTGTCCCACTCCGCCGCACGGTTGTAGTAGTAGGCGGCGAACTCTTGCAGGTAAGGCACAAAGGGCGCATTGTCAATCCACCAGTCGAACCAGACAAGCTGCGGCTGATACTTGTCTACCAGCTCACAGGTGCGCGCCAGCCAGTCGTTGAGATACTCAGCGCTGGGGTACAGGCCCGGGTCAACATTGGCCGATTTCTCGAAGCGCGGGCGGGCCGGCCCGTAGAAGTCACGGAAGCGGGGGTCTTGCACGTCGGACGGGAAGGCCATGCCACCGTCCATGAACCACCAGTGTTCGGCGCGGTGGCTGGAGAGGCCAAAGACCATGCCCTCTTTGCGCACCGCCGCCGCCAGCTCGCCGACGATGTCGCGCCGCGGCCCCATGCGCGCCGCCGTCCAGCGCGAGAATGAGCAGTCGTACATGGCAAAGCCATCGTGATGCTCGGCCACCGGCACGACAAACGTCGCGCCTGCCCGCTTGAATAGATCGGCCCACTGCGCCGGGTCAAACGCCTGCGCTCTGAAGCGGCGGATGAAGTCCTTGTAGCCAAATTGCGCCTGCGGCCCGTAGGTCTTGACGTGGTGCTCGAACTCCGGGCTGCTCTGAACGTACATGTTGCGCGGGTACCATTCATTGCCAAGTGCCGGCACTGAGTAGAGTCCCCAGTGGATGAAGATACCGAACTTGCCGTCCTCGTACCACTGCGGCGGGCGGTAGGAAGCCAGTGACTGCCACAGGGGAACAAACGGCCCCGCCGTAGCGACCTTGTTGATCTGCTCCAGAAGTGACGCACTCACCTTTCTCATTGCTCACTCCGTGCACCTCCGTGATGATGCGCTCTGGCGTGCGCCAGGTTGTGCCTGTGCAGCAACGACTATCGTCCTTAGTCATTGCGAGCATCCCATACTGCCCGCCGGTATGCGGAGCGACAGAAACTCCCCCGTACCCGTTTAGCGAGCGGTCGCTTCCGCGACGTCCCGTCCAGCATCGACGCGCAAGAGAGCGCGTCCTACGCGGGAAGGGGGAGAGTTTCTGAGTAGCCTCGCAATGGCAAGCATGCAGCGTTGTGCACCAGTAGGACTAAGAGCCTATCCGAATATATGGTATAATAGCCGTCATGAACGAAGAACAGAC
>CAYRVP010000185.1:0-7881 GCA_964427845.1 uncultured Caldilineaceae bacterium
CTCGGTGCCCAGGAGGCGCATGCGGAAGACATTGGGCTGCTGGCGCGCCATGTCCACCACGCCCATGTAGACGACGCACTCGATGCCCAGCTTGGCCGCCACCGTGGCCGTGGCCACGCCGTGCTGACCTGCGCCCGTCTCCGCCACAATGCGCGTCTTGTTCATCTTGCGCGCCATCAGCAGCGCCTGACCCAGCGCGTTGTTGATCTTGTGCGCGCCCGTGTGCGCCAGATCCTCGCGCTTGAGGTAGATCTGCGCACCGCCCAGGTGCTTGCTTAGTCTCGACGCGTAGGTAAGCGGCGTCGGCCGCCCCACAAAGGTGCGCTGCAGGTACTCCAACTCGGCGCGATAGTCGGCGTCACCGCGTGCCCGCAAATACGCATCCTCCAGTTCATCCAGCGCGGGCATGAGCGTCTCGGGCACGAACTTGCCGCCGAATGGGCCGAAGTGGCCGCTCTCGTCGGGGTATGCGCCGTAGTCATACTTGATGTGTGTCGAGGTGGAGGCCATGCAGTACCTTTCCGGTGGGGCGGCATTAAGAATCGCCGCCACTGCCACGCGCCGTACGCGCGCTTTCAAATATGTACTCTATCGTGCAAAATGATGGAAGCGTCCTGTGTGCGCGCGCCGCACGTCAGCAGAGTGTGGATACCATCGTGAGCGATCAACCCGACCCTATTGCGCCTCAGCCTCTTTGGCGACTGCCCCTGCTGCTGGCCGTCTTGGCCATCGCGTTGCGCGTCATCCTCATTCTGCTCTTTCCCGATGTGCGCGACGACCTGCGTATATACACCTACTATGGACGCATGATGGCGCAGGGACTGAATCCATATTTGCCGCCGGCCGATGGCGCCGTCTCACCGCACTATGCCAATATCGCGCCCTTCAATCTGGCGCTCTTCGCCGCAGTGTTCAGGCTGTGGGATACACCGACCGCACTGCGCTTGCTCTTCGCACTGGTCGATGGCGTGATCATCCTCGTACTTGGTTATGCGTTGCGTCGCAATCGCAGTTGGCGCAAAGGCGTCATGCTGTACTACGCCTTCAATCCGCTTGTGCTAACCGCGCTGGTCATCGACGCCGAAGACAAGGTCGTCGTGATCCTGATGACCCTCATTATCGTGGCGAGTGTCGAAGCCCACAGGAGCACGGCCTCGCTTTTGTGGACGACGGCACTCACGCTCTATCGCTGGCTGGGCGCTTTCTTCGTGCTGCCGCTAACCTTTTACTTTGCACGCACGTGGCGCTCGCTGATTGCGATGCTCGGGCTCTATGGCATCGCATTCGCACTCTCACACGTTGCCTACTGGCCTGCGAATCTCTTTATCTACCAAAGTAGAGCCCAGCGCACGCTGATCAACCCGCCAATTCACGACAGCCCCACGATGCTGCTTGCGGCGCTGGGACTCTACACGCCGCGCCTGGTCACTCTCTTCATCCTGCTGACGCTCGTCGTCCTCTATACACTCTTCTTGCTGCGGCGGGTTACGCTGGTTGAGGTGATTATACTCAGTGCCTTCTTCACCACGATGGCTTCGCCCGAGTTGCCAACGGGCCGCATCATCATGGTCTCGGTGCCGCTGTTTCTGCTTCTCACTCTGCCGCGCAGGCGGCTCGTGCCCCTGTGGGTTGTTACCGCAATCGCAGCGCCGTTCCTCTATCCAGACCTGCAAGCGCGCCTGATGGGCATGCTCGGCCTGCCGATTCTGATTCCCTACGGGTCTTTGCCCCACATGCTGCTTATGAACCTGCTGCCGGCGCTGCTGCTCGTATACTACTTCATTGACAAGCGTCGCGGCGTGGTACCAAGTAACACGCTCCTGTCCCATGGCTGGCTGCTCGAGCGGCTGTGGCACAATTCGCCGCCTCAACCTGGCGCACCGGCCGGACCGGTCCAGTAGATGGCCTCCGCGCCACCCATTTTCAGGCCCAGCCGCTGTTCCGCCGCCGCACGCATAACCGCAACGGGTGCGTCCACTCCGGTCCACAGCCGAAACGCCAGCGCGCCCTGCCACACCAGCATCCCCAGCCCGCCGATAGCCTGTGCACCCTGTGTGGCAGCCTGTTGCAGGAACCGCGTTTGCGCAGGGTTGTAGACCAGATCGTAGACAACCTGCCCCGGCCGAAAACGCACGCCCTCGTCCCACGGCAGCCCGTCCACCTGGGGCGACATACCCAGCGATGTACAGTTGATGACCAGGTCGGCCTCGGCAGCCTCACGTACGCCAGCAGGAAAGGGCAGCGCCGCCAGCGTCGTGTTGTGAACGAGTGCGCTGAATTCCTCCTTCAGCCTGTTTGCCCGCGCCAAATCGCGATTCAGGATCGTCACTTGCGCCGCGCCTCCCTGCACCAGCGCATGCAGCACTGCGCGTGCGGAGCCGCCTGCGCCCACAAGCGCCACGCGCCGCCCGGCCAGGCGAACGCCATGCGCCTCCAGGTCGGCGGCGAAGCCCGCAGCGTCCGTGTTATCGCCAATCAGCCGCCCGTCAGCGTCCACCACAATCGTGTTGACGGCGCCAATCAACCTGGCGGCTTCCGTCAGCGCATCCAGATAGGGCATCACCTCCTGCTTGTGCGGCACAGTCACGTTGACGCCGCGCAAGCCCAGCGCACGCAGCCCCGCCACCGCCTCGCCCACGCGCGCCGGCGCAACGGGCAGCGGCACATAGGCCCAGTTGAGCCCCAGTGCGGCAAACGCGGCGTTGTGCATCGCCGGGCTCACGCTGTGACGAACGGGCCAGCCTATGAGCCCGACGAGCGTCGATTCCGCATCCACGCGCCTATTCCTCCACCCGCAGGCCCGCGCCCAGCGCCTGCAGCGTAAACTCGAAGCCGGGGAAACTGTCGCCTGTCACCTCCGCCCCGTAGACCTCGCTGCTCCCCTGAGCCACCAGGCCCGCCACCGCCAACGCCATGGCCAGGCGGTGATCGCCATGCGCCTCGGTGGGGGCGGCGCGCAGCGGCGTGGGCCCGTCAATGATGAAGCCATCATGCGTAGGGTCAATATGCGCGCCCATCTTGCGCAGCTCGCTCACTGTGGTAGCGATGCGGTCGGTCTCCTTCACGCGCAACTCGGATGCGTCGCGCACAAGTGTACGCCCTTGCGCCTGCGTCGCCGCCACCGCCAACACGGGCAGTTCGTCAATCATCGTCACAATCCGCTCGCCACCGAATTCTGCGCCACGCAGCGCGCCCGCAGTCACCTCCACATCGGCCACCGGCTCGCCGCCCTCGAGACGCTCGTTGTGAAACACAATCTGTGCGCCCATGGCTTGCAGCGCCTTAACAATCCCCGTGCGTGTAGGATTCACGCCCACATTGTTGACCGTGACCCGGCTGCCGGGCACAATCGCCGCCGCCACCAGTAGGAAAGCCGCCGACGACATGTCGCCCGGCACGGTAATGTCGAGCGGATCGAGCGGCCGCGTGGGCGATTCGCTCGTCACCGATCGCCCCACCACCGTCACCGGTGCGCCCATCGCCATCAGCATGCGCTCGGTGTGGTCACGCGCCGGGCCCGGCTCGCGCACGATTGTCAGCCCGTTGGCGTACATCCCCGCCAGCAACACGCAACTCTTCACCTGCGCGCTGGCCACGGGCAGGTCATATTCCACCCCGCGCAGGCGCGCCGGGCGAATCCCCAGCGGCGCATAGTTGCCGTCCTGCCGTCCCAGAATGTCCGCTCCCATCCCGCGCAGCGGCTTGACGACGCGCCCCATAGGCCTGCGCCGCACCTGCTCAGTACCTGTGAGGAATGAAGTAAACTCTTGACCGGCCAGCAAGCCAACCAGCAGCCGTATCGTCGTGCCCGAGTTGCCGCAGTCCAGCACGGTGGATGGCTCCTGCAAGCCGCGAAAGCCGCGCCCGTGAATCAACAACTCGGTCGGTGTCACCTCGTCAACTTGCACACCCAACGTGCGCATAACGCCGATCGTCGAGCGACAGTCGCCGCCGTCCAGAAAACCCCGCACATGGCTCACACCCTCCGCCAGCGCGCCAAACATCACCGCGCGGTGGCTGATCGACTTGTCTCCCGGCACCGAGCAGTGGCCCTGCAACGGCCCGCCCGCCTGCAATATCAGCTTGGTCATGAACCTGCTCCACACGAGATTTGACGCAAACTCGCAGCGTCGCAAAGGTCCGCGAAGAACAGCGTCGCCTGCATTTCCTTAGCGTGCATTTGATCATCCTTGCTTTTTTTTGCGATTCATTGCGTCTTTGCGACTCTCTGCGTCAATGCTGTGTTTGTTTCCAGGCGGCTCGTAAATGCTGCGCCTGGCCCAGCGCTGCGCAGAGCCCCGCCTCGTCACCTGCCTCAAGCATGGCGCGCATGCGCTCCATCTCCGCACCAAAGCTTTCCATCTGGGCGAGGACTGCCGTTCGATTCGTCATGAGAATATCGAGGAACATGCGTGTGTCGCTGGCAGCCACGCGGCTTGTGTCGCGGAAGCCCCCCGCCGCAATCTCCCACACCAGCGGGTCCTCGGCGCCTACGCTCGCCACAGCGCGCACCAACGCGCTCGCCGCAATGTAGGGCAGGTGGCTGATGGCAGCCACCAGACGGTCGTGGCGCTGCGCCTCGACCACCAGCGGGCGCGCCCCAACGGCGAGAGCCAGTTCCTGCGCCAATTCCAGCGCGCCCGCGCTCGTGCGATCCAGCGGCGTCAGCACCCACGGCGCATTGCGGTAGAGCCCCGGCTCGGCGGCCTCAAAGCCCGCCGTTTCCTTGCCGCACATGGGGTGGCCGCCCACCGGCTCAATGCCCGCAGGCAACTGCGCCATCGCCGCCATGATCTCCGCCTTCGTGCTGCCCATGTCCATCACCACTGTGCCCGGCCAGAGCACGGGGCCGATCTCCTCGAGCGTACGCACAATCGTGCGCACGGGCGTGGCGAGGATCACCATGTCGGCCCCCAGCACGCCCGTCTGCACGTCGTTTGTCGCCTCGTCGACCGCCCCGGAGAAGAAGGCCTGCAGCACAGTGTCGGTGCGTCGCGCCACGCCGCGCACCTCGCGACAGAGGCCGCCGCGCGTCAAATCCATGCACAGGCTGGCCCCCATGAGGCCCATGCCCACCACCGTTACGCGGCACTCAGCCAGCGGCTTCATCGACCCCGTCGCTTCCCATATTCGCCGAAACAGAGGGCAAAAAAGCGAACGACGACACAGATGTCACAGGGAACACCGGAGAAACACAGAGAAAACGGAGAGAATCAACGCGAAGTTCTTCCTTGTGCAAATATCGCGATTGCGTCTATCCGACCTGTCATTCTTCACTCTTCTCTGCTTTTCTCTGTGTTTCTCTGTTGCCTCTGTGACCTCCGTGTCGCCGCTAAATGTCTCGCCCGATCGCCGGCGCGAGCACACGCAGTTCGTCCATCAACGTCGCAAAGCGCTCGAAGGTAAGGCTCTGTGGGCCGTCACTCCAGGCACGCGCCGGGTCGGGGTGCACCTCGAGCATGAGCCCGTCTGCGCCCGCGGCCAGCGACGCCTTGGCAATCGGCCCCACGAAGCTCCAAATGCCTGTGCCGTGCGCGGGGTCGGCGATCACGGGCAGGTGCGTCAACTCCTTGAGCACGGGAATCGCATTGATATCAAAGGTGTTGCGCGTGGCCGTTTCGTACGTGCGTATGCCCCGCTCGCAGACCATCACCTGCATGTTGCCGCCACTGAGCACGTATTCTGCGCTCATCAGCAATTCATTGATTGTGCCGCTGGTGCCGCGCTTGAGGAAGACCGGCTTCTGCGCCTTGCCCAGCGCCTTGAGCAGCGAGTAGTTCTGCGCGTTGCGCGCGCCCACCTGGAAAATGTCCGTGTACTCGGCGACCAAGTCCAGGTCGTCCGTACCCATGACCTCGGTAATGATGGGCATGCCCGTCTGCTCGCGCGCCTCGGCCAGGTACTTCAGCCCCTCCTCACCCAGCCCCTGGAAGGCATAGGGGCTGCTGCGCGGCTTGAAGGCCCCGCCGCGCAGAATCGTCGCGCCCGCCTCTTTTACCGCGTGCGCCGTATCGAGAATCATCGTGCGCCCTTCCACGCTGCACGGCCCCGCCATCACCACAACCTTGCGCCCGCCTACCTGCACGCCGTTCACGTCAATCACGCTGTCCATCTGCGTGAAGTCGCGCGCCGCCAAGCGGAATGGCTGCATAACGCGCATGGTCTTCTCAACACCCTCCATGACCATGAAGGTGTCTTCGTTCAACTCGTGCTCATTTGCGCCGATGACGCCAATGATCGTGCGCGCCTCACCGCGGCTGAGGTGCACTTTGTAGCCCAGCTCCTCCACCCGCCGCACCACCACCTCAACATTGGCGGGCGGCGTGCCCTGCTTCATGACGATAATCATTGCGCTGCCTCATTCATGTTCGGTATTTGATGGTAATTACTTCACTGCGCAGATACAACAGGAAGACATGGCGGGCGCAGGAAGAAGGGGCGCATCCTGCGTCATTTCTGCCGCAACACGATTGCGCGTATGTGCACTTAGGCCACGGGCACCGCGTGCCCGGGCATCACGGCCAATTCACGGTCAACCGCGGCGGCGATGCGCGCCACGTCCACCATCAACTTGCGGAATTCCGGGAACGTCAGGCTTTGCCGGCCGTCACTCACAGCCTGGTCGGGGTCGGGGTGCACCTCAAGGATCAGCGCGTCGGCCCCTGCGGCAATCGCGGCGCGGCTCATGGCCGGCACCAGTTCGCGCAGCCCCGTCCCGTGCGAGGGATCCGCGACAACCGGCAGGTGGCTCGTTTGCTTGAGCACCGGCACGGCGTTCAAGTCAAAGGTGTTGCGCGTGGCCGTCTCGTAGGTGCGAATGCCCCGCTCGCAGAGCATGACGTTGTAGTTGCCGTTGCTCACAATGTACTCGGCGCACATAAGCAATTCCTTGATCATGCCGCTGATGCCGCGCTTGAGCATGACGGGCTTCTTCACCTTGCCCACCGCCTGCAGCAGCCCATAGTTCTGCATGTTGCGCGCCCCGATTTGCAGGATGTCGGCGTACTCAGCCACCATCGCCACCTGCTCCTCGCGCATCACCTCGGTGATCACCGGCAGCCCCGTCGCCTCGCGCGCGTCGGCCAGGTACTCCAGCCCCTTCAGCCCCATGCCCTGAAAGTCATACGGGCTGGTGCGTGGCTTGAAGGCGCCGCCGCGCAGCACAGTGGCCCCGGCCTCCTTGACAGCGTGCGCGATCTCGATAATTTGCGCGCGGCTCTCCACGCTGCACGGACCCGCCATGACCACGATCTCCGGACCGCCCACCTTGACGACGCCGGCGATGTCGATCACGGTGTTGTCGGGGCGCGTGGTGCGGCTGGCCAGCTTGTACGGCTCCTGGATGCGCATGGTCTGCAACACGCCCGCCATCACGTCAAAGATCTCGCGGGTAATGCCCGTGAGGTCGCCCACGAGCGCAACCACCGTGCGGCTGTCCCCATAGATGGGATGGGTCTTGAGCCCCATCTGCTCGGCCTTGCGGATGACGGCGCCAATCTCTGCGGCCGTCGCGCCTGGTTTCATGATGACAATCATTCGAGAACCCCCATCCCAGGATAGTGTTACTGAGTACAGAAGACTGGTTGACTGGTGAACTGGTTGACTGGTTGACTGGTGGACTGGTGGACTGGTGGACTGGTGGACTGGTGGACTGGTTGAACGGTGTACTGGTTGAACGGTGTACTGGTTGAACAGTGTACTGGTTGACTGGTGGACTGGTGGCGTTGCTTCTATCGGGCGCAGTCCTGGTTTGACTGCGCACTACTGATCAACAAGTCCACCAGTCCACCAGTTCACCAGTTCACCAGTCAACCAGTCAACCAGTCCACCAGTCCACCAGTTCACCAGTCCACCAGTCCACCAGTCCACCAGTTCACCAGT
>CAYRVP010000186.1:0-7736 GCA_964427845.1 uncultured Caldilineaceae bacterium
GTCCACCAGTCCACCAGTCAACCAGTCCACCAGTCCACCAGTCAACCAGTCCACCCAGCATGCCCTACTGCTCCAGCCAGCGCGATGGGTCATCCACCACCACAGTGCCTTGTGGGCGGTGCGGCCGCAGCGCATGCAGAGTCGCGGCGATGCCCGGTACGCGCTTGCGCATCCAGGTGACGATCCAGGTGCCGTCGTACTGAATTTCGTTGCGAATGGCTGCTACAGCGCGCAGCCTGCGCGTGACGTTGACGCGGCCGCTGTGACCTGCCAGCACAAAATCCCCCTCTTCGTCCAGCAAGTTCCACTGGTGCAGACCGGCATAATGCTGCGTCTCTGCCTCGGTGACGGCATGCTGGAGCAGCACCGTGCAGCCCGGCTTGCAGACGGCGAGCATCTGTCGCAGCGCCGCCATGGGGTCATAGCTGTGGTCGATACAGTTGCGCGCCGTCACAATGTCAAAACTGTTCGGCGCAAAAGACTCCGCAAGCCGCTCGGCGTCGCCGGGCTGCGTGCGGACGACGGGCGTCACCGCGTGTTTGGCGAGCAGATCGTCATAGGCTTGGGCAAGCGGGTCTACGGCAACGACCTCGAGCGTGCGCCGGGGCGACTGAAAGCCCACGAAAGTAAGCGGCCCTGCGCCCACATCAAGTATGCGCGCGTGCGCAAGGCCGGAGGGCAGCAGATCCTCGAAATGGGACTGCAGTGGGCGCTGCGGATTGAGGCGTGTCGAAAACGAAGCGGGCCACTGGCCGCCGCGCGTGGCAAGCCATTCACTCCAGAAGGCAATTTCTTCGGCGTGGCCTGCCTGCCATTGCCTGTGCTGCGTCACGTCGCGGTTTGGCGTCATCTTGCCTGTCTCCTGTTTGTACACATGGCAATGTTAACCGCGCGCATCGGCGCGGCCAAACCGGCAGAGAGTGGGCGTGTGCAGCAATCGCTCCGAACCCGTTGCGGGGCGCTTCGCCGCGGGCGCAACTTCTGCTATACTGCGCGCCATCCTCTCTGTGGACTGCCCAATCACACCGCTTGGACTCTCCCATGAACTACGGCTTCGTCATCGACAACCGCAAGTGCATCGGCTGCCACGCGTGCTCCACGGCGTGCAAGGCCGAAAACGAAGTGCCGCTGGGCGTCAATCGCACATGGGTCAAGTCGGTGGAGACAGGGGCCTACCCTGACGTGCGCCGCCACTTCCAGGTGACGCGCTGCAACCACTGCGCCAACCCACCCTGTGTGCGCATCTGTCCCGTCACCGCCATGTACCAGCGCAGCGACGGTATTGTGGAGTTTGACCCGCGCCAGTGCATAGGCTGCAAGGCATGTCTCCAGGCATGCCCCTACGACGCCATCTACATTGATCCCGAGAGCCACACGGCGGCGAAGTGCCATTTCTGCGCGCACCGCACCGATATTGGGCTGGAGCCCGCCTGCGTGGTCGTCTGCCCCGAGCACGCCATTATCGCGGGCGACATGGACGACCCTGTCACTGAAATCAGCCGCCTGCTTGCATCCGAACAGGTGACAGTGCGCAAGCCCGAGCAAGGCACAATGCCCAAGCTCTTCTACATCGAGGGGCATGCGGCGACGATGCACCCCACAGCCGTTGAGCGTGCGCCACAGAGTTTTGCCTTTGCAGAGGTGATTCCCCTTCACGCCGGCCCGCTGCCCGCGCCGGACCACGTGAAGTACGGCAATATGGGGCGCGCCGCGTCCGGAAGCGCCATTCGCGCGCCGGCGGCGCAGGGGCTGGGGCACGGCGGCCCGATTTTTATCGGCGAAGGGCGCATGGCCGAGCAAATGATGCAGGTGCACTACAACGCCCAGCACAAGCTGCCCTGGCACTGGCCCGTGCCCGCCTATCTGGTAACGAAGGCCATCGGCGCAGGCGCGTTGCTCGTTTATGCACTGGGGCTGCTTCTGGGGCTCTATCCGTTTGATGCAACCGCCGCCGTCGCGGCAGGCAGCGTGGCGCTGCTCTTCACGGCGCTGACGGCAGCACTGCTTGTCTTCGACCTGGAGCGCCCCGAGCGCTTTCTCAAGATCATTACCCGCCCACAATGGAAATCGTGGCTGACGCGCGGCACATTCCTGCTTATCGGCTACTCAGGCGTGCTTGCGCTCTGGTGGCTGCTGGAGGCGGTGGCGTGGCTGGGCTGGAGCGGGCCCGGGCTTGCCCACGCGCTCCGGCTGCCGCTGCTGGCCACGGGCGCGCTGCTGGCTGTGGGCGTGGCATGTTACACAGGCTTCCTCTTTGGTCAAGCCGAGGGGCGCGACCTCTGGCAGAACCCGCTGCTGCCTGTGCATCTGGTGGTGCAGGCACTGCTCGCGGGCAGCGCGGCCATCCTGCTCCTGCGCATGGTGGTCGAGATGCCGCCTGCCCTGGCATCAATGGCGTGCGCTGGCTTGCTTGCTCTGCTTGTCATCGACCTCTTCATGCTGCTGGCGGGTGAATTTGGCATGCCCCACGCCACCGAGGCCGCAGCGCGCGCGGCGCACGCCATCAGCCACGGTCGCTATCGCGTGTTCTTCTGGATGGGGAGCGTAGGGTTGGGCCACGTGCTGGCTTTTGCGCTCGCGCTGGCAAACTGGCTGCCGGCAGGCGCGCTGGCCGGCGTGTTCGCCTTGGCGGGGCTCTACTGGTATGAGTACGCCTATGTCATGGCCCCGCAAGAGGTGCCGAACAGTTGAAGTGCGGAGGAGATAATGTGCGAAACGCGCGGCAGGTTCTTGCGCATGTGTGGCTGGCTGGTCGCTGCACTAGCTCCGATAGTATTGCTGGCGGTGCAGCCGGTGCTGGCCGGAGGGCGCCCTGTGAATCCGCCGCCCACCGGCGCAACGGCCGCGCACGTTGCGCGCGAAGCCGCCGCGCATGCGCCGCTGGCCGACCTGCTGGCGCTGATCCCCGATACGGAGGTCACCCGCGCCTGGCTCAGCTATGGCGACGTACAGGGCTGGCATGGCGCAACAGGTGTGCCGCGCCTCTCCTCACTTGATGAGCTTGACACCTTTAGCGAGGAAGAGAACAGTGCATGGCTGTATGAGATGCCTCGGCAAACTGCGCCGCCGACGGCACTGGGCATCTCCTATTTGATGCTGGACGACATGCGCCCGGCCTATGGCTTCAGTTTTCTGGACGCGGCGCAGATGCTGGAGGCTGGCCAGCCGCCGGAGACACTGACGCTGGTAACGTTGAGTGTGCCCAGCGCGCAGGTTGCTGATGCACTTGCCGAGAGCGGATATGCGCGTACTGAAATGAGTGGCGCCACTCTTTTCAGCCGTGGTGATGACTACGCAATTGACATTGCCTCGCCCAGCAAGGTCGGCCAACTCGGCGCGCTGAACCGCGTAGCAGTCCTTGAGAGTGAAGGGCAGGGCAGCCAATTGCTGTTAGCCCGCGCCACCGCGCCGATTACGCAAGCGCTGGCCGCCACCGTTGGCGAGAAGCGGTCGCTTGCCGACGACCGCATCTACAACGCGCTTGCGGATGCGGTCGAGGGCAGCCTGATCCTCACAGGGACGCTTGTCGGGTTAATTGTGCAGGACGGCGTGCAGCAGGTGGATGTGAACGCAGCGCTTGGGTCGCCTGCCGCTGATGTCGTCGCACGCTATGCCGCTGATCCGCTGCCACCGTATCGCCTACGTGCCTTCGCGACAACGCGCGACGGGGTTGACACCTTCCTCACCGTGCTCATTGCCATGGGGACGACAGGTGATCCACAGGAGAACGCCGCCATCCTGGGCGACCGGCTGGCCGACTATGTGAGCACCGTCGACGAGCAGCCGCTTGGTGACCAGTGGGAGTTGGTGATGACCGGCAGCTTTGAGTCCACGGCGCGTCTGGCCTATGCCACGCTGAAGCTCAAACCCGACAGCTCGATTTCGTGGATGGACTTGATAGCTCGGCGCGACCTGCTCTTTTTGTACGCCGAGTAGACACGAGCCTATCCTATCATTCGGCTTGGTGAAGTAACACCCGATTCGGCATTGCGCCGGGCAGCTGCCCTTCAACGCGCACGCGGGAAGCGCAAACCACTGACCCATCTCCCTGGAGACCTCCAAATGCCCGGCAACAACGGCATGGTGCGCGAATTTCTCAATGCAATGCTTGGCCGCGAGGCTGATGCGGCCGCGCGCCCCACAGCCGCTACCAACGCTGCGGGCATCGCACTGCCTTCCTTTGACCGCAGCGAGTTGACGCCCAGCGCCGTCGAAATGACCATTGTCCAGCAACCCGACGGCCGTCTCAGCCAGTATCCCCCGCCGGAGCGCTGGGACGACTGGGTGGAGTGGGACGGCAAGGCGTGGCCGCAGCGCGTGGCGCGCCGCTACATGCTCATCCCCACCATCTGCTTCAACTGCGAGAGCGCCTGCGGCCTGCTTGCCTACGTGGACCGCACGACGCTCGAGGTGAAAAAATTCGAGGGCAACCCCGCGCACCCGGGCAGCCGCGGTCGCAACTGCGCCAAGGGGCCCGCCACCATCAACCAGACCTATGACCCCGAGCGCATTCTCTACCCGCTCAAGCGCGTGGGCGCGCGCGGCAGCGGCCAGTGGAAGCAGATAACCTGGGACGAGGCGCTGGACGAGATTGCCGCCAAGATGCGCGCCAGCCGCGAAGCGCGGCGTGATGGCATCATGTACCATGTGGGCAGGCCGGGCGAGGACGGCTACGCCACGCGCGTGATTGGCGCATGGGGGGTGGACGGCCACAACAGCCACACCAACGTCTGCTCGGCGGGGGCGCGCACAGGCTATGCGCTCTGGTCCGGCTTCGATCGCCCCAGCCCCGACTATGCCAATGCGCGCGTCATCCTGCTCATTTCCAGCCATCTGGAGACGGGGCACTACTTCAACCCCCACGCCCAGCGCATCATCGAAGCGCAGATGGATGGGGCCAGGCTGATTACGCTCGACCCGCGCCTGAGCAACACCGCCAGCAAGAGCGATCTCTGGCTGTCCACCTGGCCCGGCAGCGAGGCGACGGTGCTGCTGGCGATTGCCAACCACCTGCTGCAGACAGGGCGCTATGACGCGGAGTTTGTGCGCCGCTGGGTCAACTGGCAAGATGCGCTGGCGGCGGTGGCCTCCGGCGCGCTGCCCTGCGCTGACGCGGCGCTGGTCGCGGCCGTGCAGCAGCCTGCGGCGCGCACCTTTGCGCACTTTGAGCAACTGCTCAAGGCGCTCTATGGCGAATTCACCTTCGAACGGGCCGCGAGCGAGGCGCAGGTCTCGCCCGAGAGCATCGCGCAGGCCGCCGAGTGGGTCGCCGATTGCCAGGGGCGGCTGGCGGCGCATGTCTGGCGCGCCGCGGCAATTGGCAACCTGGGTGGCTGGCAGGTGGCGCGCTGCCTCTTCCTGCTCAACGTCCTCACCGGGAGCGTGGGCACGCGCGGCGGCACCTGGGGCAACGAATGGAACAAGTTTGTGCCCAAGCCCTTTGCGTCACCACCCCCGGGCCCGGCATGGAACGAGCTCGAGTTCCCCGACGAGTGGCCGCTTGCCCACTACGAAATGAGCTTTCTGCTCCCGCACATGCTCGAGGAGGAGCGGGGCGCCATCGACGTCTACTTCACGCGCGTCTATAACCCGTTGTGGACGAATCCCGACGGCTTTGCATGGATGAAGGCGCTGCGCGACGAGAGCAAGATTAAGTGCCACGTTGCGCTTACGCCCACCTGGAACGAATCGGCCTGGTTTGCCGACTATGTATTGCCCATGGGTCACGCCGGCGAGCGCCACGACCTGATGAGTCAGGAGACGCACGCAGGCACGTGGATAGGCTTCCGCCAGCCCGTGCGGCGCGTGGCCATGGAAAAGCTGGGACAGCCCGTTCGCTTCACCTACGAGGCCAACCCCGGCCATGTGTGGGAGGAGAACGAGTGGTGGATTGAGCTCTCGGCACGCATGGACCCCGACGGTGCGCTGGGCATTCGCCAGTGGTTCGAGAGCCCCTACCGGCCAGGTGAGTTGATCACTGTAGACGAGTACTATCGCTGGATCTTCGAGAACAGCGTGCCCGGGCTACCAGAGGCAGCCGCCGCCGAGGGGCTCGCGCCGCTGGCCTACATGCGCAAGTACGGTGCGTTTGATGTGCCCATGAGCGCCACGCCCCCGTTTGCGCAAACGCTTGCCGGCGAGCAGTCGACAACTGATACGGCGGGTCGCGTGCTGGCGAACGGCAAGCCTGTGGGCGTCATGGTGGACGGCGCAGCGCGCAAGGGTTTTGAGACGCCGAGCCGCAAGCTTGAATTCTACAGCCCGACCCTGGCAGATTGGGGCTGGCCCGAAAAGGAGTTCGTCATCCCCTGGCCCTTGCAGAGCCACGTCGCGCCCGAACGCATTGACCTGGCCAAAGGCGAGATGGTGCTGCTACCCAACTTCCGCCTGCCCACGCTCATTCACACGCGCAGCGCCAACGCCAAGTGGCTTTACGAGATCAGCCACAAGAACCCCGTATGGATGCACAGCAGTGACGCAGCGCGCGTGGGCCTGCGCAGCGGTGACCTTGTGCGCGTGGAGACGGAGATTGGCTACTTTGTGGACACAGTGTGGGTGACGGAGGGCATCAAGCCGGGGATCATTGCCTGCAGCCACCATCTGGGGCGCTGGCGGCTCACCGAGCAGAGCGGCGTCAGCAAGGGTGCATCCAGCCTGGTGGAGATCAAGCAGGACACACACGGCCGCCAGGGTATCAGCATAATTCATGGCGCGGCCGCGTGGCAGAGCTACGACCCCGACACAGCGCGCATCTGGTGGCAGGACGTTGGCGTCCACCAGAACCTGACGCACGCCGTCCACCCTGATCCGGTCAGCGGCGCGCACTGCTGGCTGCAGCGCGCCACGAGTGTGCGCAAGGCGCCGCCGGGCGACTGCAGCGGTGATGTCTGGGTCGATCCTGTGCGTTCCATGGAGGTCTATCGCGAGTGGAAGGCGCTGGCACGCCCGGCTTCCACCAACAGCCCGGACGGCACGCGCCGCCCCACGTGGCTCAAGCGGCCCATGAAGCCGACGGCGGAAGCGTATACTCTGCCGGAGAAAGTGAACGATTATTGAAGATTGAGAATTGGCGGCGCAACACACATGCGCCGCCAATTCTCAATCTTCAATTATCCTTCTTTAGTCCTGCGCCATGTGATAAACGATGTCGGCGGCGGAGAGCACAGCAACGGGGCGCAGACCGGCGGCTTCGGGCGCTACTGCGACAACGCGATGAATGTGCAGGTTGACGAGCAATTCCATCACGGTGCTGAGGGGTTTGTCCAGTTCCACGGTAACCGCCTCGTGGTTCATGTACTCATCCACAAGGGCGAACGCCCACTCGTCATTCTCGAAGCCGGCGCGCACAAGGTCGGTGCGCGTGATGATGCCCTCGAGCAGGCCCGCCTGATCGACGACCACCAGCGCGCTGATATTGCGTGCGTTCATCACACGCGCGGCGGTCTTCAGCGTGTCATTGGCATGGCAACTGTAGATGCCGAAGCGCTTGGCGCGCATCACGGGGATATTCTTCATGGCAGGAACACCTCGTGCAGTGAACTTGGGCGCAGCGTGTGCGCAAACGTGCATACGGTCAGGGAGCTGTCGTCCCATCTGCCGAGACTGGTCGCGCGAGGAAAGCGGCGGCGCAGCAAGTGACCCCATTCTACTCCATGCAGCGGCGATTGTGAACAGTTGAACAAAGGCGCCCGTCTCCTGATGCAAGAGGCCGAAAACGCCCGCGCACGCAGCCGCGG
>CAYRVP010000187.1:0-7729 GCA_964427845.1 uncultured Caldilineaceae bacterium
GCCGTTGACATCGGCCTCGCAACTGGCTGGGCAGCCTTCCTCGCTGAGCACGCTCATGGCGCCACAGGCCGCGCAGCCCAGCTCGGTAAAGAACTCGGGCCAGCAGCGCACGGCCATGCCGCTGAGTGTGCGTGCGTCTGCCGCTGCGCGCAATGCTGCATATACACCGGCCGTGCCGCGCGTGGCGTCGGCATCCATTTCCGTCAGGTTGGCGGCCAGCGCCGCCGCGCGCTCCAGAAAGGGGCGACGGGCGGCGTCAGCGGCGGCAGCGCCGGCACGCAGCATTTCGTCGAGAGGCAGCTTCTCCACGCGCACGCCAAGCAGCGCGTGCAGGTCCGCTTCGTCATACGCGCAGGTCTCAAAACCGGCGGGGTGCTCTCCTACGATGCCAATCGCAGCGCCCTGCAACATGCGGCGTGCGTGGCCAGCACGCGCCCAGGCGCCAATTTTGCTGATGGCAGCATCGCTCTCCGGCTCTTCAAGCAGAAAGTCGAAGTGGAGCTTGTTCAGGGAGAATGCGTGGCCTGCCAGATTGATACCACACAAACTATTCAGGCGCAAACGACCCCCGTCGCGTGCCTCGGGTACGGCCCAGAGCAGGATTGGCAGTCGCCGGGCGGCCGCAATCTGCGCGAGCCCAACGGCCATGGTGCTGTCGGCAAAGCTCGCCTGGAGAAGCAGCAGCAGGTCGAAGGGCTCATCGGAGAGCGCCGCCGCAGCAAGGTGCGCACCATCCGCATCCATGATCAGGCGCGCGCCGGTCGCGCAGACATCCATCCCCGCTGCCTCGAGCCGCGCAACCACGGTCTCTGCCACCGCCTGCGCCAGTGGGACATCAAAGGTGGGCCGGGCAATCGACACCAGTGCTACACGCAATTTCTCGCTCACGCAGAAACCTCGACGGGCAGTTGCTCGACGCCGCGCAAGGCCACGTCGTGCCGCCAACGGAGGGGCGGCTCCTCAATCAATTTGATCATGGCAAACCGCGCGAGCAAGGCGTGCAACCCCTCGCTCACCTCCATGCGCGCCAGCGGCGCACCCAGGCAGAAGTGAATCCCCAGCCCAAATCCCATGTGCCTGTTCTGCTGCCGGCTGATGTCGAAGCGATCGGGCTCCGGGAATACGGTGGGGTCGCGGTGGGCGGCGCCAATCATCATCAGCACCATCTCGCCCGGGCGAATCAACACATCATGGAGCACGACCTCCTCGCCGGCGATGCGCCAGGAGCGGTGCACCGGCGCCTCGTAGCGCAGCATCTCCTCAATGGCGGACTCCATGAGCGAAGGTGTGGCGCACAGGCGCGCCATTTCGGCGGGGTGACGCAGAAGCGCCACCAGCCCGTTGCCGAGCAGATTGGTGGTCGTCTCATGCCCTGCCACAAAGAGCGTGACGCATGTGGAAACCAGCTCACTCTCATCCAACTTCTGCCCCTCGACGGCAACCAGCCGCCCTATCAGGTCGTCGGCAGGATGGCGGCGGCGCTCGGCAACCAGGTCCCCGATATACGCACGCATTTTTGCCAGTGCGGCTTGTGCAACAGGCACGCGCTCGACCGGCGCGCGCCCACCCGCTGCGAAGAGCAGGTTGATATCAAGCGCCCATGCGCGCAGCAGGTCGGAGTCCGCTGACGGCGCGCCCAGCATCTCGAGCACCACGATTGCGGGCAATGGATAGGCAAAATCGCGCAGCAGGTCGATACGGCCGTCGCCTGCCTGGGCTCGCTGCAGTGCGGCATCCAGCAGGTCGCCGGCCAGCGCACGAATGCGCGGGCGCATTGCTTCCAACATGCGCGGCGTGAACCACGGGGCAAGCAAGGCGCGCAGGCGCGTGTGATCCGGCGGATCCATGTGCGCAATGCCCACTCGATAGTGCTCTTCAAGGGGGGCGGTCTGGCTGCGCGCTTCAGCCGGCAGTTTGTCCAGAATGTGTTTGATGCGGCCCGCGCTGGAGAAGCGCTGGGCGTCGCGCAGCACCATGGCCACGTCGGCATAGCGGGTGAGCACCCATCCGCTCCACCGCTCACTCCACGCTACGGGCGCTCGCTCACGCAGTATGCTGTAGGTAGGATAGGGATCCGCAAAAAACTCGGGATGGCCCAGCAACTGGTCAATCCTGTTCATGGACCCTCCTCTTCGTCACCTGTGTATTCCGCCATGAACTGTTCCATGTCGACGGCATGGCCAGTCGACGCACTCCGGTTGGCGGCCAGCGCGACGGCTGTAGAGCGCAAGCCTTCGTCCAGCGATGTGCACAACCCTGCACCGTCACCCGCGCGCAGCGCCGCGATGAATGCGCGGTTGATGCCCCGATGCAACGGCTCCTCATTCTCCCACGTCTCAACGCCGGAGGGCGTGAAGTGGCTGACATCGCGGTCAGTGACGCGCACCATGCGATCGCGCAGGCAGAAGTCGGCTGTGGGACGCTCCTGGATCGCGGGATAGAGCGCGTAGGTGCCCGCGCACGTGCCCACGGCGCCCGTGGCGTAGCGCAAGGTCAGTGCATACCCGTCCCAGTTGGCAAAGCCGGGCTCGAAGTTAGTCTGGCGCTGGTTGTAGGCGGCGTAGACCGAGGTAACCTCGCCCGCCAGCGCACGGCTCAGGTCAATCAAGTGGATGTTCTGGTCAACGATCTGCCCGCCGGCCTGGGCGCGGTCCCACATCCACTGGATGGGCGGGCGTGTCCAGTACCAGCGCAGATTGACGAGCGCAATCGGCTCGTCGCCGATGAGTTCGCGTGCGCGGCGAAAGGCGGGGCTGTAGCGCCATTGCAGCGCCGTGACGGCAAGCAGACGGCGGCCGGCGGCGGCGCGCACAAGACGCGCGGCTGCGTTGAGATCCAGGTCAAGCGGCTTTTCGATAAAGAACGGGAGGCCGCGCTCGACACACTCGAGGCCAATGGCGGCGTGCGTGCTGGTGGGCGTGCAAATGTAGACGCCGTCGAGCGCCTGTTCATTGAGCATGGTGCGGTAGTTTGAGTAGGCGTGTGCGCCATAGTCGCGCGTAAAGTCGTGCGCCCGGCCGCTGCCGTTGTCACTGGCGGCCACAACCTGCACTTCAGGTTCGTCGTGCAAAAAGGTCGCATGCAGATGCGCCATGCGTCCCGCCCCAATAAAGCCAATGCGCAATGACATGGGTGGCTCCTCCGGAAATGGGGATGAGCGTGAACAACGGTGAATTGGTGGACTGGTGGACTGGTGGACTGGTACAGCCGTCGCGAGGTGCACTATCCAGTCCACCAGTCCACCAGTCCACTATCGCGTTACACCGCCACAACGCCCTCCAGGCGCGCGGGCGCGGCGGCTTCGGCAGCGGGCACGGAGACGGGCTCACCCAGGAATTGCTCGAGGTAGCGGCGCGACCAGAGCAGCGACTGCAACACCTCACCTTCGCTGCGGTCCCACACCGCATCCTCGTGCTCAATGCTCAGGCAGCCGCGATAGCCCGTGCGCTGCAGTTCAGCCACAATCAGCGCCCAATTCAGTTCGCCCCAGCCTGGCAGCACATAGCGCCACCAGCCGTCGCCGTCGATACCCTCACGCGCCAGCACCGCCCTGTCAATCACGGTGTCCTTCACATGCACATGCGCCACCTTGGGCGCATAGGCGCGCAGGGCAGCGTAGGCATCGACAAATTGCCAGACGAGGTGGCTGGGGTCGAAACCCAGCTTGAGTTCGGGCAAGGCCAGATCAAATAGTTCGCGCCACAAGGCCGGTGCGGTCGCGATGTTGCCCACGGCCGGACAATTCTCAATCGCCACGGTTGTGCCCGCTGCGCGCGCCAGCGGCAGCACGCGCTCGCCCAGCCAGTCGATGACCTCGGGGAGGTTGGCGCGCAGGCTGCGGCCCGGCACGCGCCCTGTCGCCAGCACCACCAGCGGAATGGCCTGATCGCCCGCAAAGTGCAGCCTGTCGATGACATTGCGCTGGTGCATGGCACGCTCGGCGGGGTCGGCGGCGAGCACATTGCGACCATAGGTGAGCGAGACGATGGCAGCCCCTGCACTGCGCGCGGCGGCAAATGACGCGGCATCCAGTGGTACGGCGGGACCAATCTCCAGCCCGGCGAAGCCATTGACCACCGCCCACTCAGCCATTTTGGGCAGGCTCCAAGGCTGAAACGCGCCAAAGAGGGTCAGGATGTTGGTATGAAAGACAATCGGCGGTCGGAAGCCCGTGAAGGGTGTAGCCGGCTCGCTGTTGCGTCCGCTCGTCTGATCGGTCAAGGAATCAGCCATTTAGGTCTCTCCTGCTTTCTGGCTGGGCGTGAGGCAAAATACGCGCTGGCAGCGTGAACTCAGTGCGGCGCTGATGACGACGCGTAACGCGCGCCGCCGGCGGGCTGGGGCGTGAAGACATACGACTCCAGCGCCAGCACACCCGCACCGATGACGCCGCTCTGTTCGCCAAAGGTGGTTGGCAACAGGTCAACGCCGTCGCCAATGCCGCCGAAGGCGTGGCGGCGCATGGTGCTTTCGGCCACCGGCGCAATGAGGTCGAAGGCTTCCGCCAGCCAGCCACCCAACATGATCATTTCGGGATTGAGGACGTTGACTAGGTTGGCCAGCGCCAGACCCAGAAAGTGGGCGCGCTCCTCAATCATCTCCACAAGCTCCAGGTGGCCGTCGCGCGCCGCATCGAAGATGACACGCAGTGGGTCGCTGCGCCCGTGCGTCAATTCAGGCTGGATTTGCTCAGCAAGCGCCAGCAGCACATTTTCGGAAATCTCGGTCTCCAGGCAGCCGCGGTTGCCGCAGCGGCAGAGTTCACCACCCTCGGCCCGCATGACCCAGTGTCCAATTTCGCCCGCGCCGAAGTCAGCACCGTGATAGAGCGCGCCATCAACCACCAGCCCCGCACCCACGCCGATGCGCGCATACACATAGGTCAGGGCGCGCACGTTGCGCCCCACCCCATAGAGACTCTCGGCGAGCGCCATGCAGCGTACATTGTTGTCCACCACCACCGGCAGCCCCGTTGCCTCGACAAGCAGATCGCGCAGCGGCGCATTGCGCCACCCGAGGTTGGGCGAGAGTACGTTGACCCCCGTCCGGCTGCGCACCAACCCGGATGCGCCCAAACCCAGGCCCACCATTTGGCCGTCGCAGCCTGCGGCCTGATACGGCTTCACAAGTTCGAGGCACGCCTGCGCGGTGCGTGCCATGGCGCTCTCCGCCGACTCCCCCTCCTGGATGTCAAAGACGCTGTGGTCAAGCACGTTGGCCTGCAGGTCGACAATTGCGACGCGAATGCGTCTGACGCCAATGTGAACACCCAGCACACAGCGGCTCGCGGGGCGCAGCCGCAGCGCCAGCGGCGGCCTGCCCGCGCCGGGGTGCAGCCCGGCCAGGTCGGGCCCCGACTCGACGACGATCCCCTGCTCAATCATTTCGGTGATCAGGTTGGTGACTGTGGTGGTGGAGAGACGCGTCTCACGCGCAAGCCGCACACGCGATATCGGCTGCAGACGCAGGAGCGTGAGCAGCAGCGTGCGAACGTTGTGCGCCTTGACCGAGAGCGCGTTGCGGCCGGACTGGACGGAGTCCGCCATGACAGGAGGAGTGTTGAAAGGGAGGTCCAATTACTTCAACTGTCGGATTAATCTGCACTTCGAGTATATCACGGCGCGCGGGCCTGTCAACTCGGTGCGGCGCGTTTGCGGGGCGACTGCAACTATTGGAGCGCGTCAGATCATTCTGCGGGTCGGTAAGTGCTGCATCCTGCAAGTGAGACGGTCTTTCGTAGCGGCTGCTTTAGCTGCCGTACTGACCAATCGCACAGTGACAAAGACGAACGGCGGCTGAAGCCGCCGCTACGAATCCGCGACGTACTTGCAGGATGCAGCAGTAAGCGTGACAAAGTGGAAAGGAAGTGAGTTTGGGTACTCTGTCGGCGACGTTTGAATCGGTGGACTCCTTTCAGTGAGTCCACCGTTATCTCCCTTCTATCCATTTTATCGAGTCAGATACAGTCGCCCTGCGAGCAGGGCAGATGTCCATTGAGCTTGTTCCTCGCACACGCGCGTGCTCTCATGCGGGAACACAAACCGAACCAATCCTGAATCCGCGCAGGATTGTGAACTGCACGGGTTACCACTCGCATTGAGCGCGGGCGCCGTCTTGTGCATGCACGGCGCATCATCACGATTGCAGTGATCAACGGACTCAAGGCTTGTCTCACGAACGCAAAGGAGGCGACCCGATGATGGGTCGCCTCCTTTCTCATCCTCTGGCAGGTGGATCTCCTGCCGTCAAGATACGGTGATGCTTACGTTACTTGCCTGTGTTGAAGTACTGGATGCACTGGCCCTGATTGTCGAAGAGCATGCCATCCTGCATGGTCAGGGTCTGCCAGCCGCCGTCCTTGCAGCTCGCCGAACTAAAGTTCTCGCCGCCAGAGCGCATCGAGTTGTCGATGGCCAGGAAGTTAAAACCATTGGTGGCGAACCAACCGTAGCGGTTGCCGCCCACAGTAGTCCCGATGACGTCGGACGGGTCGCTCCGGGTCCAGGTTTGCAGCACGTTGTCGTCAGCGTCAACGACACTCATGTCCACCGCCAGCACGCCGAAGCCATTGTCGTAGAAGCTGTGCTTGAACGTGTACCAGCCGGACTGGCTAATGGTGAGCGGCGACAAACCTCCGGCCGGGTTGCCGGGCGCATTGTTGCTGGCGCTTACCACGAAGCCGCCACTGCCATTGGTGCCCGCGTTGAAGATGAAGTCACGCCGATGGCCCCCAGCAGGTGTGCTGATCGCAGACGTGTAGTCAAACCGGATGTCCTCCCCAACGAGCGATTTCGCTGTGTCCAGATAGACGTCGACGAAGGTCGAGTAGCCACCCACAGGAAATGTGCCGCCGTAGCCACCCCAACGGGTGAATGTCAGCTCTGCGTCCTGATTCCATACTGTCAAAGGCACCTCGGCATGATAGTCACCACTGGCGGAGGTCACGTTGTTGGTCCCCGAGGGCACCCGTGTCAGATCGAACCAAATGGTGGTCTCCGATTCAAATCCGTCGAACACGACGAAACTGGCGGCGGACGCAACAGAGACAACAGTCAGGAGTAAAACCAACGCCAGAACGACGGGAGAAATCTTCTTACGCATGGATAATAATCCTTTTCCCGCTACAGGGGAACATAGGCTGGATTCTCCAGCAAGATCGTGACATGTGGTGCTCGAAACGTACAGGGCAGCGTAAGCCACAGCAAGCGGCAGCATTGCCGTTTGCTACAGCCGATGGTATGGGCTGCCAGGAGTGCCCTGCGCGGCGCGACACGGGGACAGGAAGAGTTGGTGGCCACACGCCTCCCGAGCGGACAGGACTCAGCTGAACGCTCGGCTGCGGGTGTGGGAGTGGGATTTGTAGTGGAAGTTCATGAACGCGCCGCAACAATTAGCGTACGCGCAATGCGGATAGGATGCGGTGATGAAGGTCCCAATTAGAGTAGGACGATTGCATCACAATCCGGCACTCGAGTGAGGCCGTATCTGTGTGGAGCAGATATGCACAGTTCTGTAAGCGGAACGCAAAGCGCCACTCTTGTGCGAAATCTAGAAGAATATCGCCCCGTGCGCGTTTGCAGGGGGTCAAACAGTGGGCAACTCTTGAAACGAAGACTGAAGATTGATGAGCGGAGAAGGCACTCTTCAAAATTCAGTCTTCGGTCTTCAGTCTTCAGAGCGTGTTTAAAATTGGTCGTAGATTTGGTAGAATTCTGGCATGGAAGCGAGC
>CAYRVP010000188.1:0-7680 GCA_964427845.1 uncultured Caldilineaceae bacterium
CCCACTGCCCACTGCCCACTGCCCACTGCCCACTGCCCACTGCCCACTGCCCACTCCCTACTCCCTACTCCCTACTCCCTACTCCCTACTCCCCACTGCCGCCAAACCTACGAAATCCAGGCGAACGGCTTGCCCTTGGACAAACCGCTTTGCGCCGCGCGCGCGTGCGTGCTACAATGGCGCGAAGCGTACTTTATTGATCCAACCCCTCCGGAGCCGATTATGACAACGCCGCAACCATTGGATCCTGTTGCCCAGTCTCTGGCGCGCTTGTGCAAGCGGCCCGAGGATGCCCGTGCCCTGGCGGCCGCTTCAGGCCTGAACTTGAAGGATGTCGACCTCACCGGCGCGCCGCTGGCCGTTTGGAGCCGCATCCTGCAACGCGCCGAGAGCGACGGCAAGGTGATGGATCTGCTCGCGACGGCCCTCAATGGGCGCAACCCTGTCGCGCAGATGAAACAGGCCTCTCCAGACGACCAAATCCGTCTTCACCGGGCCTTTGTGGACATGGCGCAGCAGGCGCTCTCCACGGTGAGCACCCCGCGTGAGCAGGCGCAACTGCTCGTGCGCATTGGCGAGTCGCTCACGGCCCTCAAGGACCCCGACCGGGGCCTCGAGGCATACCAAAAGGCGCTCGAAATCTACATGAAGACGGGCAACCGCATGGGCGAGGCCGCCGTGACCGATGTCATCGGCCGCGCGTACGTTGCCAAGGGCGATGGCGCGCGTGCGCTTGAGTCCTACAACCATGCGCTGGATCTGCGCCGGAGCATGGGAGACCGCAAGGGCGAGGCCACGATTCTCGCCATGGTGGCCAAGCTGCAGCGCGCCGAGGGCAACCACCGCAGCGCACTGGACGCGTATTTCCACGCGCTTGAGTTGAGCAATGCTGTGGGTGACAAGACCGCCGAGGCCAATACGCTCACGCAGATTGCCAACGAGTTTCTGGCGTTGGGCGAGAAACCGCGCGCCCTCGACGCGCTGGGCCAAACGCTGGCCGTGCGCCGCGCCGTCGGCGATCGCGCCGGCGAGGCCGCTACCCTCTCCACCATGGGCAATATCCAGCAGAGCATGAGTGAGCGCGAACAGGCACTGGAGAATTACAGTCAGGCGCTGGAAATCCGCCGCAGCCTTGGTGATCGCACAGGCGAGATGGCGCTGCTCCAGCGCATCGCCTACATTACGCAGGCCAAGGGCGAGGCCGAACAGGCAATTGACATCTACGGTCAGGTTGTGCAATTGGCGCGCGCGCTGAACGATAAGGGGACCGAAGCCCTGGCGCTGACCGCGATCGGCGGTATTTACGGCGCACGCAATGAGCGGCCGCAGGCCGTGGAGGTCTTTGCACAGGTGCTTGAGGCGCGCCGCGCCATGGGCGACAAGGCCGGCGAGGCTGTCACCCTTTACAACCTGGGCGTTCTCTATGTGGGCGCGGGCGAAACGCAGCACGCCACCAACGCGTTTGAAGCGGCGCTGCCATTGGCGCGTGAGGTGGACGACAAGGCCACTGAAGCGACAGTCCTGGGCTCGCTGGGCATGTTGAGCATGCGCGCCGGCGAAAGCCGCAAGGCGCTTGAGAACTTCAACGCGGCGCTGCCACTCTTCAGAAGCCGCGGCGACCGCTCGGGCGAGGCGCTGACACACAATCACCTGGCGCACGTACACCGCCAAATGGGCGACTATCGCCAGGCGATTGAGGAAAGCAAGCACGCCCTGCGCATGCGCAAGACAGACGGCAACATCGACGGCGAGGCCGCCACGCTGGTAACGCTGGGCAGTATCTACAAGGCCAAGGGCGAACTGAACCGCGGCATCCAGAGCCTCGAGGAGTCGCTTCCCCTGCTGAAGGAAACCGGCAATATTGCCGTGGAGGCGACGGTGCGCGGTAATTTGGCGCAAATGTACCTGACCACGGCCGATCTGAATCTGGCACGCGAAAACATCGCCGAGGCTGTGCGCCTGGCGCGGCGCGCGCAAAGCCCCAATGTCGCGCGCTATGAGGAGTTTGAGAACGATCTGATTCGGCGCACGCCTGCGGTGGGCTGATTGTGCAGAAGGTGATGAGTGGACGCCCGGCCCGCAAGAGGCCGGGCGTTTGATTTCATGGCAAGCCGCACGTGGCAACAATTCGTCCTGCTTTCCCTTTACCACCGTGCGCTTGCACGATTTTTCGCGCCAGAACGTAGCGGCGACACGCATCGCCGAGCAGGTACTCGTCACCGCAGGTGAGCAGGTTCCTGTGCCCTTCACGCTCCCCTGCGCCCCAGCGCAGATTGACGACCGCTTCAGCGACAGCGTCTCGGCGCGGATTGAAGTCGAACGAACGCCGACGTGGATCAGCGACACGCTGATTCCCGTCAACTCGCGCGGCGCCCCCACGGACAACGTTAAAGTCATGGTCGTCTCGGTGCAGTAGGTGGGCAAGTCCCAATCTGCAGACCGAGAGCGGGGCGCCGGCCGGCGCCTCGCTTTGACTGCCCCCTGCCGTCGACAGCAGGCCGCAGGGTAATCGGCGGCCAATAGGGCGCGTCGAAGATGGCGCTGCAGCGTCTACAATGGTAGAACGGTGAACACTGCCTGCTTTGCCCGCGCGCCGCGCCGGCACATTGTCCCCGAAAGTGGCTGAAAGGAGCCGTCTCATGTTGGAGAATCGCCCCAAACTTGCTGCGTGGATCTTCGCAGTGGCGCTCATGGCTCTGCTTCTGGCCGCCTGTGCGCCTGTCAACGCGACACAAAGCCTGGCGGGCAGTTCGCAATATGACGGCACATTGGGCGGCGCGGTCAACATTCGCACGCGCGAGGCGCTGCCTGCGGGTGCGCGCGTCGAAGTCCAGCTGATTGATCGCAGCGCGCCCAGCGCGCCCCTTGCCCAGCAGACCCTCGTTACGCAAGGCGGTCAGCCCCCCTACCCCTACCTGCTTGCATATGACGCCCAGGGGATTGACTCCGCAAAGCGCTACGGCGTCGTGGCGACAATCTACGACGCCGACACCGTGCTCTACTCCACGTCGCAGCCGGCGGCCGTCCTCACCTTTGGCGCGCCGGCCAGCCGTGCCGACTTGACGCTGCAGAAGGGCGAGGTGCTCTTTGCTCCAGCGACGGCGGGGGTATTGCGCGGCGGCGTTGTCTATGCAGGCAGCGAGACACTACCCACCGGCTCCGAGGTGGTGGTGGAGCTCGTCAACCGCTCGCGCTCGCCCCTTGAAGTGGTTTCCACGCAACGTGTGGACGCTGGTGGAGTCGCGCAGCCCATCCCCTTCAACATCACATACGATCCCGCGGGCATCAGTGAGTCCGATGTCTATGCATTGGCCGCGCGCGTCACCGTCAACGGCCTCGTGCGCTACCTCATGGTCAATCCAGTGAATGTGCTTACGGGCGGTGCACCCTCTGATAACCTCGAACTTGTGCTGCGTCCCGCCGACGAGCGCACTGGCGCGGCCGCAGCGACCGCGCGCGGCGCAGTCGTCAGCGGTGTGGTGGACCTGGGCACCGTGGAACCTGTCGCCGCCGGCACGGTGATCCACGTGGAGATTGTGGATACGGCCAACCCGGATGTCATCTTCGCCCGGCAGGAAATCAATGCGGCCGGCTTGGAGAACCCCGTTCCCTTCTCGGTGCCGCTGGTGAAGGAAGTGCAGGAGAGCGCGGAATACACGATTCAGGCGCGTGTCCTTGTGAACGGCGAGCTTCCCTACAAGCAGCGACTGCCCCAGCCGGTGCTCCAGAGCGGCGTCTCCGAAGCCAGCGTTTATCTCGATGCGTCCAAGCCGCCGCCGCCGCCCCTCACCGGCACAATGACGGGCACGGTGACCTTTAGCGAGGATATTCCTCTGCCAATTGATGCCTATGGCGTCATCGAACTCTATTATGAAGAAGACGGCCTGCCTATCATGACGGCGCAGCAGCTCTTCTTTCCCGAAGCGGGCAAGCCCCCATTCGACGTGGTCCTTTACTATCCGGTGGATGTGATTGACCGCACGCAACCCTACACCTTAACCGCGCGCATTTTGGTGGAGGCGATGAACTGGTTCACGGGCAAGGGCGTGCCGGTGCTTTACGGCGACGAGCCGATTATGAGCGGGGCCGACATCGAACTGACCGCCACAGAGGAACTCCTGCGGCAGCGTGCCGATGAGGCAGCGCTTGCCACGGAGGTGGCCGCCACGGCCACGGCCGAAGCGCAGCCCCTTGTGGAGCCGGATGCAGAGAGCACTGTCGCGGCCTTGCCGGAGGTTGACGTGACGCCTGACGCTGAGGCGACGCCTGAGGCCGAAGTGACGCCCGAGAGTGAGGCTACGCCCGAGCCGGCAGCCGAAACAGCGGGTACGGAAGCACCGGCGGCCGCGCCGCCCGTTGCCACGACGCAGGGTGTACCCGCGACGCCGCTGGAAGAAGGCGAGTACCTGCTCGTGCTGGGCACTTTGCTGCTGCCCACCAACGCTGACCTGCCAGCGGGCGCCGTGGCCAAGGTGCAGGTCCTCGACGTCTCCACATCACCCTTTACGCTCGTCACCGAACAAGCGGTAGATGCGGGTGAAGGGCCGCCGCCGATCCCCTTTGACCTCGCCGTACCGGTGGATGCCGCAACGGACCTGGGCGTGTATGCGCTCGACGCCCGCATTCTTGTGGATGGCACAGTGCTTTGGCAGGCGGCGGGTTTGACGCCCCTGCTGGGCGCCGACGGCCCGCGCAACGACCTCGAGGTCGAGCTTGAAGCTGCCGAGGCGGGGACGGCGGCGCCCAGCTTTGCCACGCCCGGCCCGCGCCCCACGGCCGCCCCCACGCCCATTGCCACACCCGTGCCAACGGAAACGCCCACTGCGGTGGTGCAGCCGACCGAGGCGCCCGTTGCGTTCCCCAGCGCCACATCGACCGTCGAGCCGGCCGTCCCAGCCGCCACAGTGATTCCGGCAACTGACAGTTTCCCCGCAGGGTCGGTCACCGTCGTGGTGAGCGCGGCTGACGCAAGCCTGCTGCCGCGCGGCGCGATGGTTACGGCGCAACTACGCAAAGGTTCGGGCGCCGGCGCCGTAGTCGTGGCCGAGGATGTTGCGAGCGTTGCCTCGGCAGGTGACCAGGTCAACTTCACGCTGGCCTACCCGGCGGGCGCAATTGACCCGAACGCGACCTACAGTGTGGCTGTGCGTGTCACCCTCAACGGCGCGCCACTCTGGCTCACCGGGCGAGGCTTCCCTGTAATCACCAAGGGCGCGCCTTCCACAGTTGAGGTGGAGATCCGCTGATGCGCGGCGCGGTTGTGCCATGAAGGTAGACACGCTGGTTTACGTGCGCGAGCGCGGCCGCACGTTGATGGTGCATCGGGTAAAAAAGGCGCACGACATGCACGCGGGCAAGTGGAGCGGCCTGAGCGGCAAACTCGAGCCGGGTGAGACGCCTGAGATGTGCGCCAGGCGCGCTTTGTGGGAGGAAAGCGGCCTTGTTGCCGAAACGCTCGAGTGGCGCGGCCTGCTCACCTTCCCGGCCTTTGCGCACGGCGAGGACTGGCTTGCATTTGTCTTCGTGGCGCGCGAGATCAGCGGCGCACTGATCAACTCGGACGAAGGCGATCTGGCATGGATTCACGACAGCCAACTGCTCACGTTGCCGCTGTGGGCAGGAGACCGCATCTGCCTGCACTGGCTCGATCGCGAACCATTCTTCTCGGCACGTATCACGTTCGTGGATGGCGACCTGCGCGCGTGGGATGCGAATTTCTACGGGCCTGGTGGCGCACTGCTACGACATGAATCCAGCAGGACACAGACGGCCGCGGAAGCGTCTGTACAGAGCGCCTACCGCTACAGCGAGGCCGAAGACGCCTGTTGCTGGGTGTGCGGCGGGGCGGTTGCCAAGCGTCACTGCAAGATTACCTGCCTCGAGTGCGGCTTCATGCGCGATTGCTCCGACCCGTGATGGCGTAAGCAAAGCCGGCAAACAGGAAAGGGCGGCTGTCGATTGACAGCCGCCCTTCTGTTTCTGCGCGAAAACGTCAATCACCGGGCAAGGCCTGTGCAAACGGCTTGCCGGTCACAGGATCAAAGGGGATGCCAGTGGCAGGGTCCAGCGGAAAGCCGGTTACGGCGTCGAAGAGCGCGCCGGTCACAGGGTCCACAATCGGGCCCGAAAGGGGCAGCGGTGCGGCTATGGGGTCGGGTGCTGTAGCGCTGGCCGCCGTGGTGAAGCCGCCGGCAGTGCGCGCGGTGGGTGAAGGGGGCGCGACGCGGCTTTGGGGCGCATCTTCCGTTGCGGGAGTCGTATTGGTCTGCTGCACGGGAGTGGCAGCGGGCTCGGGCGCTGGTATGCCGCCATCACATGCCGAGCCGTCCTTGCGGTAGGCGTCGGCCATGGCAGGCTCGTCCCACACGTTGGCAACGAGGTCGCGCACGCGCGCGGGGTTGGCGATAATCAGTACCTGCGCGCCGCCTGCGGTGGTATAGTCCTTCAGGTCTTTGAAGGTAAGGCCGCCGGCGCGCACGTTCTCAGGCTTGAGACTCACGCCGAATTGCGCCAGGCCGATGATGTCAAAGAGACTCAGGTCAGTGGAGATGGTATCGCGGAAGGCGGCGTAGAGTTGCGGCAGGCGCAAAATGGCGTTTGTACTCAGGATCTGCTCACGCAGCGCCCAGATGATGGCGCGCTGGCGCGACGAGCGGCCGATGTCCGTCTCGCGCAGACGCAGGCGTGCAAACCAGTAAGCGTCCTGGCCGTCCAGATGATTGAGTCCGGCCGGCAGCGTGAAATTGGTCCACGCACTGGTGTTGAGGTTGAGAATCGGCTCGGAGAAGGGGCAGTCGAGGTACACATCGACGCCGCCCATTGCATCCACGAACTGGATGAAGCCATCCATCTGAATGCGCACCCAGTGCTGCGTGCTTACGCCGAGTTGATCCTCGAGGATTGACGAAACGAGCGCGGGGCCGCCACCGTCGGGCGTGCGGCGCTCGCCCATATAGTCGGCCTGGTTGATGCGCCCCCAGCCGTAGCCGGGGATTTGCACATAGAGGTCGCGCGGCACGCTGAAGGCGGCTGCGCGCGCGCCCGTCCGATCAAGGCCGATGACCATAATCGAGTCGGTGCGCCACGATCCACCCTCTGCACGTCGATCGGTGCCCAAAACAAGGTAATTCTCGGATGTAGACCAATCGAAGGGTGCGCCACCGTGGATTTGCACGTGTGCGCGCGGCGCATTGGGGTCGGGCGTAGGCGTGGGGAGCAGCGCTGCGGCTGCGGCCTCGGCTGCAGCCACCTTCTGCGCGTGCTCAATCTCGATGGCGGTGACGAGTTGCCCGGTGCGCATGGGCGCAAGTGGCGGTGCGGGCACACCATCACTCGCGCGCAGCGGAAAAGTGCCATTGACGGAGGCGCCGGCTGCCGGGTAGGAGACATCCAGTGATCGACTGGTGGCGTTGGTGAGCGTTTCCGCTGCACCCTGTGCGTTGATCGTGGCAATCGGGGCGTCGAGTGGCGCGTAGAGGCGCCCCGCAGCTACATCTTCGGCGGGGGGTGCTGTACAGGAGATGACAAGCGCGGTAAGCAGCGCAAGCACGAGTGCGCTTGCGTACCGGCCATTGAGGCGCGACATGATTGTGACCATAGGGAGGCGGCGAAGGTGGCTGCGATGAAGGCGACGATGTATGCGACGATTCCGGTCGCGTGGGATCCCATGGTGGTGCCGAG
>CAYRVP010000189.1:0-7650 GCA_964427845.1 uncultured Caldilineaceae bacterium
CTTTGATGGTGCCCCTACTCCGACTTGAACGGAGACGCCCTAAAGGGCACAGGCCCTCAACCTGCCGCGTATGCCAATTCCGCCATAGGGGCAAACATGTAAGCGAGATTGTACCCGCGCAGGAGTGGAAAGTCAAAACGGCCACGCATTCAAAGCACGAGGAATTGCCTCAGCGCGCCTCCACAACCATGGGCATCGCGTCGGGGCGCAGAGTGACGCGCGGCTGTGGCGTGGGCGTGAAGCCCGGCTCGAGGTTGAGGCGGAAACGGTGCGCAATCGTGGCCAGCAGCAGGTGCCCCTCCATCCACGCAAAGGGCTCACCAATGCAGCGGCGCGGGCCACCGCCAAAGGGGAAGTAGGCGAACTTGGGGCGCGTTGCCTCGGCCTCGGGTGTAAAGCGGTCGGGGTCAAAGCGCTCGGGGTCGGGCCACCACTGCGGGTCGCGGTGGGTGACCCAAGGGCTGACGATGACGCTTTGTCCCGTTTTCACGCGCACGCCGCCGACGACGTCGTCCACTTGCGCAAGGCGTGCCGTGGCCCACGCGGGCGGGTAGAGGCGCATGGCTTCGGCGAAGACGCGGCGGGCATAGGGCAGCCGCTCGAGGTCATCCATGGCAGGCAGGCGTGCGTCCGCGCTGCCGGGCGCGCCCAGTACGCCGCCCACCTCGGCCTCAAGGCGTTCGCGCACATCCGGGTTTTGCGAGAGCAGGCAGAACGTCCACGAGAGGGCAATCGCCGTCGTCTCATGGCCGGCAAGGAAGAGGGTGACGAGTTCGTCGCGCGCCTGGCGGTCGCTCATGCCCTGGCCGTGGCCGGCGCCTGCCTCACTGTCCACCGCGCGCAGAATCATGGAGAGCAGATCGCCTCGGTCCTCCGCGTCGGCGCGCCGCGTCCGAATGAGGTCGTAGATCATGCTGTCAAGCACGGCCAGGTTACGTGCACGCGCGCGGTTGCGCTTGATGTCGAACTTGTCGATGAACTGGCCAATCGGGCCCACGCGGCTCATATCGTATGCCTCAATCAGCCGGGTAATCGATGTGCCCAGTTGCCCCGAACTATCCTGCACGTCGGCGTCGAAGAGGCTCCTGGCCACAATCAGCATGGTAAGGTGCATCAACTCTGCGTGCAGGTCGAGGGATTGGCCATCGCGCCACGGTGCGGTCTGTGCGTTGGTGAGGGCCACCATGGTGTCGGCGTAGGCCTCAATGCGCTTGCGGTGGAAGGCGGGCTGGATCAGGCGGCGCTGGCGGGCGTGTGTATCCTCTTCGGAAGTGAGCAGCCCCTCGCCCACCACCGGCTTGAGCGCCTGCAGGCCGAAGCCCTTGTGATAGGCGCGGTGGTTGTCAACCAGCACATGCTTGACATCGTCGGGGTGGGCGGCCAAGTAGGTAATTGCGTTGATGAAGCGCAGGCGGGTGACGCGCCCCATCTGCCCTGTGCGCGTCAGCATTGCCAGCGGATCCTCGTTGAAGTCGCGCATGTTGCCCATCAGCCAGTGGCCGTGGGGGCCGGTCGCGTGCGTACTCTCGGCTGCAGGCGGGCGCAATTGTGTTTGTGTTGCCATCTGCTTCCTCCTTCACATGTTGCGCAGGCAGGCTTGAGCACGCGCGGAGGCGCACGTGCGTTGCGCATGGGTGCGCGCAATCCACTCACCCGCCACCTGCATTATACTATCCCTGTCATGGCGCAATCATCCTCCACCCGTCCAGCAGAACAGCCCGCGTTCAATTGGCGGCGCGCGGCGCGCCCCGGCCTCGGCATCAAACGCTGGATTCTGCTGCTCTTCGTCGGTGTCACCTGCGCCGGGCTGGGGATTGCGCTCCTGCTGCTCGGCCTCGCCGCACGACCGGCGTGGCCGGATTGGCTCGACCTGCTCATGCTGCGCTTTCTGCCGGTGTGGGTGCGCGTGCTGTTCCTGCTGCTGCTCGGCTTTGGGCTGGCGGGCTATGCTGCGTGGGGCTTTTATGGAACTGTGGTGGGCGCGCTGCTGCCCACGGCCGCCAGCCCCACGCGCGCCGTCCTGCGTGCGCTGCTTCAACAGGAACGCCGCCACGGGCCACGCATTGTGGCCATCGGCGGCGGCACGGGAATGCCCCAACTGCTGCGCGGCCTGCGCACCTACACCGACAACATCACCGCGATTGTCACCGTGGCGGATGACGGCGGCAGCAGCGGGCGGCTGCGCCAGCAGATGGGCCTGCTGCCGCCCGGCGACTTTCGCAACAACATTGCCGCCCTGAGTGAGGCCGAAGACTTGATGACGCGTCTCTTCCAGTACCGCTTCGCCGACGCCGATGTGGGGCAGGTGGGCAGCGGCGAATTGGCAGGCCACTCTTTTGGCAATCTCTTCATTGCCACGATGGCCGCCGTCACAGGCAGTTTTGAAGAGGGCATCTCCGAAAGCAGCCGCGTGCTTGCCGTGCGCGGCCGCATCCTGCCCAGCACGCTCGAGCACGTGACCCTCTGCGCCGAATTGAGCCGTACAACGCCCGATGGCGCTGCCGAGTGGCTGAGCGTGGAAGGCGAGAGCAGCGTCACCGCGGCCGGAGGGCGCATTGAGCGCATTTACCTCAAGCCCGAGGCGCCGCGCGCCTATCCCGCCGCCGTGCGCGCCCTGCTGCAGGCCGACCTGATTGTGGCTTCGCCCGGCTCGTTCTACACCAGCCTGCTGCCCAACCTGCTGGTGCCCTCCATTCGCGACGCCATTGAAGCCTCGCGCGCGCAACGCATCTACGTCTGCAATGTGGCCACCCAGCCCGGCGAGACCGACGGCTACAGTGTGAGCGATCACATGGCGCAATTGCGTCGCCACGCCGGGCGCGCGTTTACCGTGGCGCTTGCCAACGATCGCTACGACGATGCCCAGCCGCCTTCGGCCAACAGCCAGTGGGTGACCTTGCCCGCTGCAGGCGAAGCGCTCGACTACCGCCTCTTCACGGGTAATCTGGTCGATGACGCCACGCCCTGGCGCCACGACGCGACCAAATTGGCGCAGCGCGTACTCGAGGTCTACCAGACGCTGGTTGCTGAAGGAATGGACAAATGATTCAAGATTGAAGACTGAAGATTGGTCGCGGCATGTGACCAATCTTCGGCCTTCAATCGTCAATCTTCGTTCTTCACTCCTGCGCGCCCAGGCGGGCACGCGCGAGCAGCGCAATCGTGAAGTACATCGCGCCCAGAATGCCGCACAGCAGCAGCGTGATCACGACGGCTTTGCCGTGGTCGGCGGGATTTGCCGCCGCGTTGAGCAGGAAGTGCAATATGTCGTTGGGCTGCGTCAGCACATCCCAACTGTTCCAGCGCAAAAAGCGCCCCAGATAGATGCCGAATGCTGCGAGCAAGATGGCGGCGGTAGCTCCGGCCCAACCGGCCGCGACCCCAAACCAGCGCTGCAGTAGCCCCTGCACAATCCACAGCGAGATGAAGCCCAGGATGAGGCCATTCCACACATAGGAGAGCAGCAGCAGCATGTCGTACCAGAGCGGCACGTTGTCGCGCGGGGCAAGATGAATCAGGTCAGTCAGGATGTAGGGCGCGTTGGGGAAAAAAAGCAGCCAGAGTGCGAGCAGAGGCGTCACGCGCAGGCGTGGGCGGTCGGCGCCCGCCTGCAGCGCCCACGCCGCAGCCGCAGCCAGCAGGGGAATCCACGCCAGGAATAGATTCCAGTTGAGGAAGAAGTAAGTCGCGTTGTCCGCATAGAGTACGCGCATGGCGAAGAACGTCACGCTCAACACGCTGGAGAGGCAGAGCATCAGCCCCAGCAGCAGGCGTGGCCTCCAGATGGCAGTGCGTGCGGCAGTGCGTGCATGGATCAGATTGAAGTCGCTTTGTGCGCGCATATCAGCCAGTGGCCTCATAGGGGACGGGCAGCAGTCGAGCGGCCCAGTATGTATTTCGCATGAGCCCACTCTACACCATGCTGCGCCCACTGCACAGGACATGGGCTGGACCGTTGCCGCACGCTTCACCCTGCGGCACCCGCATGTGTTACCCTTAGGGCAGAATTGAACATTGCCGGAGGCATGTCGGGGAGTGGATAATTGAAGATTGATGACTGATGAGTGACGCGCAGCCCTCTGCGTCGCGCCAATCGTCAATCTTCAATCATCAATCTTCAATTATCCACTCCTGTATCCCACAGGAGACGTCTACGTATGTCCTACACGCTCACAGTGGGCGCGCTGCGCTGCCACATCCTCACCGACGGCCGCCATGTGATGGACGGTGGCGGCTTCTTTGGCGTCGTGCCGCGCACCATGTGGCAGAAGGTCATCGCCCCCGATGACGAGAACCGCATTCCCGCCGACACCCGCTGCTTGCTGATCGAGTCGGACGCCGGGCCGATTCTGGTGGATTGCGGCCATGGCGACAAGATGGACACCCGACAGCGCGCACGCTGGGGATTGAGCCTCGAGAATGAGCGGCTCATCAGCCAGATGCGCACCGTGGGCTTTGCACCCGAGGAGATCGCGCTCGTGCTCCTGACCCACTTTCACGGTGACCACGTGGGCGGCGCCACGCGCGCGCACCCCGACGCACCCGGCGTGCTCGCGCCTACATTCCCCAACGCACGCTACATCGGCCAGCGCATTGACCTGGCTGCGGCCAGCTTTCCCAACGAGCGCACCGCCGCCACCTATGTGGCCGACAACTGGCGTTCGCTGCTCGAGCGGGGCCAACTCGAGATTGTGGACGGCCCGCAGCAATTGGCGCATGGTGTGCGTACGCAAATGGCCCCCGGCCATACCGACGCGCTGCAGGTGGTGTGGGTGGAGGATGGCGGCGAGAGCCTGCTCTTTCTGGGTGACGCCGCCAACTGGGCGATTCACCTCGAGCGTCTGGCGTGGGTGCCCGCCTTTGACATTGACCCCATGACCGCCATCGAGAGCAAGCGCGCGCTGCGTGCCGAAGCGATGCAGCGGGAATCATTGCTTGTCTTCCAGCACGATGCGCAAGTGGTTACAGGGCGGCTGGTGGCCGGCGCACGCGGTCCTGTTGTGCAGGCCGAAATCACCCGCGAACCCTGGCAGGACGACTTTACCAACGATTGAGCCGGAATGCGGCCATGGCGTCACGTCGGAGACGTGACCTACGACACCCGGCACCCGGCACCCGACACCCGACACCCGACACCCGACACCTGACACCGGGCACCTGACACCCGAATCACACTCCTGCCTCTATGCGCCTACTCTATCTGCTGGTTTTCACAAGCGGTTTCGTGACGTTGGGCGTTGAGTTAAGCGCCTCGCGCCTGCTCGAGCCTGCCTTCGGCTCAAGCCAGATTGTGTGGGCCGCACTCATCGGCATGATCCTGCTCTATCTGGCGCTGGGCGCGTGGCTGGGCGGCCGCCTGGCCGACCGCTACCCGCGCCGCGCTGTGCTCGACAGCGTGCTGACGCTGGCGGCCGTGGGCGTTGCGCTGATCCCCCTTTTCAGCCGCCCGGTGTTGCGTTTGGCGTCCACCGGACTCGAAGACTTCGCACCCGGCCTGCTCGGCGGCGCGCTCGCAGCCATCCTGCTTCTCTTCAGCGTGCCGGTGATATTGCTGGGCACGACGAGCACCTGGGCCGTGCGCCTGCTGCTCAACGCCGAGCCGCGCGACGATGCGCACACGGGTGCACGCGTCGGCCGACTCTACGCCGTGAGCACCATCGGCAGCCTGCTCGGTGCGTTTGTGCCCGTGCTCTGGCTGATTCCGGCAATTGGCACGCGGCTCACCTTCTTTGCGCTTGCGCTCACCCTTCTCGTCGCACTGCTAATTGGCGCAGTCGGGAAACGCCACGTGTGGCAACCGCTGGCTGCGCTGCTGCTTGTGGCCGCGCTCGCCTTGTGGAGCGGCAGCGATCGCTCCATCCGCGCCGGCTGGGACGACGGCAGCCGTGGGCCCATCGTTTTCGAGGATGAGAGCCGCTTCAACTATATCGCCGTGCGCCAGTGGGGCAACGAGCGCCATCTCAAGCTGAACGATGGCATCGGCATCCACAGCGTCTACCATCCCGACGCCCTGCTGAGTGACGGCATCTGGGACTATTTCCTGCTCGCGCCCCTCTTCCGTGCGCAGGCGGCCGCGCAGCCCGCGCCCGCCCGCCTGCTTGTCATCGGCGCGGCTGCGGGCACGGTGAGCGGCCTCTTTGCCGACATCTACGGGCCGGATGTGCAGATGACCGGCGTCGAGCTTGACCCGGAAATTCTCGCCGTGGGCAGCGAATTCTTCGCCATGGACCGCCCCAACCTCACCACGGTCGCCGCCGACGGTCGCCACTTCCTCACGCAGCAACCCGCCGACGCACGTTGGGACGTCATTGCCGTGGACGCCTACCGCCCGCCCTACATCCCCTTCCACCTGACCACCACCGAGTTCTTTCTAACCGTGCGCGACTATCTCAATGACGATGGCGTGTTGGCCATCAATGTGGGGCGCACGGCCACCAACTACGCGCTGGTTGATGCCATGGTTGCCACCGTGCGCGCGGTCTTTCCCACCGTCTTCCTGATTGACGAGCCGGGGCCGGTGACTACTCTGGGCAACACGCTGCTTGTGGCCACAAAGCAGCCGGCCACGCTGGCGGATTTCGTTGCGCATGTGGGCGCGCTGCCGCCGACGCTCGCTGCCGAGTTCCGCGCCTTTGCGCAATCTGCCGTGGCCGACGCGCGCAGCGCCCCGCCTGTGGACCTGCCCCCCTTCACCGACGACCACGCGCCCGTTGAGAGCATCGTCCACCGCATTATTATCGATTTTCTGATGACTTCGGAGTGACCCCATGCACGACATGCCGCCGCCCCTGCCCGACGCACAACTGGCGCTGCACACCATGCTGCCTCTCAAGCCCGAGGCTGTGGAACCGACAGGGCGCTGGGTGCGCCTCGCTCCGCTGGATCTGGAGCGGGATGCCACCGCGCTTTACGCCATCTCCAACGGTGAACCGATTACGCTGCCGGGCCTGGAGTATGGCGCGTATGACGCCGATGCACTTGTGTGGCGCTGGATGTTCGGCGGCCCCTTTGCCACGCTCGATGAACTTGCCGCCTACATGCGCACCCAGGCCAGAGCGCCTGACGGCCTCCCCTTCACGGTGTCGCTGGTGGAGACGGGGCAGCCTGTGGGCATCATCAGCCTCATGCGCAACAACCCGGCGTGGCTCTCGATTGAATTGGGGAACATCTGGTACACGCCGCCCGTGCAGCGGTCACCGGTGAACACTGAGGCGACCTACCTGCTGCTGCGCCACTGTTTCGCTCTGGGCTACCGGCGGCTGGAGTGGAAGTGCAACGCGCTCAATGAACGCTCGCGGCGTGCGGCCGAGCGCATGGGTTTCACCTTCGAAGGTGTTCAGCAGAAACACATGATCGTCAAGGGACGCAGCCGCGACACGGCGTGGTTCCGCATCCTCGATGACGAGTGGCCGGAGGTCCAGAGGCGGCTGGAGGGGTTACTCTACGGCAACTGCTAAGTGCTGTAGCAAATAAACTACGACACAGAGGCCACAGAGGGAACAGAGAAACACAGAGAAAAGCAACAACAGTAAGGCTCAGGTGTATTTCGTTCTGGTGGCGCACAACAACCTCACCCCCCGGCCCCCTCTCCAGGATGGCTATGCATTATACGCATCTTTTTGGGTAATGCGGGTGTAAATTGTAGTAGTT
>CAYRVP010000190.1:0-7645 GCA_964427845.1 uncultured Caldilineaceae bacterium
TGTGCAAGTGGAAAAGGAGAGCGATGAGGGAGTGGGAGATGAGCAGACCGTGCTGGCCCGCGGCGAAGGGGCGGATGTCGGCCATGAAGCGGCTGTAGCTGGGACCCTTGCCCTGCGCAGAGGCCTGCGGATAGTGCTACTTGGGCAGATGGGGCGGGAAGGTCATGTAGCCTGCCGAATAGCCGAAGAGCAGCAACAGCAGGACGCAGACCATGAAGAGCATGAGCGCGTTGGCGGGGTCCACCTGATAGCCGATGGAAATGGCGCTTGCGCCCGCGGGAATCTGGAAGAGCTGCCCCTCAACCGGCTGCTCGCCAAAGTGGGACGCTGTGAAAGCGGCAAAGGCGATGGGCCAGCCGATTGCCATGGAGATGACGACGCCCAGAATGGCCGTGAGCGAGCTGACCCGCTTGTTCCCATTCAGGAACAGGATGATCAGCAGGAAGGCCACAAAGGGCGGTATCGGCACCAGCCACGCCAGGTTGAGAAAACCATCCATGGAATAACCTCGGATCGACCTTCATTCGGGCCCGTTGATCAGGCCCGGATATAAGACAGGCAATGCGCAGCAGCGCAGATGATTAAGAGTTACTTGGTGTGACACCCACCAGGTGCGCTAACCTTCGTCTACGGGGGGCGGCTGCGGCGCACGCCGCTTCATCCATGCCGCCACGCCATTGCTCACCAGGAAGCCTGCGCCTGCACCCGCCAAAGCCAGCGCCAGCAACCACACGTCATTGGGAAGTTGGCCCAGCGTGCCAAAAAAGATGGCCACAATGGCCCCGGCAAAGCTGCCCCACAACAACAGCCCCTGTTCGCGCTTGCGTCGCCGCGCCTGCGCCATCAACGCCTGCGCCCCCGGATACGCAGGCGCATGTTTCAGAATTTCCTTGAGTGCATGGATGGCGCCGGTGAAATTGCCTGCCGCCATCTTCTCCTGCGCTACGGTAAACAGAAAGGCACATTGCTCTTCAAGCGTGCCGGTGAGCAGCTTCTTGGGCATCTCCCGCTATCCCACCCGCCGCGGCAGGTTCATCCCTTGAGCATGTCCAGTTCATCCAGGTTCACCGTCTTGCGGTTGCGGTAGACCGAGATGATCAGCGCCAGCCCAACGGCGGCCTCGGCGGCGGCAATGGCAATCACAAAAAGTGTGAATACCTGGCCCGCAAGCATGTCGACCGTCGCGCTAAAACGCCAGAAGGCGATCAGGTTGATGTTGACCGCGTTGAGCATGAGCTCGATGCCCATGAGTGCGGCCACGGCGTTGCGCCGCGCCAGCGATGTGTAGAGGCCGCAGCAGAAGAGAAAGGCGGCCAGACCGAGGTACCAGTTCAGAGGGACCATAAATGTGTCCTTAATGAATGCGCAGGCGTCGAGTTGGCTACGACTCGCCCACACCCTTGCGGTCGCGCGCCAACAGCAGCGCCCCGCTCAGCGCCACAAGCAGCAGCAGCGCCAGCAGCTCGAAGGCAATTACGTAGTCATTGACGAAGAGCAGCCCCAGCGTAGGGATGACCGCCGCACCGGTGCCCAGTTCACCCGCTTCGACGGGCCACGGCGTGTTGAAGACGATACCCAGCAGCACGCCAAAGAGCAGCACCGCCACAATCGCCGAAGCGAGCATCTGCCGGTTGGTGGGCGACGTGCGCCCGTACATCATGCCGCGCGTCAACATAATGGCAAAGGTGATGAGCGTGGAGATGGCGCCGACATAGACGAGCACCTGCGCCACAGCCACAAACTCGGCCTCGAGCAGCGCGAAGATGGCAGCGATGCCAAAGAGTGCACCTACCAGCGACAGCGCGCTGTGGAAGAGATTGCGCGTCACCGCCACCATCACCCCGCACACTCCCACTAGGAGCGCAAGCGCGAAGAATATCTGCTGCTGTATGGGTGGAATGAGAGAGGTGATCTGCTCCATGTGCCCGGCTAGCCTCCAGGTAATACTGATAACTGAAGATTGATGATTGAAGATCGATACGCAGTCGCCGGCAATCGTCAATCATCAGTCTTCAATAATGCTGTTCACTCCTGCGTGTTAACAGGGGCCATGGTGCCAATCAGGCTGCGCGGCGTAAATGCGCGCTTGGTGCGCAGTTGCTCGGTCTTGAAGTATTTGGACAGGATGCGCGATACGTACCAGATGACTGCCAGGTTGCCCAGCAAAATCAGCGGATACTGCAGCCACACGCCGCCCGGCATCTTCATGGCCACCATCTGCCACAGGATGAGCGCCAGCACCAGCGGCACCAGCACCTTCCAGGCAAGGTCCATCATCTGGTCAATGCGCACGCGGGGCAGCGTGCCCTTAAGCCACATCACCACAATATAGATCGCCATGGTCTTGCCCAGGAAGTAGACTGCGCCCAGAATCGGCAACTGGTCCACAAAGGGACCTTGCCACCCGCCCAGGAAGAGCACCGTCATCACCGCGCCCAGGAAGAAGGTGTTGAGGAACTGGGCAAGGAAGAACATGGCAAAGGCCATGCCCGAGTACTCGATGTGAAAGCCGGCGATAATCTCCGACTCGGCCTCCAGCAGGTCAAACGGGGGCTGCTCGGCCTCGGCCAGCGAGGCGATGAAGAAGATGAGCAGCGATCCCGGCAGGAGGAAACCGAACCAGCCCAGCCCCACGTTGAGGCCGAAGAGATGGAGCGATTGCGCCTGCGAAATCTGCGACATGCTCATGGAGCCGGCCAGCAGCACGGCGGGGAGCATGGAGAGCACAAGCGGGATTTCGTAACTGATCAACTGCGCCACCACGCGGAAGCCCGACAGCAGCGCATACTTGTTGTTGCTCGACCAGCCGGCCATAAGCGCGGCCATAATGCCAATGGAGCCGAGCGCGGGCACGTAGAGCACCGCCACGTTGAGATCTGCACCGATGAGGCCCGGCGCAAAGGGCAGGATGGCAAGTATCATGAGCACGCCGAAGACCGAGAAGATGGGGGCCACGTTGTAGGCCACCCAGTCGGCATTGTGCGGCATGATCACTTCTTTGGTCAGCAGCTTGAGCACGTCGGCAATGGTCTGCGTCAGTCCCCAGGGGCCGCGCCGGTTGGGGCCAAGGCGGTCCTGGAGGCGGCTGACGACCTTGCGCGTAAGCCAGATCAGGAAGATGGCCATGGCCAGCGCCAGCGAGGCAATGAGCACCGCGCCCACAATGTAGCTGACAATCCAGGCCAGCGATGCGGGCGCGCCGAGATTCACCTGCAGATTGGTTAAGGCCTCTGCCCAATTCCAGGAATCACTCCACATGGACGGCGCTCCAGTTCAGGACGAATTCACCATGACGGCACGGCGCAGTGCACACAGCGTGTTCAGCGCGCATGGCCATGCTCAGGACCACTCAAGCGCGCCCTTGCGCCACTCAAAGAAGAGGCCCAGCAGAAGGATCAGCACGAAGGTAACCGTCGCCAGCACGCCGAACATGGTCAACTGTTCGAAGGCAACGGCAATCGGAAAGAGGAAGATGACTTCCACGTCAAAGATGAGGAAGATCAGGCCGATGAGATAGTACTGTGCACGGAACTGCACCCAGGTATCGCCAATGGTCTGCACACCAGACTCGTAGGTGGAGTTCTTGATGGCGTCGGGGCGGCGCGGGGCGAGCAGCTTGCCCACCACAATCGCGGCCAGGGGAATGATGAAGGCGACGACGCTCAGGACAAGTACAAAACCAAAGTTGCCAAGCATGGCTGTATGCTCCTGCGGTGCTCTGTGCGCGTGCGGTGGCGTATGCCGGGAAGAGCTGGAGATGGCGCAGGTGCCGAAATCATCCCGGCGCAAGCACAATTGTACTCACCCTATGACAGTAGGGGCGTCGTTCAGGCGTACAACTCGATTTCCCGAAGGCCAGGGCATGCGCGCTGTTGCGCGGTTGGCGCACTGATCAATGGACTTGCCGCGGAAAATGCCGCCACGCACCCGCAGACAGCCGCGCCGCCGCATCCCATCCCATACTGTGCAGGACGGAACAATCTGCGGCGTATGCTAACATACGGTCGAGGTGATGGAAAAATCCCAACCGCCGAAAAGCAGTTGAAACATGGAAAGATGGCGATGCCTTGTGCGTGGGTGTGCGCCGGCTGTAGTGCGCCGGCAAGCGGACTCGTTCGCGCTGCAGCCGCCATATTCTAGCACGTACACAGCGGCGCCAACAACAGCGTCAAAGATGACCCACCCAAATCTTATGTTGACAGCCTTTTTTGCTTCGTGATAAACTGCACAAAGACCGGGGCGCGCCGGCAGTGTCTCCATTTTTGGCCGTTTTGGAGTGGCGCCTTGATGGCTCAACACCTGCTCTGCTGCAGGATGACTGCACGGCAGCGCTGTTGAGCCGCTTTTGTGCAAGCGCACTGCCCGCGCCGCCACACGGCACTTCCGTACCACCGCAATCTGCCAGCATTCTGAGGTGATTCTCGTGGCTGCTGAATACTTCCCGCTACTCCTGCTGATAATCATCGCGATAGGCTTTGCGGCGATTGCGATTGCGCTGCCTTCGATGCTTGGCCCGAGCACAAAGAACAAGGTGCTGCGCGAACCCTACGAATCAGGCATGATCCCTTTCGGCGATGCGCGCCGCCGCTTCCCGGTCAAGTACTACCTGGTGGCCATGCTCTTCATCCTCTTTGATATCGAAGTGGTCTTCACCTATCCATGGGCGGCGGTCATCCGCCAACTGCGTGACGGCTGGGGCTTCATGCTCGCACTGGCCCCCATGGGCTTCTTCCTCTTCGTGCTCATCATCGGTTTGATTTACGAGTGGAAGAAGGGCGCGCTCAAGTGGCAGTAGCCGCCGCGCGGCACCGCATTTGTGTGTGTATTCAGGGAGATTCAGATGGGTCTTGAAGACAACCTGCCCGAAGGTGTACTGACAACATCGCTCGAGGGGCTGGTCAACTGGGGCCGCGTCAACAGCACGTGGCCGCTCCTCTTTGGCCTCGCCTGCTGCGCGATTGAGATGATTGCGGCGGGTACGGCGCGCCACGACATTTCGCGCTACGGCTCCGAGCTTTTCCGCGCCAGCCCGCGCCAGGCAGACTTGCTTATCGTTTCCGGCCGTGTGAGCAACAAGATGGCCCCCGTCATCAAGCGCATCTACGAGCAGATGCCCACGCCCAAGTGGGTGATCGCGATGGGCATTTGCGCCAGCGCCGGTGGCCCCTTCAACAACTATGCCATCATCCAGGGCGTGGACAAGATCATGCCCGTGGATGTCTATGTACCCGGCTGCCCGCCCCGCCCCGAGGCGCTGCTCTTCGCACTTGACAAACTGCGCGAGAAGCAGGGCAAGGAGACCTTTGCCAAGTACCACCGCAAGGAACTGGCCGAAGCGATGGTGGGCGCAGAGCACATTGATTCGCTCGACTTGCTGGCCAAGCCCGGCGCGCGCGCCGCAGTCCAGGCCGCCCACTGATCCACTTGCCTGCTTGACCTCCTCCTTCGGCGGGAGACGGCGCGCGTCCGGACGTGCGCTTCCAGGAGCCACCCATGTTGAACGTTTCACCCATCAACCGCCCTTACGAAACGCTGCCCAACCTCAACAACATCGAGATCCCCGCGCTCGCGCCCATGCCCAGCGGCGAGACGGATCACACACGCCGTGTGGTCGAGCGCTTTGGTGATGACATCCTCGCCGCCGGCCGGCATGTGGGCGGGCAGGTCGTTTACGTCAAGCCGCAGCGGCTGGTGGAGTTGGCGCGCTTCCTCAAAGAGGATCCCGCGCTGCACTACGAAATGCTCAGCGACATGACGGCGATAGATCGCCTCAAGCTGCCCATTGCCCAGGGCGACAGCCGCTTTCACACCGTCTACCAGTTCCGCTCCTATACGCACAAGCAGCACATGATGGTGATTTGCCCGCTGGAGAACGGCGACCCGCCCGTGGCGCCGAGCCTCTCGGGCGTCTTTGAGGGAGCGATCTTCTCCGAGCGTGAGTGCTGGGACCTTATGGGCGTGCGCTTCGCCGGGCTGGCAGACCACCGCCGCATCCTCATGCCTGAGCACTGGCCCAACCACCCCCTGCGCAAGGACATTCCCGTGGGCGGGGAGGCGGTCCCCTTTTCGCTCACATGGGGCGACCCCGAGTTTGCCACACTGGGCACGCAGATTTTGCCCGCAGAGAGCATTGCACCCTCCGTGCCCCCTGGTTTCAACCGCCGCAACATGATCATCAACATGGGGCCGCATCACCCCAGCACCCACGGCGTGCTGCGCCTGGCCGTGGAACTGGACGGCGAGACAGTCCTCAACGTGGACCCCGATCTGGGCTATCTGCACAGCGGCTTTGAAAAGACGGGCGAATCCAAGCGCTACAAGGACTTTGTCTACTATACAGACCGCATGGATTACCTCTCGGCCATGAGCAACAACCTGGGCTACGTGCTCGGCGTGGAAAGACTGCTCGGGCTGGAGATTCCGCCGCGCGCCCAGGTTATCCGCGTGATGATGGCCGAACTGCAGCGCATCGCCTCGCACCTCTTCTGGCTCTCCACGCACACGCTCGACATCTCAGGCGTGGGCATGAGCGTGCTCTTCTACGCCACACGCGAGCGCGAGCGCATTCTTGACCTCTTCGAGATGGTCTCGGGCGCACGCATGACGCTCAGCTACATCCGCGTCGGCGGCGTCTGGAAAGACCTGCCGCCTGCCTTCCTCGAGAACCTCAAGGAGCAGGTGAGGATTCTGCCCCCGCTCTTTGACGAATACGAAAGCATGCTTACCGACGGCCCCGTTTGGCGCAACCGCCTGGAGGGCATTGGCAAACTGACGCGCGACGAGGTGCTCAACATGAGCCTCACCGGCCCGCTGGCACGCGGCTCGGGCGTGGACTGGGACCTGCGGCGCGATATGCCCTATTCGGGCTATGAGAATTATGACTTCACCGTGCCCGTGGAGACGGCAGGCGATTGCTTTGCGCGCTATGTCGTGCGCATGCAGGAGATGCGCGAGAGCGTGAAGATCATCGAGCAGACGATCAAGAATCTGCCCGACGGCCTCTTCAAGTCCGACGACCGCAAGGTCAGCGCCCCGCCGCGTGCCGAGCTGGATGTCAGCATGGAGGCGTTGATTCATCACTTCAAGCTTTACACCGAGGGCCTCCAGGTGCCGCCAGGGATGGTCTACAACACGATCGAGGCATCCAAGGGCGAGTACGGCGAGTTCATCTACAGCGATGGCTCGGGCGTGCCCTACCGGCTGCACGTGCGCGGCCCCAGCTACAACAACATGTACGCCATCAGCAAGATGAGCAAGGGTGGTATGCTCTCCGACGTGGTCGCCAACATTGCGAGCATTGACCCGGTGCTGGGGGAAGTAGACAGGTAATTGGTAAGTGGCAATTGGTCATTGGTTGACTCGTTGAATGGGAGCGCCGCCATGAAAAAGGTTGACGCTGGAGACGCACAGACGAACCTGACGGCTCTCGTTGGTGAAGCCGTAGCATCACATGAGCCGATTCAGATTGCTGCCGGTACAGACAATGCCGTGCTGATTGCCGAAGCGGAGTGGAACTCGATCGAAGAGACACTCTATCTACTTTCTGTTCCTGCTATGCGGGAATCCATCCGCGAAGGCATCTCGACTCCAATTGACGAGTGCAGCGAAGAGCCGGGGTGGTAAGTGTGGCGCGTGGTCTTTACCA
>CAYRVP010000191.1:0-7537 GCA_964427845.1 uncultured Caldilineaceae bacterium
GGTGAGGGAGTAGGGAGTGGGGGGTGGGGGGGGGGCAGTGGGCGGGGGGCAGGGGTCAGTGGTCGGTGCGGAGGGGGCACTGACTGATCGGGGACTCCCCCCATTCCCTACTCCCTACTCCCTACTCCCCACTCCCCACTCCCTGCCGTTACCTCAACGCCTCCGCGATTGCCTGCGCATTGCTGCGCATCATCGCAACGTACGTGGGCGCCGGGCCATCGGGCGCGCTGAGCGAGTCGGTGTAGAGGGGCGCAACGCGCGCGCCCGTATCCTGCGCCACCTGCTGCGCCAGGCGCGGGTTGACGGTGGTGCCGACAAAGATGGCGGGCACGTCCAGCGCCTTGATCTGATCCTGCAGCGCGGCCATCTCCTGCGCCGAAATGGTGGCCATGCTGCTGAAGGAGGGCGTCACCGCGCCCACCACCTGCATGCCGTAGGCGGCGGCAAAGTAGGCAAGATCGTCGTGGTCGGTCACCAGCAAGCGGCGCGCGGGGGGAATGCTCTCGATGGTCGTGGCCACCTCGGCGTGGAGCGCGTCGAGTTCGGCGCGATAGGTGCGCGCTGCATCCTGGTAAGCGCCGGCATGAGCAGGGTCAAGGCGGGTAAGGGCGTCACCAATCGTGGTGGCCCACAGCGCCACACTGCGCACGTCCTGCCAGGTGTGGGGATCGGCGACGCCATGCGCGCTGTCGTCGTGCGCATCGCCCGCCTCCAGCGGTGTCACCGCCTCATTCACCGAGACGACCGGCCCTTGCTCCACCTTGCCCAACGCCGGGAGAAGCGATTCCTCGAGCCCCAACCCGTTGATGAAGACGATCTGCGCATCGGCAAGCGCAACCAGGTCCTGTGGCGAGGCGACGAAGGCGTGCGGATCACTGCCCGCGGGGAGAAGCACGGTGAGGTCGATCAGGTCGCCGCCGACGCGCGCCACGGCATCGCCCACGAGCGTGGTAGTGGCGAGGACGCGCAGCCGCGCACCCGGTGCAATCTCTGCGCTCGGGAGCGCGCCGGCGAGGCTTTCGCCCGTGGTGGCGGGTGCGGCGGCAGGTGCGGCAGCGGGCGTCGTGGCGCCAGCGCAGGCAGCAAGGAAAAAGAGCGCTAACAGCGCGACAGGCAAGCGCGTCACCCGATTGCGATGGTTGAACATTGCACTGCGCTCCCTCTGAATACTTTATGCACAATTGAGACTGAATCTCAATTGTAGCGTACAGTGCCGTTGCGACGAAATTGATGCGCATACACTGGAATCCGGAGCATAGGTATTGCCATAGGATGATGCTCGCGAGTGTATACCTCACTTGAGTTCATGCATGCCTTCGCTGTATACTGCACGCGCGAACAGGCATGACTTTCCGGAGAGTATGACATGACGATTGAACGCGTTTCACGCATGCAGAAAAAAGGGCAGGTGACAGTGCCACTTGAATTCCGCAATCGACTCGGCCTCAAGGAAGGCGACCTGGTTGTCTTCACCGAGACGGACGAGGGCGTTGTGCTCCAGTCACGCCGCACCCGTGCAGTGGAACTCATGGACAAAATCGGCCAGATCCTGCAGGAAGACAACGTGACATTGGAGGAGTTGATTGAGGCGGCGCGCGCAGCCCGCAAAGACCAGACAGATCAAAGCAACGCCACCGACACTTCGGACACTGCGTGATGCGCTGCTTTGTGGATTCCAGTGTCCTCCTTGCCGCCTGCTACTCCTCCTCGGGGGCATCGCGCCGACTGCTGGAGCATGCGCTTGACGATGAAATAACGCTTGTCATAAGTGACGTCGTGCTTGCTGAAACGGAGACGAATCTAGCCCGTAAAGCGCCGCGCGCGTTGCCCCTGTTCAAAGAGCTAATCGATCTCATACGGTTTGAGCGGATTCATGCCACGGGGTTGGAAGTTGCATTGGCTGCCCAGTACACTGAGACGAAAGATGCTCCAATCGTTGCTGCTGCGCAGGCAGCAAAGGTCGACTTCCTTGTCACCCTTGACCGCGCTCATCTGATTGCGCCTCCTGTTGTGGCCTCCGTGTCGGGCCTGAAGATCGTAGAGCCCGGGCTTGTCGTACATCTCATGCGTGAGCAGCTCGGCAGATGAGATCGCTCAAGATTCGGCGTCCAACAGTTCACCAGGTCGTTGCATCGCCGGTGCTCTGCGCCTGACACATGGAGCAGAGGCCGTAGAACTCGAGCAGGTGGCTGGTAATGTTGAAACCGAAACGCGCGTGCAAATCTGCCACCATCTCTTCGGCAACGCAGTGGTCAAAGTCCACCATCGCGCCGCAGCGCGAGCAAACCAGGTGATGGTGGCCCCCCTGGGCGCGAATGTAGGTGGGGCCGGATTCGCCAATGTAGATAGGGCGCACAATGCCCAGCGTCGTCAGCAACTCCAGCGTGCGGTAAACTGTGGCGCGGCCCAGCGCCGGATAGCGGGTGCGCCCCTGCGTCAGAATCTCCGCCGGGTTCAGGTGCTCGTCCGCGGCAGGAATCGAATCAAGCACAGCCTGGCGTGCAGGCGTCAACTTGTACCCGGCGGCGCGCAGCCGCTCTCCCCAGTTGTGATCAGCCACTTGAGCCTCCCTGATCCCCACTCCCCATTCCCCACTCCCCACATCCTACACTTTACGCACGCCACCCACACAATCTCTTCAAATTCCGATCCTACACTGTGGGCGCTTACACTGACGCTGTGAAGACGATCGCTCGCCGGGAACACTCCGGTGCGTGGTGGTGAGCAGCATCAGCCCGCAGGAGGAACCAATGACCCAAACAATTCTGGTAGTGGACGACGAGCGCAAGCTGCGCGAGATGATCCGCATCTACCTGGAGCAGGAAGGCTACCGAGCCGTTGAGGCGGGCAATGGGCGCGAGGCGCTCTTTGTGGCTCGCGAGGCGCAGCCCGACCTGATTATCCTTGACCTGATGATGCCCGAAATGGGCGGCTACGAGTTCATTCGTGCCTGGAGCAAAGAGGCCGAGACGCCCATCATCGTGCTCACGGCCAAGGTGGAGGACGGCGACAAGATTCTGGGTCTGGAACTGGGCGCCGACGACTATGTGACCAAGCCCTTCAATGTGCGCGAACTGATTGCGCGCGTGCGCGCCGTGCTCCGCCGCAGCCGGAAGAGCAGCGTCGAGCCGGACCTCTTGCGCGTGGGCGATGTGATGCTCGACAAGCGCAGCGCCATCCTCACCTTGCACGCAGGCGAGGGCCAGTGCGCGCGCGACGTGGACCTCACGCGCTCGGAACTGGAGTTGCTCGCAGCGCTCATGGCGGCCCCCGGCCAAATCTTTAGCCGGCTCGACCTGCTCGACCGCATGGCCGGCGACGCCTATGAAGGCTATGAACGCACAATTGACGTGCACGTGCGCAATCTGCGCGCCAAGATCGAACCGGACGCGCGCCACCCCATCTACATTGAAACCGTTTACGGATTGGGCTACCGCTTTGCCGCACCGCCGCGCGGCGCGGCTTAAGGGAACTCCCCATGCGCTCACTTGCCACCAAACTCACCGCCGCGTTCCTGCTGGTTGGCGTGCTGGGCATCCTCATCTTTTCGCTGCTGCTGGGCGCCCAGGCGCGCACCGAGTTTACGCGCTTTATCTCCAGCCGCGACCGCGCCGCGCTGATCAGCACGCTTGAGCAGTATTACGCCGGCAACGGCAGTTGGACGGGGGTGAGCGACACCCTCGAGCGAACACCCCCGCTGCAGATGTTCCGACGCGCCATTCTCGTCGCCGACGCCGGTGGGAATGTGGTGCTGGGCAACCCCGACGCGCCTGTGGGCGAGAGGATGAGCGAGGCCGACAGCGCCCGCAGCCAGCCCCTTGCAATCAACGGCCAAACGGTCGGCTCGGTCGTCTTTCTGCAGTTTGATGCGTCCGCGCGCCGCGCGCCGCCCGGCGGCCCGCTCGAGTCGGACCTGTGGGGGCGGCTGCTCTGGGTCACCGTACTGAGCGCGCTGGCTACCATGGTGATCGCGCTGCTGGTGGGGCTGCTGCTTGCGCGCACCCTGACACGCCCGGTGGCCGCGCTGACGCAGGCCACGCGCGCCATGGCGGCGGGCGATTTGCACCAGGTGGTTGACGTCCACTCACGAGATGAAATCGGCGAACTGGCGCAATCCTTCAACCACATGAGCGCCGACCTGGCACGCGCCAGCACGCTGCGCAAGCAGATGACCGCCGACCTCGCGCATGACCTGCGTACACCCCTGAGCATCCTCAGCGGCTACACCGAAGGATTGCAGGAGCAGCAATTGAACGGCTCGCCCGCCATCTTCGCTGTGATGCACGACGAGGTGCAGCACTTGCAGCGGTTGGTGGATGACCTGCGCACGCTCTCGCTGGCCGACGCCGGCGAGTTGCCCCTCAACCGGCGCGTGGTGGATCCCGCAGCGCTCGTCGAGCGAACGGCCCTGGCCCACTACAACGCTGCGCAGGAGCGAGGCGTTGCCGTCAGTGTTGAGGCCGCCGCTGACCTGCCCAGCGTCTTTGTGGATACCGACCGCCTGGCGCAGGTGCTCAACAATCTGGTGGGCAACGCGCTGACACACACGGCGGCGGGGGCGATTCGTCTCACGGCGCGCCAGGAGGGCGACAGCGTGGCACTGGCTGTGCAGGATGCCGGTGACGGCATTGCGCCCGAGGACCTGCCCTTTGTTTTCGACCGCCTCTACAGGGGCGACAAGGCACGCCAGCGTGCGCCTGAAGGCTCTTCGGGGCTGGGGCTGGCCATTGCCAAGGCAATTGTGGAGGCGCATGGCGGCGCAATTGCCGTTTCCTCCACGCCTGGCCAGGGCAGCACCTTCACGGTGACGCTGCCGGTGGCGCACGACGCGTCATAAAAACCGCAACGCCGACGCAAAGACGCAAAGATACGCAAAGAAAAGCAACAACAAGAACAGTGTCTTGTTGTTGCTTTTCTTTGCGTGTCTTTGCGTCTTTGCACCTTTGCGTCGGGGTTGTAGTTACTCCCCGGCAAAGTGGGGCGGCGCGCTGTGGCGGCGGCGCTGCGCCACCTTCAGGCGCAGGCTGCTGCGGCGCACGGCCGCTTCAATCATCGGCCGCTGCGTGGGCTGCGGGTTCTCCGCAAGCAACTGCTGCGCCCGTTCCAGGGCAGCGGTCGCGCGCTCGGCGTCAATCTCGTCATAGCGCTCAGCCGAGTCGGCCAGGATGGTCACCTTGTCGGGGCGCACTTCCACGACGCCGCCATGCACGGCCACGTACTGCCTCTCGCTGCCCTTGTGCAGGATAATCTCGCCAAAGTCCAGCAGCGACAGCAGGGGCGCGTGCCCATGCAGGATGCCCATCTGCCCCTCGATGCCGGGCAGCGTCACCATATCCACGACATCTTCAACCAGCTTGCGGTCCAGCGCAACGATATCAATTTTGATGGGCATTGCGACTTCCTTTCGTGCGGCGGTCTGTAGCCGTCGCCGGCATGCCCTTAGGCCCTGGCGCGCAACACTTCGGCGGCCTCAACGGCCTCTTCGATGCCGCCCACCATGTAGAAGGCCGCTTCCGGCAGATCGTCGTACTTGCCGTCCAGAATCTCCTGGAAGCCGCGCACGGTGTCTTCGACCTTGACGAACTTGCCCGAGCGGCCAGTGAACTGCTCGGCCACGTACATGGGCTGTGTAAAGAAGCGCTGAATCTTGCGGGCGCGCGAGACAACCATCTTGTCGTCTTCGCTCAGTTCTTCCACACCCAGAATGGCGATGATGTCCTGCAGGTCGCGGTAGCGCTGGAGCGTCTGCTGCACCTGACGGGCTACGTTGTAATGCTGCTGGCCCACAATCAGCGGGTCCAGAATGCGGCTGGTGGAGCCGAGCGGGTCGACGGCGGGGAAGAGCCCCTGGTCGGCCAGCGAGCGCTGAAGCGAAATGGTGGCGTCCAGGTGGGCGAAGGTGGTGGCCGGCGCCGGGTCGGTGTAGTCGTCGGCGGGCACGTAGACGGCCTGCATGGAGGTGATGCTGCCCCGCTTGGTGGAGGTGATGCGCTCCTGCAACATGCCCATGTCAGTGCCCAGCGTGGGCGCGTAGCCCACGGCGCTGGGCAGGCGGCCCAGCAGCGAGGAGACCTCGGAGCCCGCCTGCACAAAGCGGAAGATGTTGTCGATGAAGAGCAGAACGTCGCGGCCTTCGTCGCGGAAGTACTCGGCCATGGTGACGCCCGTCAGACCGACACGCAGGCGCGCGCCGGGGGGCTCGTTCATCTGGCCGAAGACCATGACGGTGGAGCTCATGACGCCCGACTCGATCATCTCGCGCATGAGGTCATTGCCCTCACGGCTGCGCTCGCCCACGCCGGCAAAGACCGAGTAGCCGCTGTGGAACTCGGCCACGTTGTGGATGAGCTCCTGGATGACCACGGTCTTGCCCACGCCGGCGCCGCCGAAGATGCCCGTCTTGCCGCCGCGTGTGAAGGGGGCAATCAGGTCAATCACCTTGACGCCTGTCACGAAGAGCTCGGCGCTGGTGGCCTGCTCCTCGAAGCTGGGCGGGGCGCGGTGGATGGGATAGTAGATATCCGTATCCACAGGGCCCTTGGTGTCAATTACGTCGCCCGTCACATTGAAGAGACGACCGAGGGTGGCGGGGCCAACGGGCACGGTAATCGGTTGCCCGTCGGAGACGGCGCGCATGCCGCGGCGCACGCCGTCGGTGCTGCCCATGGAGACAGCGCGCACGACGTTGTCGCCCAGTTGCTGCTCCACCTCAAAGACCAGAGGCTTTCCGTCGTCCATGACAATGCGGACGGCGTCGTAGATTTCGGGAAGCTTGCCGTCGGGAAAGATAAAGTCCACAACGGGGCCGATAACGCTCTGGACAGAGCCAACCAGTTCTTCCGGCACGTTAGGATCTCCTGTCAAAAACGGGTCTGTACAACGCAGCGCTTGACGGTGCGTGGATTACAGAGCAGGTTAGTCGCCGGCGCTCTCGAGAGCCGCACTGCCGCCGATAATGTCCATCAATTCGTTGGTAATGCCTTCCTGGCGCGCCTTGTTGTAGATGAGCGTCAGCGTGTCAATCAATTCGCCGGCGGCATCGGTGGCGCTGCGCATGGCCACCATGCGCGCCGAATGCTCGGAGGCAATGGCCTCAAAGACAGCCTGCAGCACCTGCACTTCGACAAAGCCATAGAGCACGCGGTTGAGCACGGCCTCGGGGCTGGGCTCAAAGATGTACTCGGGCGCCATCATGGAAGTTTCGCTCTTGGGCGGCGGCGACACCGGCAGCAGACGCTCGACCTTCGGCTCCTGGCGCATGGTGTTGGTGAACTGCGTATAGGCAATGTAGACCTCATCGAAGAAGCCGCCTGTAAATTCGTTCACCAGCAAGCGCGTCACCGGTCCAATATGCAGCGACGTCGGGTTGTCCGGGAAGGCGGTGAATTCGGCATGCACAACGGGGTCGTAACGCAGAAGCCAGTCGCGCCCCTTCTTGCCAATCGTAACGACCTGCCCGTCGGCGCCATCTTTGCGCCATGCGTGCATGCTGCGCGCCGCCTCGCGGATGACACTGGCGTTGAGGCCGCCGGCCCGG
>CAYRVP010000192.1:0-7443 GCA_964427845.1 uncultured Caldilineaceae bacterium
CTTGGCACAGTCCCCCACGCCCCGTCATCCGCAAGGGTCTTTTATGTGGCGGGGGGGTTGAAATGGGGCGTCTTGCCTGTCGCGCCCTTTTTCCACTCGTAAAAGCCCGAAGCGGGAACCAGGCGGCGCCGCCGCTTGAAGGCCGCACGGAAGGACGGCTTCTCGGTCACCGTCTCAGCACGCGCGTTGATGAGCTTGGAGCCAATCGAGGGATCCTTGGCCCACGAAGGAATCAGTCCCCAGAGCACAAGCGCCCACTCGCGCGTCTGCGCCTCGGGGTTCATGCGCACAATCCCCACCGGCTGCGTAGGCGCGATGTTGTAACGCGGCTCCACGTTGGGCTCCTCCGGCAGGTCAAAGAGTGATTTCAGTTGCTCGGGCGAGGCCCGCAAAACAAATCTTCCACACATAGGCTGAATCTGCCTTTCGCCGTACAAGAACAAGGCGCGCATTTGTACCTGGCAGGACCGGCGTACAGTTCGGCCTATGCTATACTCTCCATTCGACGCACACAAATCCCATACCCGAGCTTCTCGCCGTGCCAGCGCCAATGCCAGGTCCAGCCGATACTGTCTCTTCACGCGACGCAACGCACATGCCCGCGCCCATCCCGCGCGGCGTGGCCGACTACTTCTGGGGCGAAGCGGCGCGTCGCCGCACCCTCGAAGCCGAGATTCTCGCCCTCTTCCGCTCCTGGGCCTACGGCGACGTGCTGCCGCCTGCATTTGAGTATGTGGAGACGCTTGACCAGCGCGCCAATCCCGAACTCCAGTCTGAACTCTACCGCTTCGTGGATCGCGACGGCAGCGCGCTCGCCTTGCGCGCCGATATGACCATCCCCGTGGCGCGTCTCGTGGCCACGCGCCTGCATGATCTGCCCATGCCGCAGCGCTTCTGCTACGCAGGCAGCGTCTTTCGCTATGTTGACACGCAAGCGGGCATGCAGCGCGAATTCTGGCAGGCAGGCGTCGAACTGATCGGCGCGGCCGATGCGGCTGCCGATGCCGAGGTGCTTGCGCTCACTGTGTGCGCACTCGAAGCGGCGGGCCTGCCCGATGTGCGTATTGCGCTGGGGCACCTGGGCTACTTTCACGCTCTGCTCGAGGCGCTGAACCTGCCGCCTCGCGCCCAGGCTGCCCTGCTGGCCGCCGTCGACCGCAACAGCGAGGCCGCGCTGATCGAGTTCCTGCAGGCAACAGATTTGCCGGCAGACGCGCGCGCCGCCGTCGCCGGCCTGCCCCATCTCAGCGGCGACAACTCGCGCACGATCCTGGCACGTGCCGAAGCCCTCTGCCTCAATGCGGCCATGACCGCCGCGTTGGCCAACCTGCGCGCCATCCTGCGCGCGCTCCATGGCCACGCGCTAGATCCGCGCGTCTATGTCGATCTCACTGAAATTCACAATCTGGGCTATTACACGGGCATGACTTTTGAGGCATTGAGCCCCCGGCTGGGCTTCGCGCTCGCCAGCGGCGGCCGCTATGACCATCTGGTGGGCAGCTTTGGCGCACCGCAGCCCGCCGTAGGCGCAGCACTCATCCTCGACCGGCTGCTGCTTGCCCAGCGCGCTGCAACCGCGCCGCCCCGCCCGCTTTCGCCCCATCTGCTCGTCTCCACACAGGGCGACCCCCTAGCACACGCCGCGGTCGAGGCGCTGCGCCGCGCCGGCCTGGTTGTCGCTGTCGATCTCTCCGATCGGGCAGCCAAGCCTCTGTATGACTACGCGCAAACGCTCGGTGCGCCCGTCGCCCTTTGCTGGAGCAACGATTCCTTCCAGCGGCTGCTCCCAAACGGCGAACTCGCACCGCTGCCCGCAGGTGACGATCTTGCGCAACTGCTGCTCGCCGAGGTGCGCGCATGAGCCTGCGCCAGGCCACGGCCCCAATTGTCATCGCCCTCCCCAAAGGGCGCCTCTCCGATGAGTCGCTCGCTCTCTTTGCGGCGGCCGGCCTGCCCGTGCCCAGCGACTTCGGCCGCCGCCTGGTCGTCGACAGCGCCGACGGCGCGCTGCGCTACCTGCTGTCCAAGCCCATCGACGTGCCCACCTATGTGGAATACGGCGCCGCCGACCTGGGCATCTGCGGGCTGGACGTGCTGCGCGAGAGCCAGCGCAATGTCTATGAGCCGCTGCTGCTCCCCTTTGGCTACTGTCGCCTCGCGCTGGCGGGCCCGGCTGCCCGCGCCGACACGCCTTTGCGCTACGAGAGCCAGCCGCGCGTCGTCACAAAGTTTCCGCGCCTTGCCGCTGCCTTCTTTCGCGAGCGGGGCGTCAATGCCGAAATTATCGAACTGGGCGGCTCGGTTGAACTTGGCCCGCTTGTTGGCCTTGCCGACCTCATCGTCGACCTCGTTGACTCCGGCAACACGCTGCGTGCCAACGGACTCAAGGAACTGCGCGTGATCATGCACAGCCAGGCCGTACTGATTGCCAATCGCGCCGCCTACCGTCTCAAGGCGGCTCCCATCCAGAGCCTCATCACCCGCCTGGGCGATGCGCTGCGTGCGCACTCCCCGCAACAACCAGACCCGATCAGCCAACCATGACCGAATTTGTGAACTCCACAATCATTCCCGGCGTGAAGTTCGCCCATCTGCGCGCCTTTGCCGACGAGCGCGGGCGTTTTATGGAAACCTTTCGCAAGGGCTGGTTCCCCGAGCGTTCATGGGAAATCGTGCAGACCAACCGCAGCGACAGCCGCGCCGGTGTGCTGCGCGGCCTGCATTACCACTTTCGCCAGGTCGATTACTGGTACGCACCCGCCGGGCGCATGCGCGTGGGCATGGCCGACCTGCGCGTAGGTTCCTCCGGCTTTGGCCGCAGCCAGACGATCGAAATCGGCGACGACAACGCCACCGGCATCTTCATTCCGCCGGGCGTGGCGCACGGCTTTCTGGCGCTCACCGATGTGACACTCACCTACCTCGTGGACAATTACTACGACGGCGGCGACGAACTGGGCGTGGCGTGGAACGACCCCGACCTTGCTGTCGAATGGCTGGTCGATACACCCATCCTCTCGGGCCGCGACAGCGCCAACCCGCGCCTGTGCGACATCCCGCGCAGCCAGTTGCCCATCTGGCGACGCGAGTAAGGCAGCCGACGCAGCGCATCAAGACGCAAACCCCCGACGAAATGTCGGCAAAGCGCAAAGGACACTCCCATGATTGAGCCGGTTCGTTTTGGCGTGATTGGCGGCAGCGGCCTCTACAGCATGGAGGCGCTGACCGATGTGGAGGAAATCAATCTGGAGACGCCCTTTGGTGCGCCTTCCGACGCCTACATCGTCGGCAAGCTCGACGGTAGGCGCGTGGCCTTTCTTCCGCGCCACGGACGCGGCCACGTCATTAGCCCCGGCCGCCTTAACCAGCGCGCCAACATCTACGGCTTCAAGATGCTGGGCGTCGAGTACCTCATCAGCGTCAGCGCCTGCGGCAGCCTGCAGGAGGCTTATGCCCCCGGCCACATCGTCATCCCGGATCAGCTTTTTGACCGCACCAGCGGCCGTCCGCTCTCTTTCTTCGACGATCCCGCCGTGGGCACCGACGGCCTCGTGGTCCACGTCAGCTTCGCCCATCCCTTCTGCGCCTTCCTGAGCGAAGTCTGCCTCGAGGCTGTGCACGACACCGGCCACCCTGTGCACAATGGCGGCGCATTCGTCACCATTGAAGGGCCGCGCTTTAGCACAAAGGCGGAGAGCAATATCTACCGTGCCTGGGGCATGGACATAATCGGCATGACCACCACGCCCGAGGCGCAACTGGCACGCGAGGCCGAAATGAGTTATGCCGTAATGGCGCACGTGACCGATTATGATTGCTGGCACGAGACCGAAGAGGCCGTGACTGTCGACATGGTGGTGCAGACCCTCCTCCACAACACCGAGGTTGCCAAGCGGGCGGTTGCCAACGCCATCGCGCGCCTGGCCGACGCCGGCCCCAGCCCGCATGCCAACGCACTGCGCGACGCCATCATCACCGACCGCGCTCGCGTCCCGGATAGCGTTGTGCGCCGTCTCGACGACCTGCTCGGCAAGTATTTTCCGCAGGTGGAATTAGGCGGGTAGTGTGGCGTAGGGCAAAGCGTAAATGGTAAGCGGTTATTGGTAATTGGTCCACATGGACTCGAGTGCCGGGCGGGCCAATAACCCCTTACCACTTACCATTTACGCTTTGCCCTACTCCCTACTACCGACGACCTGCATCCGAATTTGCCCCAAACGAACGGATGCGCTACAATTTCCGCTTGTTGCGCCACTATCCAGCGCAACGTTTACAGGGAGTGAATCATGGCGAAAAAGGGACCCCGGCAGTTGGTCAAGATGCGCAGCACTGAAAGCTCGCACATGTACATCTCGGTCAAGAACCGCCGTAATGATCCGAACCGGCTTGAGCTCAAGAAGTATGACCCGACGCTGCGCCGGCACGTGATCTACCGCGAATCAAAGTAGGATGGGGGCATGCGCAGCCCACTCTGGGCAGCATGCGCCGGCTCAAAGCGGTCCTCCATGGGCCTAACGCTTTTTGTGTAAATCGAAATCTGGCGCAAGGGCGTTGTCCCCTTGCGCCGTTTTTCGTGTCTGTGCCGCGCGTCTCTACGCGCGGCCTGTCCGCCCAATGAGCAAGTGGAACGGTGATTCTGTATTTGCCGTTGCACCCGCATGCGTACGGCGTCGCGGCGGCCTTTGCGCCGTGACCGTGCCGCCAGTCCGGCGTCACATCGTACGCCAGCCGTCGGCATGACGCCGATAGCCATTGCGCAAGGCGGTGTACAATAAATCCGTGCATCGACGCCATCATTGGGTACTAGAGAGAAGAGAGTCTGCATGCGTCAACTGCAAATGCTGCTGGCGTCGAGCGTAATCGTGCTGATGGCTGCCACCACGGTGACCGTCGCATTCGCTGACGACCGCACATCAAACGCAATCGCACAGTCCGGTGGGTTAACCGATACCCTTGCGAGCGCGACACCCACGCCACGCGGCACGGCCGTCACACCTACAGCCGCGGCCGCTGCCGCAACGACGGTCACGCCCGCTCCCGTCACATCGATTACCCTCACGCTGCCGCTCACCATAGCCGCTGTCCTGACCGACACACTTGGCACTACGACCTCGGCAACGCTGACGGATGGCGTGCTCGCAAACTTCGCGCCCGCGCCCGAGGGTGTGGTCGCGGGCACGGTCATTGCCAACCGCACGACAGCCCTTGTGCGCTTCTTTGCCGAGGGCAGCACCTATGACCTGGCCGCGCAGCGCTCCACCGGCCTTGCGCTCAGCCGCCCATCCAACGTCATCAATCTCTACAACTGCGACGCCACGTTGGGCGTTGAGCAACTGGGCTGCTTTTGGGATCCCTACCTTCTCGAACGAGACGGCTTTTACGAAATTGTCACCGGCAAGGATGCGGGCGCGCTCAAGAGCCTGATTCTGCGCGCGGCCGGCACGCCGCCCGACAATCAGGTGTGGATTCAGAACCGCGCCGGGCGCGACGAAGAGCTCTACTTCGGCACGCAAATGCGCAGTTTGCCCGAGGGGGCGCTCGAGCAGTTTAGTGTGGCCAAGGACGGTGTCGGCGTTTTCTATTTGCGCAGTTGCGTTGTCACGACTGACGGCGCATCGGTTTGCGAGTGGTCATCACATAGCGCCGCGCCTGGCGGCTACTACGCGCTCGTCGACCAATCCCGCCCCGGCGGTGTGGCCGGCACAACAATCAGCAACCTCGACCTGCAGGTCGTTCTCGGGGCCGCGCTTGATGCGACCGCCGGCAGCGCGACCCCCGCAACCGCGGCTGAGCCGCCCCAGACAATCTGCAAACTGGCTGTGCCGGCGCTCAACGTGCGCTCCGGCCCCGGCCTGAGCTTCGACATTGTGAAGAAGGTGCGCAGCACGGATGTCGAGGTGGCGACCATCGTCGTGACCGGCCGCACCACTGCGGGCGACTGGCTGCGCGTTGACGAGACAATTGCGCCAGGGGGCTGGGTGATTGCGGGGAGCGAATATCTGACCTGCGATGGCGATATCAACGTCCTGCCCGCCCTGGCAGAGAGCGAACTGCCCGCCACGCCCACGCCGTTGCCGGAGGAAGCAGTGCCCGCTGACCTCGGAACGCCCGTCGATGCGACCACGCTGGGCGATGCCACCGAGACTTCCGCCGACGCCGCCGCAGCCCCAGATCCAGCTAGTGCAACCAATGCGGAATCGGGTGTGGCCGCGCCTGCGCTGCCCATCGGCACGGCCTTGCTCACCGTGCACAACGCCTTTGACCGCGAGGTGCGCTTCACGCTCGACCAGCGCTACCGTCTCGAGCCTGGCGCCAGCGAGTTTGACCTGCTTCCGGGCGAGTCTGTCAACATTATCGTCTACGCGGGGCCAGTTCCCTTTACGGCCAGTAGCCCGTGGCAGGGACTCTCGGGCAACACGGCAATTGCACTGGCCGAAAGCGAAATCCGCCACGTCTATCTCATCTTCTATTACGACGAGGTGGACGAAAAGTGGTACCTCGCACCGATTGAGGGCGAGATTGGCAAGCAGTAACGCACGCCCTGCTGTGAGGCTTCCGACGCTGCGAACCTCGCTCCAGCCGTGAAGCAGCGAGAGTGGGAGAGGCTGGCGCCTCTCCCACTCTCTTTATGACTCGGCTTCACCTCCGAGGCGCCTACCCCTGGCGTCGTCTGCGCGCCATGATCCCCAGGCAGGCCATCACGAATCGTGCTGTATAGGTCCTGACGTTGCGGCTGTCACGCAACCGAGGCAGGAAAATGGCCGTCACCTGCGTCTATGGCAGCGCCGCAGTCTGCTTGTAGCGTACGTAGAGTTCGCGCGTCGCTTCATCGGCCGTAAGCTCAAATTGCGCCGCCGGCCCCGCCGGCGCGCCGCTCGCATCCACCAATTGCACGTCCCACGTGCCCGCCTGCGCCTCCACCAGCAGCGCGTCGAAGTTGGCAAAGCGCGTGTAGGGCCCCGGCGCGTCAAAGGTTGCGCCGGGAATCCCCTCGACCGAAATCTCGTCGACCGCCAGCGGCGCGCCGTTGTGCGTCACGTTGACCGAGTAGCCCCCTAGCCCGAGCGCCGCCGGTGAGTAGACATACATCCATACGCGCACCACGTTGGGGGCCAGCGCCTGCGTGGGGAACTTCTCCGCTGCCTCAAGCGCAAAGGCATACGCAGGGGTAGCCGTGGGCACTGGCGTGGGCGTAGCAGTTGGCGGCACTGTAGGCAGCGGCGTTGGCGTATCTGATGGCACGGCCGTCGGCGGCGCTAGCGTGGGTGGCGCGAGCGTGGGCGGCATGGGCGTGGGCGGAATTGGAGAATCGGTGGGGATTGCCTGCAGCGGCGCGACCTCAACCGGGACGACCTGTTGAGCCGGCGGCGCAGTGGGTGCAGCGGGCTGCGCCTGTGCGGGGTTGGCCGGCCCGCCCACCGTGGCGGTCCACGTGGGCCCAGG
>CAYRVP010000193.1:0-7348 GCA_964427845.1 uncultured Caldilineaceae bacterium
TCAGATAGTACATTCTTGCTTATCTATCTGTCCACTAAACCCAGGCAAGACCAGTTCGCAAAGAAAAGCAAGGGCAAGAAAAGCAAATGAAATGCCTTTCTTGCCCTTGCTTTTCTTTGCGAACCTTTGCGTCTTTGCGCCTTCGCGTCGGGGTTATCGTGGCCGTTGGCAGTGGGGGCAGAAGTGCGTGCTGCGCTGCGCAATGACAATGCGCTCAATGGGCGCGCCGCAGCGCGGGCAGGGCTGCCCTGTGCGCCGGAAGACCTGGTGCTCCTCCTGAAAGGCCCCCGCCGCGCCCTCGGCGCCTACGGGACGGCGGTAGTTTGTGCTTGCGCCCCCCAGGCTGCTGCCGCCCTGCTCCACGGCACGCGCCAGCAGCGCGCGTATCGCGGCGTGCAGCCGCTTGACTTCGGCGGGGCGCAGGCTTCCCGCCGGACGCGCCGGGTGAATGCGCGCGGCAAAGAGCACCTCGTCGGCATAAATGTTGCCGATGCCCGCGGCGATGCGCTGATCCAGCAGCAGCGCCTTGATGGGGGCCTTGCGCCCAGCCAGCGTCTTCGCCAGCGCAGCCACCGAAAAGCTGCGATCCCACACTTCGGGGCCCAGCTTGCCCAGCACAGGCGCGACGTCGGCAACGAGCCACATGCGGCCGAATTTGCGTGGGTCGCGAAAGTGCAGCGCGTGGCCGTCGTCAAGTATCAGCACCACGTGCGTGTGCGCGTCGGGCGCTGCGTCGCCCGCCTCCACCGAGAGCCGACCGGTCATACGCAGGTGGACGATGAGGCTGTCGCCCTCCTCCAAGCCGAAGAGCATGAACTTGCCGCGGCGCGCAAAGGTGGTGAAGCGCTGCCCGACAATGCGTGCGCCAAACTCGTCGGCGTGGGGCGCGGCCACGGTGCGCGGCCAGTTGACTGTCGCTGCGACGATGGTATGGTTGCGCAGCAGCGGCTCCAGGTCGCGCAGCGAGGTTTCGACTTCAGGTAGTTCCGGCATGGTGAATGGGCGGGCAGTGGGTGGTGCTTATGGAGGAATCAGATAGTGCACGAACACAGATCACAACGGAAACGGCGCGGATAGTCGCGGATATCCGTCGTAATCCCTGTTGTTTCCGCTATAATCTGTGTTCCTGTCTTGTTTGCGGTCCCTATTAGGTGCGCGGCGTGCTCTTTGCCGGTGCGCGGCGGCGGCTCAGCACCCAGAGCAGGGCAAGCAGCAGCGCCAGCCCGCCCGCTGTCAGTGCAGCCGCGGTGAGCCACGACATTCCCCACGCCCTGCGTGAGGAGACAGCATCGGACGCAGATGCCGCAGCGGGTGCAAGCTCGACTGCGGCTTCTGTGCTCGCGGCATACGCCTGCGCAACGGGGGCCACAGTGGCGGGTAACGCGGTGGATGGGGCGCTCTTGGCGGAGGCTTCTGCGCCGTCTGGACTGGAGCTGGCCACAGGCGCGGCGCTGTCGGCGCTCGCGGATGGCGTGATTGCCTGCGCAGCCGGCGCCGTTTCGGCGGGTGCGGGTGTGGGCGCGGCGGTGGCAGGGGCCACGCGTGCGCTGCTTGCGCCAGCTGCTACCCCCGCAGCCGATTCGGCCATTGCCACATCCAGCCCGGTCATCGCCTCGCCGCCGCCGGATGCGTCGGCAGCCAGGCCAGCCATCGGCGCTGCCGCGGGCCCGCCGCCAATGCCGCCGCCCATGCCCTCTGCGCCCATGCCGGGCGGGGCAGCCATTGCCGCAGCCATGGCCGCCGATGATGCCTCAGCCAGGGGCGCTTCCTGCGCCGCGCCGGGCGAGTCGTCCATCATCGCAGCGGGCGCCGCCTCCTGCGCGGCCGGCTGCTCTGCACTCTCCTCACTGGCTGTGCGCGCAGAGTCCGCCACGCCGGCGGCTTGTGCGGGAGCGGTTTCAACAAGGGCCGTCGGCTCGGCCACGCTCGCCGGCGCGCTCTCCAACTGTACGGCCGCAGCCGCCGGCGCTTCGCTTGTCGGCGCAGCGGCGAGCGGCATCTCGGCCGCCATGCTCATTTCCCTCGGTGCGGCGTCACTGCCGAAGCGCGCTGTGCCAACCAGCGCCTGGCTGCCCATGAGCAGCACCACGAAGAGCGCAAAAGCCGCCGCGGCGCTGTTGCGCAGCGCCATATTGCCGCTGCCAAGGAAAGCGCCCAATGTCTCCCAGAAGCCCCGCTGCGCGGATGGCCGGCGCGCGGCCGCACTCTCGCGCCTTGGGATTGCCGGGGGGCGCTGCGCGGCGCCCGACAGCTTCTCCATTGACGCGCCGCTGGACATACCCGCCGCCGCCGCTTGTTCGGCAGCCAGCAGTGCAGTCAGCGAGTAGGCGCGCGGCAACTTGACCTGCGGCAGTGCACGCAGCATCAGCACGGTCTGCTGCAGCGCATTGAGCCGCCAGGCGGTTTCGGCATCGCTGCGCAGCGCCGCCTCCACCAGCCGTCGCTCATCTTCGCTTACAGCCCCATCCAGATAGGCCGACAGGAGATCATCGGAGATGTGGGGAGGGCCCATGGGGTTGCGGGGTGAGGACTCGGTCATTTGACAAATACCATTTGCGGCAGGCGGATCACAGCAGGCAACAACGCTGTGCGCAGACAACGCGCGTGCGGCGCGCTGCCGGTCGGTTCCTACACGTCATTAGGACGGAAGGTAGACGGCAATAGTTCCGGGCGGCGCAAGAGGTAGTCGCGCAGACGGGAGCGGGCGCGGCTGATGCGCGACTTGACGGTGCCCATTGGCTGCTCGATGATGGAGGCAATTTCGTCGTAGGCGTAACCGTGCACGTCGCATAGAACGAGCACCATGCGCTGGTCGGGCGTCAGGGAACGAATGCCCTCTTCGATCCAGCCGTTGAGCTCGGCGCGCTCGACATACGCCTGGGGTCCCTCGCTGTGATCAACCAGTTGCACCACGTGGTCGTCATCCACCGGGCCGTCGTCCAGGCTTTCGGTGTTGCGATAGTGGCTGGAACGGAGCACGTCGTAGCAGGTATTGACGACAATGCGCATGAGCCAGCTCTTGAAGCTGCCGCCGTTGTATTGACCGAGCGCGCGGTAGGCCTTGATGAAGCTCTCCTGCACGGCATCGTCGGCCGCGGCGCCATCCTGCAGCGTGCGATAGGCCACGCTGTAGGCCAGGCCCTGGTAGTGCTGGATGATCTGGTCAAACGCGCCGGCTTCACCTGCACAGGCGCGCGCAATCAGTTCGGCTTCGGAGAAGGGGCTGCTCATGCGCGGTGCGGCACGTCATGGTGTCTGGACTGGATGGAGGGGCTGGAAGATGCGGCCCGGCAGCGCCGCGGATTGAGGAGCGGCCCCAAAAATCGCTCCTCATTTGACGATTCAGGGGGTGGACTGTATACTCCCCATGCTGTAAGCACGAGCCCGAGCCGGAAATGATGGCCGGCAGAGCGGGAATCGTGCGCCTGCAGGCGCTTTGGCGCCGGCGGCGGCAGCAACTGTTCGCAGCCTTGCAGGATGGTGGGCCGGAGTGGCGGAACTGGCAGACGCGCACGACTCAAACTCGTGTGGATAACATCCGTGTGGGTTCGATTCCCACCTTCGGCACACAACCGCGACTACCGGGCCAGGCTGCGCTTTAGTGGCTCACCGGTCGCCATTATAGCAGGGAACGCGCGGCGACGAAACTCACCGCCCCTGCTCAGCATGACGCTCCTGCGACTGCGCAGAGGTGCTGCGATTGGGCCGCCGCATGGCGCCTCTACGCACTTGCGCTTGTTGAGGATGTTACCGAAACCTATGGCCGAACAGCCGTTCAACAGTACTTCATCCCCCGCTGCTCCCACAAGACAGGTTTACAATCCGCATCCTTTGCCAAGACGACGCACAACGCGTCTCATGCTGTGGATGGGACTTCTGCTAATTTCTCTGCTGCTTGGCGCGTGCGGCATTTTCGGCAGAGACAACAAATCTGCTGATCCAGCCGGCGCCGAGGAGCAGACGCAAGCGATTGCGCGCGATTTCGCCGCCGATGGCGACCTGGAAAAGGCGCGTGCCGCCATTAACGCGCTCGATGTAGCCAACCCCGGCCAGTGGCTGGTCTTCATGACCGAAGGCGCAGTGGCTGATCCCTCGCGCGATGGCGCGCTCACGCAGGCAATGGTGAAGTTGACGCTGGGCCTTGGCTACAAAGAGGAAACAATCGGTGCGTACGCCGCCGCCAATGGGCTGGCCGACGCCAGAGGCAACCTCTCGGACGGCCAGGCCGCGGCCGACGCTGCGACTGTGGCCGCTGCCATTGCCGCCCCGCTTCCGGCGGCACCCGTGGCCGCAGCCCCTGTTGCCGCCGCACCCGCTGTGACCAACACCACTTCGCTGACCGCAGCCGCGCGAGCGGGCGAGGCAACTGGGCTGCTCGCGACAGTCCCCGCTACCGATGCCCAGCCGGCGCAGGCAGCCTCGCCAGCCCCCACCGCCGCAGCCACCACGCCTGCCGCACCTTCGGCAAAGGCAAACGAGTTGGTCAACCTGCGCGGCGGGCCGGGCGTCGAGTACGCATTGGCGGGTTCGTTGGGGCCGGGCGAAACAGCTACAATTATCGGCAGGAACGCCACGGGCGACTGGTGGCAGATTGCCACCAGCGGCGGCGCCACGGCGTGGGTCTACGGCCAACTGGTTGCGCCCAGCGGACCCACCGAGAGCGTGGCAGTGGCTGCGGACATTCCCGCGGCCCCCACGGCCACACCCGCCCCCGTAGCCGCTGCGCCCGTGGCTGCACCGGCCGCGCCGGTGGAAACGCCTACCGCTGCCCCCGATGCTGCGCCCGCTGCGCCAGTGGGAAACCCCAGCGACCAGCCCACCTTCCGCATGATAGACCGCCACATGTGGGCCAAGGCGGACAACGGTGACTGCCGCGGCCAGCACCTGCTGCGCATTATTGTGGTGGACGCCAACAACAACCCGCTCAACGGCGTCACGCTGCAGGGCATCTACACGGGGGCGATCCTCGTGACCGGCTCGCAGGGCAAGGGCGACGGCCGCATTGAGTACGACCTGTACGGCACGGGCGAAGGCTTCAGGGTCATCAAGGATGTGGATGGCCACGAGGCAATCAGCGACAACGCCGAGGGTTTCACCACCAAATCGCTGGATATTGATCAGGCCACGCTGATTGCGGGCGGCTACTGCACCAATGACTCGGACTGCCAGGATTTCTACAATTCCTATGGCTGCACAGGCCACCACAGTTGGCAGGCGACCTTCCAGCGCAACTATTAGCTTCATTTTCCGGTTGGCTGCGCCGCTCGCTTCACAAGCCGCTGTGCAATCAACGCTTTCCCCACTGCAGTGCCGCACCGCCCATTCTGCGGGCGGACAGGAGGCGCAGTGAAAGACCAGTTCCTGACATTTGCGCCGCTTTTTGCCGGGCTCACCGACGCCGAGCGCGAAAAGCTGGGTGAGTGCTTCACCCAGGGGCAGATCGAGAACGGCAGCACCCTCTTCCGCGCTGGAGACCCGGCAGGCGGGCTCTTCATGCTGGAACAGGGCTTTGTGCGCATGACGACCGAGGGCGGCCAAACGCTGGCCACGCTCGGCCCCGGCAGCATACTGGGTGATGCCGCACTCTTCCGCGCCGCACCCGAGGATGTGACCGCACAGGCCGTCTCGCTCGTTGACTACTGGATGCTCTCCGATCGTGCGCTGCGCGACTTGATTGTGCTGTATCCCGCCATCGGCATCAAGCTAAGCCAGAGCTTCGGCGCGCAGATTGTGCAGATGGAGGAGTATCTTGTCTTCCGGCTGAGCAAGACGACCGAGTTGCAGGCGCTGCCGCAGAACACCCTGCAGGCGGTCGCCTCGCAGTTGCGCCCGCGTGTTATCTCGGCAGGCCAGTTCCTCTTCCGCGCGGGTGAGGCGCCCACCGGCTTCTATGTGCTCGAATCCGGCGCGCTGGAAATTCGCAACGAGGGCGCGGCAGGCAGCGCGCCACAGAGCGCACAACCCACTCAATCGGCGCAACCACCAGCAGCGCAACAGCCAGCAGCGCAACAACCAGCAGCGCAACAGCCCGAAAGCAGCGCTGCGAGCCCCTATACGCCTCGCTCACTCACGTCGCCAACGCCTGCGACCACGCCCGTATCGCCTGCAGCAGCGCCCACGCCCACGCCCAACGGCGGCTACAGCAGCGAAGGCGGCCAGCCCGTGGCGCCTGGCTCAATTGTGGGCGCGCTCGCACTCTTGACCAACAAGCCCTACACGCAAAGCGTCGTGGCCACCGCCGACAGCCTGGTTTGGTGCTTCTCGGCCGACACCTTCCACGCCGTTAACAGCCGCCACCCCGGTTTGCGGCGCAGCCTGGCGCGTTCCATGAAGGCGCGCCTCAGCCGCACCGACCAGGTGCAGGCCGTTGCACGCTTGCAGCAGATGCCCCTTTTCGCCGATGCGCCTGTCCCCGTGATGCAGGCGCTGGCGCAGCGTATGGTGCTGCAGCATGTGCCCGCGGGCGACCGCGTCTACCGCGTGGGCGAGGCGGGCGAGGCGCTCTATCTGGTGGAACAGGGCGAAATTGAACTGACCGCCGAAAACGCCATGGGCGTCATTGAGGAAAAAGCGCGCATTGGCGGCAACGGCTTCTTTGGCGAGTTGAGCGTGCTCACCGGCCAGGTGCGCAACGAGGACGCGACGGCCACGCGCAACACCAACCTATGGCTGCTCAACAAGGCCGATCTCGATGCCGTGGCCGCGCAGAACCCGCCGCTCAGCCGCGTGCTCAGCCAGGCGCTGGCCACCCGTCTCGAGCAAGGCGCAACGCCCGCTGTGGACGACTCGCGACTGCGCAATTTCGAGACGTTGGCCCCGCTTAGCGCCACCGAGATGCAGCAGGTGGCGGCGTATCTCAAGCCCACGCGTTTCCGTGCCGGCGAGCCAATCTTCCGCGTCAATACCCCTGCCGACCAGATGTACTTCATTGAGCGCGGCCAGGTGCGCATTCAGCCAATCAGCGGCGGCAGCTATGTGCTGGGGCCAGGCGATGAGTTCGGTGAGCGTTCGTTGCTGAGCAACCAGCCGCACAGCGCCTCGGCAGTAGCCGAGACCGACGTCGATGTGCTGACGCTGAGCAAAACCGATTTCGCTGTGCTTATGAGTGTGTCGCCGGCGCTGGCCAGCAACATCAGCCGCACGTTGAGCCAGCGTGTGGGCCAGTCCGGCGCAGGTACGGGCGGTGCGCCGGGCATGGCGCATGGCGCCGGCTATGGTCAGCAGCCCATGCAGTCGGTGCTGCGCGGCCGCCAGCCGGGTCGGCCGGCGCAGGGCCAGCAGGGATACCGCCAGCAGGGCCATCCGCCGCCTGGCTATGGGACCCTAGGCTACACGCAGGGGCAGCAGG
>CAYRVP010000194.1:0-7309 GCA_964427845.1 uncultured Caldilineaceae bacterium
GTGCCGCACCGGTAATCATGTTCTTGATGTAGTCGGCGTGGCCGGGGCAGTCCACATGTGCGTAGTGGCGCGTGTCCGTCTGGTACTCGACGTGCGCAATCGCAATGGTGATGCCGCGCGCCTTCTCTTCAGGTGCATTGTCGATGGAATCAAAGCGGCGGAAGTCCGCCCACCCCTTCATGGCCAGCACCTTGGTAATGGCAGCCGTCAGCGACGTCTTGCCATGGTCAATGTGGCCAATCGTACCTACGTTAACGTGTGTTTTGTTGCGCTCGAAGACTGCCTTGCCCATACCCGTCGACTCCTTATTGCATGTGGGGTACAGCGCCCCGGGGTGCGCACGCATGGCGCGGTCAATGTCCTGCGGTCGCCTGAAGTGCGCAGTGCGCCACCTCGCGATGTGCAACCTTGCGCTACCGCAAGTTGCGTGTGAGAGCCCACGATCGGATTTGAACCGATGACCTCATTCTTACCAAGAATGTGCTCTGCCGACTGAGCTACGTGGGCACTGCAACTCACCCAAAAATACTCGGGAGAGGAATGGACTACCCGCTGCTACCGGGCAATCACAGTGGGCGGGGGCGGATTCGAACCACCGTAGGCGTCGCCGGCTGATTTACAGTCAGCTCCCTTTGTCCACTCGGGCACCCGCCCAAATTTTACTGCCATACCTGCGTGGTACTACCAAATCTGCGTGCTGCACACAACAATCTTGAATCCTGCTGGCTGGAGCCGACGAACGGACTTGAACCGTTAACCTGCTGTTTACAAAACAGCTGCTCTGCCGATTGAGCTACGTCGGCGCAAAGGCCACACTGCAAGGCGTTGCCGGCGTTGCCGTGGCGCTTCGCCTTGTGAGGCAGTCACGGCAACTTGGACAGTATAGCATAACGGTTCGCTCGGTCAAATTGTGGGGGCGTTTTTACCGCAATGACTCGCGTGGGCGGGCGGGACCGGGGAACGCCTCCCCCAGCTAACCGACCGCGCGAAAGTCCGCGTGCCGATCCGCGCCTTGACGCCCCTCATCCCCTGTGCTAGAGTTTTGCCCATCCCGGCTTCCCCATCCCATCTCCACACGGCGGGCAATTCCTCATCCACGCCACGGCCTCGCGGCCGGCTAGCAAGGACCTACCCATGCGCCCCAACGCGCTCAAAGCTCTCTGGCAGCAGGGAGGCGCCGCCCTCAATGGCTGGTTGCAGATTCCGTCCGCCTTCACCGCAGAACTCATGGCCCGTCAGGGCTTCGACAGCATCACCATCGATATGCAGCACGGCCTCATGGGGTACGAAACAGCCGTCGCCATGCTCCAGGCCATCTCCACAACGGATGCGACGCCCGTGGTGCGCGTGCCGTGGAACGACCCCGCGCAGATAATGCGCATGTGCGACGCAGGCGCGTACGCCATCATCTGCCCCATGGTCAACAGCCGCGCCGAGGCTGAAGCCTTTGTGGCGGCCTGCCGCTACCCGCCGCAGGGCATTCGCAGCTATGGCCCCGTGCGCGCTCGTCTCTACGGCGGCAGCGACTATGTGGAGCACGCCAATCAACTCGTCGCTGCCATCGCCATGATCGAGACCGCCGAGGCGCTGGCCGCCGTCGAGGAGATTGCCGCGACACCCGGTATGGATGGCCTCTACATCGGCCCGGCCGATCTGAGCATCTCGCTGGGCGGCACTGAACGCGCCGACTACACCGAGCCGATGCTCGTGAAAGCGCTGCACACCGTGCTTGCCAGTGCACAGCGTCATGGCGTGATTGCGGGTCTGCACTGCGCCACGCCCGAATATGCGCGTAAGGCCGTAGGCATGGGTTTCCAGTTTGTCTCTCCGAACGCTGACGCTTCCTATCTGGAAGCGACGGCGCGCGCCATGGTCACGCGCTTCCGCGATGCAGGTTCGGCCGCTGCTTGATGGAACTGCCCGCGCATGAGTGAACCGCCCAACCTGACCGGCATGCTTTCGCTTGAGGAACTGGACGCGCAGGCGCGCGCCGGCGCGATTGATACTGTGCTGGTCCAGTTCACGGATCCGTATGGCCGCTTCATGGGCAAGCGCTTCGACGCCGCCTTCTTTGTGGCCGATGTCGCGCACCAGGGTACGCACGCGTGCGACTATCTCCTTACCGCCGACATGGAGATGGAGCCGGTGCCAGGCTATACCTTTGCCAACTGGGAGCGAGGCTATGGCGATGTGCACCTTGTGCCCGACCTCTCGACGCTGCGCGTGGCCGCCTGGCTCGAGCGCTCGGCGCTGGTAATCTGCGATGTGGAGAAAGAGCAGAACGGGCGCGGTTCGCAGCCGGTGGCGGTTGCGCCGCGCACCCTCCTGCGCCGGCAGATTGAGGCCGCGACGGCGATGGGATTTGGCGCAATGGCCGCCTCGGAGCTTGAGTACTACATCTTCAGTCCGTCCTATCGCGCCGCCAACGCGCAGAATTATGCAGGGCTGGAGCCAGCAGGCTGGTACATCGAGGACTACCACATGTTGCAGGGCTCGCGCACCGAGGCCTTCAACGGGGCGGTGCGCCGCCACCTCAAGGCCTCGGGTATCCCCGTGGAGAACTCCAAGGGCGAGTGGGGGCTCGGCCAGCACGAATTGAACGTGCGCTATGCAGATGTGCTCACCATGGCCGACCGCCATGCAATCTACAAGCAATGCCTCAAGGAAGTAGCTGACCAGCAGGGCATCAGCGTCACCTTCATGGCCAAGTTCGCGCCCGACGCCGCGGGCTCAAGCAGCCACATCCACCTGAGCCTTTGGCAGCAGGACGAGCAGGGCGCACACAATGCCTTTGCCGGCGACGAGATGCTCGGCCCCATTGCCTGCTCGCCCATCTTTCGCTGGTTTCTGGGCGGCTGGCTTGCCCACGTCCCCGAGTTGATGGTCTTCTACGCGCCCACCATCAACTCGTACAAACGTTATCGGGCCGGCTCCTGGGCGCCCACACGCATCGCCTGGAGCCACGACAACCGCACCGCAGGCTTTCGCGTCGTGGGTCATGGCCCCACCTTGCGCATCGAGTCGCGCATACCGGGGGCCGACTGCAATCCCTATCTCGCCTACACGGCCGCGCTCGCTGCCGGGCTGGACGGCATCCGCAAACAGACTGAGCCGGCGGCGATTTTTGCAGGTGATGTCTACCAGGCGCAGGCACTGCCGCGCGTGCCGCACACGCTGCGCGACGCCACCGAGCTCTTTACGCAGAGCGAATTCGTGCGTGGCGCGCTGGGGGATGACGTGGTCGATCACTACGCGCATTTCTATCGCAGCGAGCAGGCCAGTTTCGACACCGCCGTCACGGACTGGGAGCGCAGGCGCTATTTTGAACGGATTTAGCCGGGGCGCGTTCGTGGCGGCACGCCCCATTATCGGCATTACGCCTGAAGAACTGGATACGCGCGGCAACATCATTCTGCCGCGCGCATACGCCGATGCCGTGGCGCGCGCCGGTGGGCTACCGCTAATCCTGCCCATTTGGCAAGGCGCCGCCGCCGCCCTATTGGCCCAATGCGACGGGCTGGTTCTCTCCGGTGGGAGCGACGTGGACCCGGCGCACTACGGGGGTGACGCGCACCCCGCCGTCGATGGCGTCGACCGCGTGCGCGACGATGAGGAGATTGCACTCGTCCACCTGGCGCATGCACGAGGCATACCCACGCTCGCGATCTGCCGCGGTTTGCAGGTGGTCAATGTAGCGCTGGGAGGCACGCTGCACCCCCACCTGCCCGATCTGCCCAGTCTGCCCGGCGGCGATGTCGCCCACCGCGCCGAACCCTATGGCGGCGTGGCACACGCTATCGAAGTTGTGCCAGGAACGCGCCTCGCGGCAATTCTGGGCGCGCAAGGTGAACCGCCGATTTCGTGGCATCATCAGGCGATTGACCGCGTCGCGCCCGAACTGCGCGTGGTTGCGCGTGCGGCCGATGGCTGCATCGAGGCGGTGGAATGCGCCGATCACCCCTGGCTGCTGGGCGTACAATGGCACCCGGAACTGAGCGCCGCCGTCGAACCAGCGCAGCAGCGCCTCTTTGATGCGTTAATCGCCGCATGCAAGCAAGTGCACAAGGCTCGAGATGGCGTAGAATCAACCAGGCACGTGTAGCAGCGGCGGCGCGGCGCGCACCTGCATCGGCGCGCGAAGCGGAGGGCTTCCCTGCCCTTCTCTTTTCCATGGAACGACGCGCACTTGCGCGCTGCTTTCCCCCACATTGGCGGCAAAATCCGCCGCAATACGCAACGCAGGTTCATGGAAGGAGTGGCAGGATGCGACTTGCCAACAAGGTAGCACTTATCACCGGTGGCGGCAGTGGTATCGGCCGAGAGACCTCTATCCTCTTTGCGCAGCAGGGCGCCGCAGTGGTCGTGGTCGACATCAACGATGCCGCCGGCTCCGAGGTTGTTGCGACAATTCAGGCGGCGGGCGGGCAGGCCACCTACGCGCATGCTGACGTCTCCAAAGCCGACGATTGCGCCGCTATGGTGCGCACCGCCGAGGAGAACTTCGGCAAACTGAACGTACTTTTCAACAACGCAGGCATCATGCACAGTCGCGACGATGACGCCATCAACACCGATGAAGCCGTCTGGGATTTGACGATGGCGATCAACCTCAAGGGGGTCTTCCTCGGGTGCAAGTACGGCATCCCCGCGCTGCGGCGTGCGGGTGGTGGCTCCATCATCAACACGGCCTCCTTTGTGGCCATTCTGGGCGCAGCTACACCGCAAGTAGCCTACACCGCAAGCAAGGGGGGCGTGCTTGCCATGACGCGCGACCTGGCCGTCACCCACGCACGCGAGAATATCCGCGTCAATGCGCTCTGCCCGGGCCCGCTGCGCACCGAGTTGCTGATGAGTTTCCTCGATACGGAAGCCAAGAAGCAGCGGCGGCTGGTGCACGTGCCTATGGGGCGCTTTGGCGAGGCCAAGGAAATTGCCAACGCCGCGCTCTACCTTGCCAGCGATGAATCATCGTACGTGACGGGCACTGACTTCATGGTGGATGGCGGCATTACCGCTGCGTACGTCACCCCCGAGTAGACTGCGCTGGACGCAAATGACACAGAAACTCACAGATGACAACGGCAAACCGCTGTTATCCGTGAGTTCCTGTGTCATACTTCCAGAATTGTTGCGACTCCGCTCAGCCGGTGCCAAACTGGCGGTCGCCCGCGTCGCCCAGGCCGGGCCATATGAAGCCGGCGGGAAAGCCGTCGGCGCTTGTTGTCAGCCGCTCGTCAATGGCCGCAATGTGGATGGCCACGTCGGGATGGTGTGCGTGGAGGGCGCGAATGCCCTCCGGCGCGGCCAGCACACCCACGAACTTGATGCGCGTGACACCCCAGCGCTTGAGCACGTCCACGGCGGCAATCGCAGAGCCGCCCGTGGCCAGCATGGGGTCTAGAATAAGGCAAAGATCCACGGTGGGCGCCACGGGGAGTTTGTTGTAATACTCTACGGGGCGCAATGTCTTCTCGTCGCGATAGAGCCCCAGGTGCCAGACTTCGGCATGGGGCATCAACTCCCACGCACCTTCCACCATACCCAGCCCGGCGCGCAGAATCGGCACCAGGCCCACCTTCTCGGCCACGGTTGCGCCAACCGACTCGGTAAGCGGCGTCTCCACACGCAGCGGCTCGATAGCAATGTCGAGCGTGGCCTCATAGGCCAGCATGGCCGCCAATTCGCGCACTACCTCGCGGAATTTCTTCGGCTCGGTGGAGCGTTTGCGCAACAGCGTCAACTTGTGTTGGGCCAGCGGGTGGGGTGACGGGAAGGTATTCGGGAAGCTCGTCGCAGGAATGGGGGGCAATGGCTCATCCTGAATGCAATAGCCCTGGCGCGTGTGAGCGCAGGGACGGCGTGAGGAGCTGTGCCTGCGCGCCTACCACTCGATTGGGCGCGCGGCGGGGCGATTGCGACGGGCCAGCCGCTCCATCTCGGATTGGCAAGCGACGCACATCGACGCATCGGGCTTGATTTCGAGGCGCTCGACCTCAATCGGCTTTCCGCAGCGCGTGCAGATGCCATATTTGCCTTTGTCAATTGCGCGCATCGCGGCATCGATGTCGGAGAGGCGCCTGTCGAGGACGGAGATGAGCGCAGCGTTCTTCTCGCGCTCAAAAATCTCGGCGTCGCCTTCATCGGGTTCGACGTCGACCTCTGCCTGCATCATTTCGCGCAGGTGGCGCAGTTCATCCTGCACCTGGACCTGCTCCTCTTTCAAACGCTTTGCCTCTTTGACAACGAATTGATCACGAACTTGCTGAGCCACTCAATCCTCCTTGACGTGCGATGCTGTACGCGTGTGCATCGCGGGGGCGGGAGACCGACACCGCTACGTGCGCAGTGACTGTGGAGTGTACCCTCAAGTGGGCATCTTGCGCCAATAAAGAGGGTGCAGGAATCCAAAAGGATACGCAAAGCGGGCCGGCAAATTGACTAACATGTGAGTGCCGCCGTTATAGCAGCATTTGCACGGCAGCGCAAGTGTTGATCCTGCACCTGCCCCTCTGGTATAATGAGCCGGCTAGAACAAACGTACCATCGCGCCGATAACGCCCAACTGGATTCCCTACCATGGCCGACGAACGTTCGCTCAACCGCCCGCCCGCAGCCCGCCCGACCACCGACGCGACTGACGATGAGCGCATTGTGTCGGCTGAGGAGAAAGGCGGCGAGCGCAGCGTTGACTACGCGCTGCGCCCCCAGTCGCTGGCCGAGATGCTGGGCCAGGAGCGACTGCGTGACAAGATGCAAATACTCGTCGATGCCGCTCGCCACCGCGGCGACAGCCTCGACCACGTGCTGCTCTATGGGCCGCCGGGCTTGGGTAAAACGACGTTGAGCCATATCCTCGCCCACGAGATGAAAGCCAACCTCAAGGTGACGGCAGGGCCGGCGATTGAGAAGGCAGGTGATCTCGCGGCCATCCTCACCAACCTGCGCCGGGGTGACATCCTCTTCATCGACGAAATCCACCGCCTGGGGCGCGCCGTAGAGGAGATTCTCTATCCGGCCATGGAGGATTTTGCGCTTGACCTGGTGGTGGGCAGCGGTCCCGGCGCGCGCAACATTCGCCTCAGCCTGCCCAAATTCACGGTGGTGGGCGCCACGACGCGCCTGGCGCTGCTCACGTCACCGCTGCGCGCTCGCTTTGGCGTGGTGGAGCGCTTTGACTTCTACGACACTGCAGCGCTGCAGGAAATCGTCAAGCGCGCAGCGCGCATGTTGGAGCTTGAAGTGGACGAGGAGGGTGCGCTGGAGATCGCACGCCGGGCGCGCGGCACCCCGCGCGTAGCCAACCGCCTGT
>CAYRVP010000195.1:0-7142 GCA_964427845.1 uncultured Caldilineaceae bacterium
TTTGGGGGGGCGTGCACGCAAGAGTCGGGGGGGGCCAATGGGCGTGGGGCCCGGGTTTGGACCGGCTCGCCCGGCGGAAGTGGCCCGCGGGCGCGCCGCCACCGCCCTGCCCGCAGCCTATCTGCTCTTTGGGGGCACGCTGGAGCCGCGCAAGACCCTTGTGACGCTGGTGCGCGCCTACGAACAATGGCGCGCGCAGGCCGCACCCGCCGATCGCGACGTCAGACTCGTGCTGGCGGGGGGCAAGGGGTGGTTCTATGACAAGATATTCGCCCGGGTGCGGGCGCTGGGGCTGGAGGAAGTTGTCCACTTCACCGGCTATGTGGCTGCAGAGGAGTTGCCCGGCCTCTACCAGGCGGCGCTGGGTTTCGTTTACCCCAGCCTGTTGGAGGGCTTCGGGCTACCCGTGCTCGAGGCCATGGCCTGCGGTACGCCCGTCGTCACCAGCCGCGCGCCCAGCCTGATGGAGGTCGCGGGCGACGCTGCGCTCTGCATCGAAGCGACCGACGAGGCAGCGCTGGCCGACGCGCTGGCGCTGCTGGTGACGCAGGACGCGCTGCGCGCCGAACTCCGCCAGCGCGGTCTGGCACGCGCCGCCGCCTACTCGTGGCAGCGCACTGCCGCGGAGACGATACAGGTGTATGAGGGAGTGGGGAGTAGGGAGTAGGGAGTGGGGAGTGGGGAGTGGGGAACGGCCTGCGGCCCCAGGGGATCGAAGGGATAAATAGGAATCAAAAAGGGATCAGAAGCACGCTCATCGTGAGCGAGACGCTTCTGATCCCTTGCTTTTGATCCCTTCGATCCCCTGGGGCCGCAGGCCGTTCCCTACTCCCTACTCCCCACTCCCTGCTGTTACACCACCCAGACGGCCACACCAAAAATGGCCGCACCGAGCAGCGCGCCGCCAATCGTTTGCGCGAGCGTGTGGCGGTGCAGGCGCACGCGCGCCCAGGCAATCAGCGGCACGGAGAGTGCAATCCACAAACCTGTGCTGCTGAGCGCGGTCAGCCCCAGCACCGTAAGGCCGCCGGCGGCGGCGCTGTGCAGGCTAATCTTCCAACGCAGCGTAATGAAGAAGAAGATGAGCGCCTGCAAGCCATTGGCCAGCGCCAACATGCGGAACATGGGCGGCGCAGGCCACCATGCGAAAATCACCCATACCGCAAGCGAAGCGGCCAGCGCCACCAGATAGGGGCGTGTGCGCTGCGCCCGGTCGGGTACATGCACATCCGAAATGTTGCCGCGGTAGACTTCCCACACAACGTAGAGCAGGGGGAGTGCGACAGCGAATGCCGCAAAGTAGAGTGCCCACTCCCAGGCGCCCTGTTCGGCCGTCTGACGGGCCACCAGCATCACGCCTACCACGGCCAGCACAGGCGGTGCAGCGATGTTGGAGACCCAACTCGCCACCCGTTCCTGTTTGCTTGTTGGCTGAACAACAGCCAGTGCAGTTGTTGTCTCGTTCATCTCTCTCTGTCTGTCCTCGCAAAACCTGCCAGGACTATCACCACAGCCCACATCCTGATCTTGCCACACATACATGAAGACGTCTGTAACATTGTGTTAACAAACGCTAGTCCGCCGCGCGTTCGGCAGAATACCCCGCAAGAAAGTGCTCCACGTCATCGCGTCGTGGGGCGTCAAGAATACCACAATCGCTGCGAACGACAAGCGCCGCCATGGTCGCACCGTAGCGCAGCGCGCCGGCTTCATCCCACCCCTGTGCCACTGCCCAGAGAAAGCCTGCGTTGAAGGCATCACCAGCGCCCACAGTCTGACGCGTTTCCACGGCAATCGCGGGCACGTGTTGCGGCTGCCCTGCACCAAAGAGGGTGACGCCTGCCTCGCCCTGTTTCACCACAAGCCGGCGCGCCCCGGCCTCGAGAAGGGCTGTGGCGCGTGCGGGCAAGTCGGCCGCATCCACACAGACGGAAAGCTCGTGATCGTTGGCAATCAGCGTGTCCACCCAGGGCAGCATGGGCATGATCTCGGCAAGCCGCGCCACTTCGCCGATCGCGGGGCCGATGTCCACGGCGGTGTGCGCGCCCGCGGCGCGCGCCTGCTTAAGCAGCTCGATATAGCCTGCCGGCCGCAGCCCCTGCATGAGGGTGTAGCCGTTGATGAGCAGCACCTCCAGATCCACGGACCAGCCTTGCGGCAAATCGTCCAATGTGACCTGCGGATAGGCGCCGGGGTGGAGAAAGATGAGGCGGTTGCGCTGCCCGTCCATCACCAATACGGTGGTGGCGGTGTGTTGGTCGCGCCGGCGCAGCCCGCTTGTCGCTACGCCCGCCTCTTCCAGCCAGCCGCAGACGAGGTTGCCCAGCGCATCATCGCCCACTGCACTGAGCAGACGCACGTCAGCCCCCAGCCGCCCCAGCGCAAACGCTGCGTTTGCCCCGTTGCCACCCAGCGAGAGGCGCAGCGGCGCGTCGGTGAAGGCGAGGTTGGAGACGGCGAACTCCTCGCCGCCCCAGCCCGGCAGCCGCTCCACGCCCGACACAAAGAGATCCACCGTTGTGCTGCCTACAACCAGAAACATGGTATGCGCCTTGCGGAATAAGAGCAGAAGTGGCAAATCGTAACTGGTAACTGGTAACTGGTAACTGGTCATTCGTCGCCTGCGGACTGAATTCCCACTTACCAATTCCCACTTACCAATTACCACTTACCAATGACTGGTTCGCGTTAACGTCTGTCTTGACTAAATGTCCAACGCCTCCGCTTTGAGCAGCGCGTTGATCCACGCCCATTCCTCGGCGGCGGCGGCTCGCAGCCCCTCCTCGAGGTCATCCAGCGGTATGGAGCGCATTGCGCCTGTGCGGCGCAACTTGAGTTCCACGATGCCCTGCTGCAATCCCTTGCCGCCGACAGTCAGGCGCAGAGGCATGCCCAGCAGGTCGGCGTCATTGAATTTGACGCCTGCGCGTTCGTCGCGGTCGTCAAAGAGCACTTCAAAACCCGCGGCCTGCAGCCGCTCGTAGATCTCCTCGGCAGCGGCCGCCACCTCGGGCGACTTCTCGTTGGCCAGGCTCACCAGCGCAACCTGGTAGGGCGCAACGCTGATGGGCCAGATGATGCCCTTCTCGTCGTTGAAGCGCTCCACAATGCAGGCCATGAGACGCTCGGAGCCGATGCCGTAGGAGCCCATGACGATGGGATTGCTCGCGCCATTCTCGTCCAGATAGGTTGCGCCCATGGCCACGCTGTATTTTGTGCCCAGCTTGAAGATGTTGCCCACCTCCACACCGCGCACGGCGTGCAATGGCTCGCCACACTGTGGGCAAGCGTGGCCGTCGCCTGCTGCGGCCAGGTCGGTGACAATATCGGCCTGGTAGTCGCGCCCGTAGTTCGTGTTGCGCAGGTGATAATCCACCTTGTTGGCCCCTGCCACGAGATTGGGACTGGCAGCCACCAGGTCATCCACCACCAGCAGCACCTGGTCGCGGGCAATGCCAATCGGCGAGCCGTAGCCGGCCTCGGCGCCCACGGCGTGTATCTCCTCCACCGTGGCGGGGCGCACGCCACGCGCCTTGATGGCGTTGGTGAGTTTGGTTTCGTTCAACTCCATGTCGCCACGCAGCACGGCGAAGACAAAGCGGTTCACAATCTTGCCCGCCTTGCCCGCCTTGCCGTCTGGGCCGGCCGGCCCATCCATCTCGGCCATGAGGAAGACCGCCTTGGCCGTTTGGTCGGCGCCGATGTGCAGGAAATCGGCCAGGGCGGCAATTGTGGTTGCGCCGGGCGTATACACCTCCTCGGCCGGCAGCGCATCAACCACGGGCGGCTGCGGCTTGCGGAAGGTGGCCACCTGACGGTTGGCGCTGTAGCCGCACTTGTCGCAGACGATAATCGTGTCTTCGCCGATAGGCAGGAGCGCCATGAACTCGTGCGCCATGCTGCCGCCCATCATGCCCACGTCGCTCTGCACGGCGACGACCTCCATGCCCGCACGCCGGAAGACATTGAAGTACGCCTGGTAGATGCGCGGGTAGAAGGCATCCAGCCCCGCCTGGTCGCGGTCGAAGGAGTAGGCGTCCTTCATGGTAAACTCGCGCACGCGGATGATGCCGGCACGCGGGCGCGGCTCGTCGCGGAACTTTGTCTGGATCTGGTAGAGCACAAAGGGGAGCTGGCGGTAGCTGCTGACAATCTGCTGCGCCATGTCAGCCATGATCTCCTCGTGCGTCATGCCCAGCACCATGTCGCGGCCAGCGCGGTCCTTGAAGCGCGCCATGTCGTCGCCAATCTGGTACCAGCGCCCGGACTTCTGCCAGAGTTCGGCGGGGTGCACCACAGGCAGCGAGACCTCCTGGCCGCCGACAGCGTCCATCTCCTCGCGGATGATCTGCTCGATTTTGCGCTTGGCGCGCAACCCCAGCGGCAGGTAATCGAAGATGCCCGCGGCAATCTGCTTGATCATGCCCGTGCGCACGAGCAAATTGTGGCTGATGACTTCGGCGTCGGCGGGGGCGTCTCGCAACGTCTGGAAAAACAGGCGCGACATGCGCATGGGCGTGCTCCAGGGTGGAAAGCGGCAGTCTTCAATCATCATTGATTAAATATTTTCGATGATTGAATAATTGATGATGGGTGATTTAGTCGTTTGCGGAGAGAAGTCGCGCTGTCGCGCGCTTGAGCGTGTCGTAGTCTGTGACGCCTATCGTGCGCTGCACTTCCTCACCGTCGCGAAAGTAGATGAGCGTAGGCAAACCCATGACGTTGTATGCTTCACTCGTGTGCGGGTTTTCGTCCACGTCAAGCGAGAGCACCTGAAGTTGGCCTGCAAAGTCGCGCGCCAGGAACTCCACATAAGCCGACATGATTGTGCAGGGCTGACACCAGTCGGCCCAGAAGTCGACGACCGTGAAGCCCGGCGCGGCCAGCAGCGCCTCCCAGGTGGCGTCGGTGACTTCGCCCGGTAGCGGGCGCGCGGCGCTGTCGGGCGGGGGCGTGGGCGGCGGCTTGCGCCCGAACATGCGGCTGAACATGTGTTATGCGGCGACCGCCTCTGCGGGTGTGCGCACCTCGAAATCGTGCGTGATGTCGGCTACGCCCTTGAGGGTGGCGTGCGCGCCGCAATACTTTTCCACGCTCAGGTCAATCGCGCGCTGCACCTTGGCTTCGTCCAGGCCGCGCCCCGTGACGATGAAGTGCATGTGAATCGTCTCCCATGCCCTGGGCTGTTCCGTGCCGCGTTCGCCGGAGACGGAGACTTCCAGCGCCTCCAGTTCCATGCGCTGCTTCTTGATGATGTCGACGACGTCAATCGCGGCGCAGCCGCCCAGGCCCAGCAGCAGCATCTGCATCGGGCCCACGCCGGGCGCACCGCTGGCCATAACCACATTCTGGCCATTGTCGGCCGTACCCAGGAATGTCTTCTCTTCAATCCATTTTACGCGTGTTGTTTGCATCATCTTTTCCTTGCTCATTTTTGGAATAGGGTGCTGGTTTACGCCGCACCCGCGTCCGATTGAGTATAGAATTGCTGGGTGGAGATGTCAAAAGGCCTGTGCTATAATTATTAACGCTTCGTCCAGGCAGTCACCTGGCAGGATCCGTGGGTATGGCGCATTGCGCTCCCTGCATCGCAACAGCTACGGAACGCCCGGCGGCTATCCTGTGCGCTCACGCAAGTTGTGTGCGGCGCGCGTGTTGTGTCCTGCCGCTCTCTATTCACATTATATCCACCGCAATCAATCGCAGATCGGCAGGCGCGCAGGCACAGCAGTCGCTTTGCGCTCCACCGACTTCCCCTCGAACACCAACAGTTCACAGGAGAGGCCATGCTATCACCAATGCCCTGGTTTGCGCACTACGAGAAGAGCGTTCCGCAGACCATCGAAGTCCCGGAAAAGTTGCTGCATGATCTGCTGACGGATTCCGCCAAACGTTTTCCCAACAACACGGCCGTGCGATTGGTGCTCAAGTACCTGCCCGCGGGACTTTCCATTAGTTCGCGCATGAACTACCGCGAACTGGACGCCGCGAGCGACCGCTTCGCTTCGGCGCTACAGGGGCTGGGCATCAAGAAGGGTGACCGTGTCGGGATTATGCTCAACAACATCCCGCAGACGGTTGTGGCGTTTTTCGGCATCCTCAAGGCCGGGGCTACGGTCGTCAACATCAACCCCACCTACCCGTCGCCCGAACTCAAGCACATCCTGCAGGACAGCGGTGCGGTGGCCATTATCATGCTCAGCGGCCTGGTGGAGCGGCTCGCGCCGATTCGCAACGACATCAGCATTCAGCATGTGATTGTGGCCGATATCGTGGATACGCTCAGTTGGCCCTTCAAGAGCCTGGCCGCCAAGACGGTGCGCGCAGGCGGGATGATGAAGGATGTAACCTACGGCCCAACAGTCCATCAGTACGACGACCTGCTGGCCGGCTCGCCCAGCAAGCCCCAGCCCATTGAGGCCACGCCCGATGACGTAGTGCTCTTTCAGTACACCGGCGGTACAACCGGTGTGCCCAAGGCGGCGATGCTCTCGCACCGCAACCTGGTGGCCAACTGCCTGCAGATGGACGCGTGGTTCACGCGCGTTGAGTACGGCAAGGAGAAGGTGCTGCTCGCGCTGCCGTCGTTCCATGTCTACGGCATGACGGTGGGGATGCTCTTCGGCGTGACGCTCGGCTCCGAAATTGTGCAGGTGCCCGACCCGCGCAACACCGCCCACATCATCGAGGTAATCAGCAAGGAGAAGATCACCCTCTATCCTGGCGTGCCTGCGATGTACATTGGCCTCATCAACCATCCGAAGGTCAAGGATTTTGACCTGCATTCGGTCAAGGCGTGTCTCAGCGGCGGCTCGGCGCTGCCGGTGGAGGTGGCGCAACAGTTCGAGGCGATTACCGGCGGCAAACTGGTGGAAGGCTTCGGCATGACCGAATGCGCGCCCGTGGCAACAGCTAACCCCATCTACGGTGAGGTGCGCACCGGCTCGATTGGGCTGCCCATCTCCAACACCATCTGCACGGTGGTGGGGCTGGAGCCCGACGAGAACGGAAAGTTTCACGAGCTGCCCATAGGCGAAGATGGCGAGCTCGTCCTCAAGGGGCCGCAGGTGATGAAGGGCTACTGGCGGATGGACGACGAGACCGCCAAGACGATCGACAGCGACGGCTGGCTGCACACCGGC
>CAYRVP010000196.1:0-7096 GCA_964427845.1 uncultured Caldilineaceae bacterium
GGCAGCTTGCGCTCGATGCCGAGGCCGCCGCGCGGTGTGAGCCACGGGTCGTCGTCGGTGGGTGCGCCCAGCCCCAAGGCGCGTGCGGTGATGCCGGTGCCGGCCGCGGCCACCAAGGCAAAGGCTGCCTGCACGGGCGCGACGGCTGCGGCGGACTGTGTGATGGCGGCGGTGGCGGTTGTCACGGCGGCGGCCGCGATATCGGCTGTGGTGGTCGACTCGGTCGCCGTCATGGTGGAGGCTGCGTCGACTGGTGCGCCGGCGGCGGTGGCTGCGGCTGCGGGGAGGCCGGCGGGCTTGCCCGCGGTGGGCAGGCCAACCTTTGTGCGCAGCAGGTCGACGGCCACCGCAGCAGGCTCCTCGGCGCAGACGACCGGGAGCATGAGCTGGCTGGCGACCACGTGGCTGGGATTGGCAAGGGGCGCGGCGCAACTGTCGGTGACTGGGTTGACGTCGGCCGGCTCAATGTCGAGCCAGAGGGAGGCCTGCGCCGATTGGGCGCGTGCTGGTGCGTTGGTTGTGGCCGGGGCGGCAGCAGCGACGGGTCGATTCTCGGTGGCGCCCAGGTCTATCCAGCGCTTGATGAGGTTCTTTTCGCCGCTGGTGAGCGAGCCAATCACGGGCATCTTGCCTGTGCTCACCATCTGCCAGAGGAGGGAGCCGGTCGAATCACCGGGGAGCACGACCGGGCCGCTGGCGCTCCCCTGCATGACGCCGGCGTAGGAGGTGACCTGGAGTTCCTTGATTTTGGCCACACCGCTGTGACAGGTGTTGCAGTTGCGCTGGAAGATGGGCAGTACGTCCTCAATGTAGCCGATGCCTGGTGTGGGGGCAGCGGCCGGTGTGGCTGCGGCGGCGGGTGTCGCGTCTGCTGCCACAGTCTGCACGGAGGCGTCGCCGGTGATGCGCACGAGCGTGCCGCGTGGAATGCGCCCAATGCGGCAGGCGTTGGCGCCGGCAGCCTGGCGCACGTTACTGTTTTGCAGTGCGAGCGCGTAGACAACATCGCCCTGCGCAAGACAATCGAGCGCCGCCGCCATGGTGATCGGGTTGAGCGCGGGCACGGGTTTGGGAACGACCGGTGTCGGCGCTGCGGCGGGTTCATCGCCCGCGATGGATTCATCGCCGGTAGCGGGTTCACCGTCAGGGGCGGGGGAGCCGGCCTGGGCGGGGTGGCTCTGGCCGCCGGCAGCGTTGGCAAGGCCGCCCAAACCGGCGGCGCGCGCAGGCTGCGCCGTGTTCGCTGCTGCGACTGCGGCCGTGGGCGCGGCGGCTGCATCGGCAGCGGGTGGCGCCACCAATGGGGCCGCGCCAAGCGGCGGCGTGGGCCCGCCGGCCAGGGGGAAACTCATGGGCGAGATGGGTAGACAGGACGCGAGGATGACGGTCGACAGGAGAAGCGACACGGCCCCGAACATGCGAGACTTCTTTCGTTTGCGATGCGAATTCATAATGAATGATGCATAGTGGTGAATTGCGGTGCGTCGCCAGAACTTAAGGATCTTGGTCGACACAGCGTCAGGAAGCGAGGTCAGTCGAGTGTGGCGAACCGATGGCGCGCCTGGGCGATATCGTGCTGAATTTGGGCGCTGAGGGCATCTAGGCCGTCGAAGCGTTTTTCGCCGCGCAAACGGGCGATGAACTCGACGGTGAGAAGCTGGCCATAGAGATTATCGGGTAGTTCGGCCGGGGGGAAGTCGAGCAGGTGCGCTTCCACGCGGTGGTGCTGGCCGTCCACAGTGGGGCGCACGCCTACATTGGTGACGCTCTGGAAGGCCCATGCGCGACCGGGTGTGCAGAAGCGCGTGATGGTGGCGTAAACGCCGTTGGCGGGTAATAGCTTGCCTGCCGGCACGGCGATGTTGGCAGTTGGGCTGCCAAGAAGGCGGCCGCGCTGGTCGCCGCGGGCAACTTCACCGGTGAGGCTGTAGGGGCGGCCCAACAGGGCTGCGGCGCCGGCGACCTCGCCCTCGACGAGGAGGTCGCGAATGGTGCTACTGCGCGCGGGCACGCCCGCGCGGGTAATCGGTTCGACGACTTCGACGCCAAAACGCAATTCCTGGCCAAGTTCGCGCAGTGCGGGGATGTCGCCGCTGCGGTTGCGGCCGAGCGCGAAGTCGGGGCCGACAACGAGAGCCGCCATGCCCAGGTGTGTTTGCAGCAGCGTGACAAATTCACGTGCGCTGAGTTGGGTTGTCTCCAGGGTGAAGGGGTGGACGATGCCGATTTCGACACCAAGCGCAGCAGCCAGCATCAGGCGTTCGTTGGGCGTGGTGAGTGTGAGTTGCGGCTGGCCAGGGCGCAAGATGGCGAAGGGGTGCGGGTTGAAGGTGACGATGGCGGTCTGCGCAGCGGGGCTTGGGTTGGCGGAGGCCAACTCGAACGCGCGCAGGAGGAGAGCCTGGTGGCCCAGGTGCAAGCCGTCGAAGTTGCCAAGTGTGACGTAGGTGGGGCCAGGCAGCGCGGCCTGACGCAGGTCGCTGTAGGTGTACATAGTTCAGGCGAACCATTTTTCTGCACGCCAGCCGGCGGGTGCGGCTGTGGCTGCGGGTGGCGTGATGCGGCGGATGATGCCGAGAAGTCTGTCGTCTGCGGCGCGGACCTGGGCGACTTCCGCACCGGCCGAAGGCTGCAGCGCGAGCAACTCGTGGGCGGAAACGACCTGGCCATGGCCCAGACGCGCGACCACATCATCGGCGGCGCTGAAGATGGGCAAATCGAGGCGCGCGCCGGGGGGCAGGAGCAGATTGGCCAGTACACCGTCGGCGGCCGCGGCGCTGATTGCATCCAGCGTGTGTGCCTCAGCGACGGCGAAGGGGCCGGCGGCGGTGCGGCGCAAGCCGGTGAGCGTGGCCACGGTGCCCAGCGCGTGGCCCAGGTCGTAGGCAAGGCTGCGAATGTACGCGCCCGCCGAGCAGTGGATGGCGAGGGTGAGGCGATTGGGTGCGGTAAATGCGAGCACGGTGATCTCGTGGAAGTCGACGGCGCGGGGCTCAACCTTTACATCTTCACCGCGGCGCGCCTTGTAGTGAATGCTTTCGCCCCCCTGTTTGAGCGCCGAGTAGACGGGCGGCGTCTGGAGCTGTGGTCCGCGCAGGGACGCAATGGCGCGCTCGATGCGCTCGTCGTCCAGCGCGGGAACCGGCATGGTTGCGGTGGGCGCGCCGAGGGCGTCATAGGTGTCGGTGGCGTAGCCGAGGGTGACTTCGGCCAGGTAGCGCTTGGCGTGGCCCTGGTAGTATTCGACAAGGCGTGTGGCGCGCCCCAGGCAGAGAACGAGCAGGCCGCTGGCCATGGGGTCGAGCGTGCCGGTATGGCCGATGCGGCGTTCTTTGGCGGCGCGGCGCACCTGCTGGACCACATCATGGCTGGTGGGGAATGAGCGCGGGCCTGGCATTGAGGTGTCCAGTGCAGGGAAGGCAAGGCCGGGTTTGTCCACCAGGAGCAGCCCGTTCACGCCTGAGTCGTCACTGGTCACGAGGTGGGCTGGCTCCGTGGGGCGGTGGGAACGGATAGTTGATGATTGACGCTTGCAGAATGGTGATGCGCAAGGGAGAAAGCAACCTGGTCTCGGGCCCCTCTCCAGGATGGCGTGGTGAGCAGAGCAGCGTCATCACGCCGGTGACGTGCGCTGCGCAGCGGCGCGGGCCTGCTGGAGAAGAGGGACGACACGCGCCGTAGCCTCGTCCAGTGTGCCGGGGACCGTACAACCGCCCGCGGCCGGGTGGCCGCCGCCGCCAAGCGCCTGCGCCACACCGCTGATGTCGAAGCCGCCGCGCGCCCTGAATGAGCATTCTACTGCCGCGCCGCCCGTTTCGTCCAACTTTTCGGCGAAGGTGGCACTGATGTCGGCGCCCTCGGTGCGGATGAGCAGGCTGCTGAGGCTGCCGTCGTCGCCATTGGCGCCACATGCCGCAAACTGGGCGAGGCTGATGGTTACCCAGATGACGCCTTGCTCGAGCTTGGCGGCATCGAGCACCTCACCCCACAGTTTCACAACCTCAAAGCTGCGCTGATCGAGGATGTTCTCGGTGATCTCGATGAGGTTGGCTCCTGCCTGGAGCAGGCGCATGCCGGCAGTCAGGACATCGGCGGTGGTGTTGGTGGTGCGGAAGCAGAGGGTGTCGGTGACGAGGCCCGTAAGCAAACACTGCGCCATGGGCTGGCTCAGGGGCACATCCAGCGCATCGGCAAGGTGGAGCAGCATTTGCGCAGTGGCGGCGCAGGAAGGTGCGACCCAGTTGACTGTGCCGAAACGCTCGTTGGTGATGTGATGATCGATGACGAGCAGAGGCAACTGGGCGAGGGCCGGCGCGTAGGCATCGCCCAGCCGGTCGAGTGATGAGCAGTCGACAGCGATGACGGTGTCAACCGTGGCGAGCGCGGCCGCATCGCGCAGAGGGCCGACGACGATGGCGTCGGCCCCCGGCAGGGTGCGGTAGATGGCAGGGATGCGATCGCTGAGCGAGAGGATGACATCTTTGCCCTGTGCGCGCAGGATGGCGCCGAGAGCGAGCAGGCTGCCGATAGCGTCACCGTCGGGCTTGACATGGCTAAAGGCGACCACGCGCTGCGCTGTGCGCAGTGCTCCGAGCAGCTCGGGGGGCGGCCTCATGCGGAAGCGGCGCCGGACTCTGCGTCGGGCGGGGGTGCTGCGCCGTCGGCGCTTTCAGCGCGTGCCGTGACGGCGCGCTCCTCGGCAATCTTCCCAAGCAGCTCGGTAAGGCGCTCGGCGCGGATCGCCGACTCGTCGTACTCGAAGGTGATTTCGGGTACGGAGCGCAGGGTGAGGCGCTCGGCAACTTTGCCGCGCACGAAAGGCGCGGCCTTTTCGAGGTGGCTGAGAATCTCGCGCCGGGAGACGTTTTCATCCTGGTGGTTCACATAGACGCGCACATTGTGCAGGTCCTTGCTCACGACCACGTCGGTGACGGTAACGAAGCTGAGTTTGGGGTCCTCGAGCTCGCTGCCGACGAGAATGGTGAGTTCTTCGATGAGCAGCCCACGCACGCGCTGCTGCCGTTTTTCGCTGGTCACGGTGTGGCTCCTTCAAGGGGACGGCGGCGTCGGCAGCGTGCATGCACGCTGCCGACGCCGCTTTGGTGCAGTCGGCGGGTGCTTAGCGCACGCGCACGTTCTCGTAGGTTTCGATGACGTCGCCAATCTGCACGTCGTCGCTGCGGTCCTGCAGTTTGATACCGCACTCGAAGCCGGTGCGTACTTCGTTGACATCTTCGGTGAAGCGGCGCAGCGTTTCCACGCGGTTGGGGAAGATGACGGGTGTGCCGTTGCGCAGCACACGCGCCATGGCGTTGCGCTTGATGACGCCATCCAGTACGTTGCAGCCGGCAATGGAGCCGCGGCGCAGCTTGAAGAGTTGCAGCACTGTGGCGTGGCCAACGGTGCGCTCCTCGTAGACGGGGTCGAGCATGCCTTTGACGGCGTCCTGGATGTCCTCGATCATCTTGTAGATGATTGTATAGTTACGGATCTCGACGCCGGAAAGCTCTGCGCGCGAGGCGGCGGCCTTGTCGGTGCCCACGGAGAAGCCGATGATGATGGCATCGGAGGCTTCGGCGAGCATGACGTCGCCTTCGCTGATGTTGCCCACTGCCGCATGCAGAATCTTGATGTCGATTTCGTCATTGGCAGTGTCGTTGAGCGAGTTGATGACCGGCTCGAGCGTGCCCTGCAGGTCGGCGCGCACGATCAGGTTGAGCACCTTGTTGGCGCCGTTCTGGACGCGATCGAAGAGTTCTTCGAGCGACATGCGGGGTTGCGCCGAGGCCACGGCGCGGGCGTCGTCGGCCAGCCGGCGCTCTTCGGCAATGGCCTTGGCCTGCTTGTCGTTGCGCATGCCCTCGAGCACGTCGCCGGCGTCGGGGCTTTCCTGAAGCCCCAGGACAACCACGGGGGTGCTGGGGCCGGCGCTCTTGATGGGCTTGCCTTCATGGTCGAACATTGCCTTGATCTTGCCCCAGGTGGAGCCGACCACGACGCTGTCGCCCTGGTGAAGGGTGCCGTTCTGGATGAGCAGGGTGGCGGTGACGCCGCGGTGCTTGTCCAGCGAGGATTCAATCACGGTGCCGACGAGGGCGCCTTCGGGATTGGCGCGGTAGTTCTCCAGTTCGGCGACGACAAGGATATTGGAGAGCAGGTCGTCGATGCCCTCGTTGCGCAGGGCGCTGAGGGGTACGACGATGGTCTCGCCACCCCACTGCTCGGCCTGGAGCCCTTCCTTGGCCAATTCTTCGAGGACGCGATCGGCGTTGGCGTTGGCCTTGTCGATCTTGTTGACGGCAACGATGATCTGCACGCCGGCGGCCTTGGCGTGGCTGATGGCCTCGCGCGTTTGGGGCATGACGCCGTCATCGGCGGCAACCACGAGCACGACGATGTCGGTGACGCGCGCACCGCGCGCACGCATGGCCGTGAACGCTTCGTGGCCGGGCGTGTCGAGGAAAGTAATCAGCTTGCCGTCAAGCGTGACCTGGTACGCGCCGGTGCGCTGGGTGATGCCGCCCGCTTCGCTGCTGGCCACATCGGTGTGGCGGATGCGGTCGAGCAGGGTGGTTTTGCCATGGTCGACGTGGCCCAGTACAGCCACGACGGGCGGGCGATCGACGAGGTTCTTCTCTTTTTCGGAGCCAAGCACCTGTTTGACGAGTGTTTGGGCTTGTTCGGCCACGGCGACGCTTGACTCGTCGTCGTCTTCATCTACCTGGGCACTCTGGTTGGGGCGCAGCACGGCCACGCCCAGCTCTTCGCCCAGAATGACGGCAGTGTCATGGTCGATATTGTGGGTAATGGGTGCCATGATGCCGTACTGCATGAGCACCTTGATGAGGTCGATGGGACTGCGCTCCATCAAACCGGCCAAATCGCGCACGGTGATGAAGTCGCCGACTTCGACCTCTGTGATAACGCGCTTGACTTCCTTGGCGGGTTTGGGCGCGAGCGCGGCGATGACCGCCATTGGCACTTCCTGCTCGCGGGCGGGTCGCCTGTCGGCTGTGCTCTTGGATTTGCCGCGTGCACCGGGGCCGCGTGTGGGCGCGCGCGGCCTTCTACCAGGCCGGCGGGGCGTTCGGTTTCC
>CAYRVP010000197.1:0-7048 GCA_964427845.1 uncultured Caldilineaceae bacterium
GGGGCAACCTCGGTCCCTTTACCCAGGTCAACCTGCTGCTCGCGCAGGCGCGCACGGGGGACATTATCACCGAGGCGGTTTCGGTGGAATCCTACCGCCACCTACGCGAGAACCTCGATGCGATAGGGCGCGCAGGCTACGTGGCCGAACTGGTCGACGCATTCGCGCAGAGTGACGACGACCACCGACCCGTGTGGGAGCTCTCCACGTTCGTGTTGCGCGAGCTTGACGCCTCAGCGGCGCGAGAAGCGGCCACGGCGCAGGCCGCCGTCGAGGATGCGCCGGCGCCACCCAATGTCAACTCCATCGACCGCAATATGCTGCTTGTCTGGTTCATGCTCCATATGTTGAGCGTGAGCGGCTTCCAGCCCAACCTCTTCACCTGCCTGCAGTGCGACGCCGAACTCCAGCCCGAGACCAATTTCTTCAACGCCGGCGAAGGCGGCTTCTACTGCCCACGCTGCGCCGAAAAAGTGGTCGGCGGGAGAACAAGCGATTTCGAAGCGCTGGAAGCGGACGTTCTCAAAATCATGCGCTTTGCGCAGTCGCAGCCGTGGGGTGATGTGCGCAGGTTCACCATTCGCCCGTCGCTCGTGCGCAAGGCCGAGGCGCTTCTGCAGCGCTACATCATGGGCGTGCTCGAGCACCAACTCCGCTCGGTGGACTTCCTGCGTCGCCTGCAGAACGACCCCCGTTTTGCCGACCCCACAGGTTAACGGACGTGACCGCGCACCTTGCCGCAGGGCAGTGACTACGCGCATTTCACCATCTCGGCTGGAAGGGCATCATGCAAATACGCGAATATCAGCAGTGGCTTGAAGAGTGGGACAGATCGCGCACGTGGGATGAGGTGCTGCTCAGCCACACACTTCTCCACGCCGTCGAGGAACTGGGCGAGGTGAGCAAGCTCGCACAGATGATTGAGGGCTACCGTGCCCCTGCGCCGAGTGACATTGACAAGGTGCGCGACCTGCTCGCGCTCGAGTTAAGCGACCTGCAGGTGATGCTTTTCAAGGTGGCCTACCTGTGCGGCATTGACATGGAGGATGCACTGCTGCGGGGCATCGACAAGGCAAACGCGCGCTTCCCCGATGCAGGCGACGGCCCGGCTGAAACCGAGGCGGCATGGGCGCGCTTTGGCGCCTACCTCGAAGAGCACGGCCTGCGCGCACACCTTGACATCGGCGCAGGTGGCCAGTGAGGCACGGCCGCGGGCGTTGAAGCGGTGAGTCGCAATCGTTGCCTATGCGCAATGGCCGCGTGACTATGCGACACTCGCCCCTTTTTTCTCGCTTGTGCAGGCAAACTTTCCAGAACACGCGTGCGTTTTCCCTCTTGACATCGCACATTTGTTCCGCTATACTTGGGAAAATGTTGGGAAACATCCGTTCTGGCTTGGGATACTCAGGGATACTTGGGTTTTTCCCACCCCACACCTTCTCCCAACCTGACGGGCACCCGCCCGCTTCTCTGGAAAGGCACACAAAGGGTCGCGCATGGCTAACACGCTCTCCAGTCGCCAGCAGAACATCCTCAAGTTCATCATCTCATTCTCGGAACAGAACAAGTTTCCGCCGTCGATTCGCGAAATCGGCGAGAAGGTCGGCATATCCTCCACTTCGGTCGTCAACTACAACCTGACGAAACTCGAAGAAATGGAGTTTGTCACGCGCCATCGGGAAGTCAGCCGCGGTCTCAGTCTCAATTGGGGCAAGCTCGCCGAAGTGGGCCTGGGGGGCAACCACAACCTGGAACCGGTGCAGCGCAATGCCATCTTCGGCGGCAACCGTGTGCGCGTACCCGTGTTGGGTGTGATTGCCGCGGGCCAGCCAATTATGGCGGAGCCGCGCAGCCACATCGATCCAGAGGGCTGGGTGGAGCTGGCCGAGGGCATCACCGGCAGCACCGAGAACCTCTTCGCACTGCGCGTCAAGGGCAACTCGATGATCGACGCCAGCGTGCTTGACGGCGACATCGTCATCCTGCGCTATCAGGAAACGGCGGACGATGGCGACATGGTGGCGGCATGGATTGAGGGTGACGAGGAGACGACGCTCAAGTACTTCTTCCACCAGGGCAAGGATATACGCCTTCAGCCCGCCAACCCCGCACCCGAGTACAAGCCCATCATCAAGCCTGCGGACAAGGTGCGCATCAATGGCAAGGTGGTGTCCGTCCTGCGCGTCTACCACTAAAGTCATGCCGACGTGAAAACAACATCTCAACGCAAAGGTGCGAAGACAGCAAAGAAACGCAAAGTACTATAACAACGTGATGTCCTGAGGTGCAGTCTGTCCTTAGCGCCTCGTTGCGCACTCCGCGTCTTTGCGTTGACAAGTGGCAGTGGTAGAGGCAGTGGTGGTGATAGTGGGCTTCATTCCAGCATCACTTTGAAGTCTTGCTGCTGCGAAGAACGCAGCAAATCTCTACGCACAAAAGAGCGAGCTTCCCTCGGGATGCTCGCTCTTGTATTTGCATGCGGCCGCAACGCGCTGCGCTGTCGGCTCTCGACGCCGCGCGTCGACTAGTCGCTGGACAGGAAGGTCACCGCATCACCCACTGTGAGAATCTTCTGGGCCTGCTCGTCGCTGATCTCCCCGCCAAATTCCTCTTCAAAGGCCATGATAAGCTCGACCAGGTCGAGGCTGTCGGCCTCAAGGTCATCGCGGAAGCTCGCCTCCATTGTCACATCGCCTGCGTCGACGCCAAGTTGTTCTACGATGATGTCGCGCACGCGTTCAAAAGTGTTCGCCATTGAATTCTCCTCTGCACTGATTATCCAAATGCATTGTATACATTGACCCGGCTGTGTAGCCGGCGCTTGATGGCCACAAGGGGCCGTAATAAAGACCGAATGCAGCACGGTTCATGTCTTGGTGCACCCACTCCGCATTCGATTGGCGCCCTGCCGGGACTGCCGTCACGCGCACTGCGGACCTCTCGAGGCATTGTAGACGGCGCTACGCGTGCTGTCAAGCACACGGCCATTTTGCGCATATGTCCGCGCAGGTGCGGACCTGTACCCGTGCTGCCCTCTGTAACACACCCCCCCGGGAAAAGTTGCGCCCATCGGTGGACATTGCGCGCGCCGTGGCCTACGGCGTCGTGTCGGGTGTGGACTCGTAAGTGCCTCTGCTTGACTCGTAGACCGCGCGATCCTTGACGCTGTCAAGCAGGACCAATGCGGCTGCGGCAGAAAGGGCTGCCGCCAGCAACTGCGGGTCGCCGCGTCGCGGGCGCCCGGCAAGCAGGGCCAGCGCCATCAGCAACAGGCCGGCAGGGAGTTTCCAGAACCAGCGCGCATAGGCGGCGCGCATCTGAAAATAGGCTGGGGGTGGTGTACGCATGTTGTTCCTCCTCATATGGATCGAAGTCGCCGGGCAGCGCCTCACGCAGGATTTAGGCCGGATGGCGCATCATCCTCCGCGGCGCGGCTGTAACGGAAGTTGCAGTAGGGCGCTCCCTGCATGATGGTCTGTGTGCGCGTCAGCTTGATTTCGGGGTTGAAGCCACCGATGAAGGCGCCGTCGCGATTGCACGAAAGCAGGGCGCCCAGTTCGGGAATCCCGAGCGCCGTATAGAGTTCGGCGTAGCGGCAGCGAGTCACATTGAAGTCATAGCGGTCGGCGCTCAATTCGAGCACCTCCATCTGCAGCGCGTCATCCTGTGTCCAGGCGGCCATCGCACCGTCGAGGTGCTCCATGGTCGAGCCCCCTGCCTGGAGGGCCGTGCGTGCGCCCTGGGCGCGCGCAATATCGACTATCGCCTCGCGCACGGTGTCCACAACCGCGTCGCGGCCGAAGCGCTCGCCGAGCGCGTCGATGAGGGGTGCAAGCAGGCGCGCTTCGACCTCGCGCCGGTTGAGCACACCAATGCGGGCGTTGAGGATATCGGGCAGATCAGACGGTGTCATTGACGGGTCTCCAAAACAATCCCCGCGCGCACATTGCGCGCTTGCCAACAGGTCACTGTAGTATACTTGGACCAGGCAGGGAGACAACCGCGGCGTGCGCGTGCAGATGTCAATGTGCGCGCCCCCTGCCTGCAAACCTACCGCAACCGGCCTCGCCCCCGGCAAGAGGAAGAAGCCAAGCTGATGAGCAGTGAGGCCGCAGCGACGTCCACCAAGACATTCCCTCAGACGCGCAACTTCCGTCTGGGATCGGGGATCGTCCATCGCTCGTCACCGCTGGTGCGGCGGGCAATTCTGGCCTTCGGGCGCTCCATCGGCTGGATTTTCTTCAGCCTGCGCGTAGAGGGCTCATCCAATCTGCCCAAAGGCCGCGAGCCGCTAATTGTCATTTCCAACCACTTTGGCTGGTTCGACGCCTTCATTCTCACCCTTTATCTGCCCTTCCAGCCGGTCTTTCTGGTCGCCACCGAGTCGCAGCGCAAGTGGTATGTGCGCTTCTTTATGAACCTCTTCGACGGCATCCCCATTTGGCGTGGGCAAGTAGACCGCGAGGCATTCCGCAGTGCAATCAAGGTGCTGGACGAGGGTCGACCGCTGGGCGTCTTCCCCGAGGGTGGCATCAATCCGGAACTGGCTGATCGTGCCGCGCGCGGCGAGCAGATTGTGACGCTAACCGGCCCTGCCTCACGCGTGGGTGGCGCGCTGGTGCGTGCCAAACCCGGCACGGCGCTGCTGGCAACCATGAGCCACAAGCGCATCCTGCCCATCGCGTTGCTTGGTTCGGACCGCATTGGCAGCAACCTGCGCCATCTGCGCCGCACCGTAGTGACGATGCGGATTGGGCCCATCTTCGGCCCGCTTGCGGTGGATAGTGGGCTGAACGGGCCGGCGCGCCGTGCCCGCATCGACGCGCTGTCGGACGACATGATGCGCGAGATTGCACGCCTCTTTCCGACCGATCGCAGAGGACCGTACGCAGGGCAGCTTTAGCGCCGCTGACTGTACGCGCCATATCAACAGGGTTCAGGCCGCGCCATCCACTGATGGTGCGGCTTCTCTTTCAGGAAGATGTGCGACGATTCGGCACGACAATGTGGTCGGCATGCGGGTAGCCATAGACGGTCGCGCCCTCCGGTCCGTAGTGCCACAGCCACAATGCTACATAGGCGCAGGTAATGGCGTCCAGACCATCCTCGAGCTCTTTCAGCGCCCTGCCGCGCAGGCTCGCGCGCGAGGTGTGCAGCCACGCTGCAAGGCCCCGCATGGGCGGCTCGCCACCTTCCAACGTGGCAAGGAGCGCGATGTAGCGCTCAATTTGCTCGTGGATGAAGGCAATGCTGCGGCCGCGCCTGCGCTTGTAGGGCAACCTCTCACTCAGATCAAAGAGGCGGATGTGTGCGGCGTGCGGGTAGCACTCAAAGACGTAGCGCCCTCCTGCTTGCGCCGCGACCGGCGGCCCATACGTGAACCCTCGTGCCACCAGCGCGCGCACGAGCGCCGCGCCGCGGCCTCCATCCTCAAAGCCCGGTGTGCCGAGGCTGATGGTGTGAACGGATGCCTTGTAGCGGCCAAAGTCATGTGAGAGTGCATTGTCACAGGCGCGGCGTGTGCGCGGCGCACCGGGCACACAGAGCGGCGCGTCCACAGCGACAATGCATGAGTCGGAGACACTCAGATGCGGCTAGAGCCAGGCAAGGATGGCATCATTGTCGCCAAGTTGGCCGGTGAGCGCGACAATTTCACCGTCGCGCAGCAACGCGCCGCCAGTGGGGTTGCGCGCGCCCCATGCCAGGTCCAGCCCCACGCAGACAGGTGCACTTAAATCCATAGGAGTGGCTCCGGCGGCATCTGGCCTATCAGCGGCGCGGCGTAGTCAATGAACGCAGTTGTCACGTCCATGCCGTCGGCGCTGATCATCGCGCGCGGCACCGTGATGGTGCGCCCCACTACGTCGGCAAGGGGGACTGGTTGCGCACCCCACTGGCCGTCTTGCAAGGTGAGGCCAATCATGATGTCGCTCTCCCCTGCCTGCGCGGCCTGCGCAGCGGCCGAACCCGCCAGCCGCGCAATCGTGCGGTCGACCTCGGCCACAGCCAGCGCAGAGGTTGCGCGCTGCAGCGTATTGGGGCGCAACTGGCGGCAGCGCAGCCCCAGTCGCTCCCGTATCAAGGCGGCGAGGTAGGCGGCCACGCCTGCGCCCATGCTCAGCATGTGCTGGCCGCTGTCGTCGGCGCCGCCGCTGCCCAGCTTTTCGGCCAGATAGTGTCCCTCTGTATCGCACGCGCCCTCGGCCGCGGCGATCAGGCAGATGCCCTTGTGCGCGTGGATGGCGCGCACGCGCTGGAGCAGTATTGACTCATCCACGGGCGCTTCAGGCAGAAGGATCAGGTGCGGTGGGTCGTCCGTGTGCACGCGCGCAAGCGCTGACGATGCGGCGAGCCAGCCGGCGTGGCGGCCCATGAGTTCGATAATCACCACATCTTCGAAGGTGGCCATGGCGCGCAAATCCAGCCCGGCGTCACGCACGCTCTCCGCCACATAGCGAGCGGCGCTGCCGTAACCGGGTGCGACGTAGGTGCCTGCCAGGTCATTGTCCACCGTCTTGGGCACGCCCACGACATGGACGCTGGGGGCGGCCCGAGCCAGGCGATGCGCAGCGGCCATGGTGCCGTTGCCACCAATAAGCAGCAAGTTGCCGACCGAACGCGCAACCAGGTGGCTGACGCTTGTCTCGATGTCGCCATCGCGGAAAGCATAGCGACCGCCCCCCAGCGCGGCGCCCGGCTGGCGCGTCAGGCGCTCCAATTGCGCGGGCGTGGTTGCCGTCAGGTCGGCCCAATCGCCTTTGAGCAGCCCTTCAAGGCCGAAGCGCGCGCCAAAGACGCGTCCATGCGCGGGCAGCAGTTCTGCCAGCGCCCCCGCCAGCGAAGCGTTCATTACGGGTGTTGGCCCGCCACATTGGACGATGAGTGCATTCATGCGAGATGCGGTTAAGGATTCGTGGACTGGTGGTCTGGTTGACTGGTTGACTGGTTGACTGGTGGACTGGCAAATGGTAAGCACATTGCAATGCACCAATTACCAGTCAACCAGTCAACCAGTCAACCAGTCAACCAGTCAACCAGTCAACCAGTC
>CAYRVP010000198.1:0-6992 GCA_964427845.1 uncultured Caldilineaceae bacterium
GCACATCATTGGCCCCGGGCGGCTGCTGCGCCGCTCCATTCAGGCCGATCAATTGGGCAGCCTCATCTTCTATGGGCCACCGGGCACGGGCAAGACGACGCTGGCGCAGGTCATCGCCAACACCACCCGCTCCCACTTCATCGCGCTCAACGCCGTGCTCTCCGGCGTCAAGGAAATTCGCGAGTCCGTCGCTGAGGCGCAGCAACGCGCCGCCCAGTACGGCCAGCGCACCAGCCTCTTTGTCGATGAAGTGCATCGTTTCAACAAGTCACAGCAGGATGCACTGCTCCCCTGGGTGGAGAACGGCACCGTCATCTTTATTGGCGCGACCACCGAAAACCCCTACTTCGAGGTGAACAAGGCGCTTGTCAGCCGCAGCCGCATCTTTCAGTTGCTGCCGCTCACGCAAGATCATCTGCGCCGCGTGCTCTTCGCGGCACTGGAGGATAGCGAACGCGGCTACGGCCACCTGCACGTCACGATTGAGCCCGATGCAGTCGACCACCTTGTGGAGGTGGCCAACGGCGACGCCCGCGGCGTGCTTAACGCGCTGGAACTGGCGGTGGAGACAACCCCTCCCGCGGGGGCCGACGGCGCCATTCACATCACCCTGGCCGTGGCCGAGGAATCGATCCAGCGGCGCGCCGTACTCTATGACAAGGAGGGCGACTACCACTTCGACACGATCAGCGCCTTCATCAAGAGCCTGCGCGGCAGCGACGCCGACGCCGCCCTCTACTGGATGGCCAAGATGATCTACGCCGGGGAGAGCCCGCGCTTCATCTTCCGGCGCATGCTCATATTTGCAGGCGAAGACATCGGCATGGCCGACCCCAACGCGATCCAGGTTGTCACCGCCTGCGCGCAGGCTTTTGAGCAGGTCGGGCTGCCCGAGGGACGTTTTCATCTGGGCCTGGCGGCGCTTTACCTGAGCACGGCGCCGAAGTCCAACAGCGGTTTCGCCTTCTTTGACGCCCTGGCGCAGGTCGAGAAAGAGGGGGACAGCGGGGTGCCTGCGCACCTGCGCGACGCCAACCGTGACGCCGAAGGCTTTGGTCACGGTGAGGGCTACCTCTATCCCCACGCCTTTCGCGATCACTGGGTGGCGCAGCAATACCTGCCCACATCGCTCCAGGGCAAGATTTTCTATCAGCCTTCGGCGCAGGGCTATGAGGCCGCGATTGCCGAAACGGTGGCGCGGCGACGCGAGGCGCAACTTGCGGCCATGCTCGAGAGCGACGCGACCGATGCCCCCGCCGAAATCCTCACCTTTTCACCGGAGGACCCGCAGCGCCAACGCTGGTTGCAGCGCGTTATTTCCAACGCAGGCGCGCGGCTGGGCGGCGTGCGCGACCGCGTGCTTGACGCTGCGCACATCACCCGTCACAGCGTCGCGCTGGACCTGCGCGCCGGTTCCGGCCTGCTTACGTGGGAACTGGTGCGTCGCGTGCCCGAAGGCGGCGTGGTGGCGCTGGCGCGCACAGCGCGCGACGCCGACGCGCTGCGCGAAATGGCCGAACGCCTCGACGCGATGGTGCGCCCCACGGTCATCCAGGGAGACCTGGCGGACACACCGCTGTTACTGCGCTTGCGCGCCGGCTCCACGCAAGCCGCCTCGCCCGAGCACTTTGACGCCATCGTCGGGATCAATGCCTTGCTCGACGCACCCGAAAAGCCGGCGGCCGCCGCGCTGCTGGCCGCGTTGCTTGCCGAGGGTGGCGTCATTAGCCTGGCCGAGCGCATTCCCCGCCACACGCAGCGCCTCTACGCACTGGTGGATGCAAGCACGCTGCCCGCCGACCTGGTGGCGCGCTGGCAGGCCGCCGAAGAGGCCATCTACGCCACGGGTGAGCCACTGGTGGCATGGGATGCCGACGAGCTTGCCGCGGCCTTCAGCGCCGCAGGCCTGGCCGTCGAGACCTCACTCGAGGACGAGCAGACCGACATGCAGGTGACGCCCGCGCTGCTGGCGCGCTGGTTTGGCGCGGGCGAAGCAGGCAAGCCAAGTTACGCCGACCGCCTGGCTGCGCAGCTCAGCGTCGCCGAAGTGGCACAGGTGCAGGCGCTTATGCAACGCCAGCTTGGCGGTCAGGTGGTGGCGTGGGCCAGCCGGACGGTGTATTTGGTAGGCCGCAAAAGATAGACCTTACAACCTGCGTAAGGAACAAACAGGGGGCCTGATTTCGTTGAGAAGTCAGGCCCCCTGTGCTATTTCATTGCCGCATTTCATGCTGCAATTGTTCGGTTATGCGTGAATCGTCAAGAAGAGAATGCATCCAAAGTGCCACCACCCATTCGGCTTCGGCCCATACCCCCCAGGCAGGTGACCGTATGAAAAAGCTCCTCGGTATTCTTGCTGCAATCTGTGTTGTTGCACTTGCCATTTTTGCTGCATTGCCCACACTGAAGGTGCATGCCAGGACGACCCCCACCTGTGAAGAACTCAACGGTGCTGTCTTGTACTCCGACGAAGACAACCCTGCCTACCTGGGCTTCTTCGGGGCCGCTTCGGCTGTAAACTCAATCATGAATCGCAATGGGCCGCATGGCGATTCGATCAGCGCATACAGCGTGCGCAATAAGTTTTCGATTTACGGCGACGCAGTAAATAAGTTCAGTGCACTCAACATATACGCGCAAAGGGCACCCATCATCGTTACAGGCGCGAAGATCATCGGCCGCCTTACTGCGCGTACGCTGACCGAAGCAGGCATTCTGCTGAGCAGTATCGATCTCAACTGTACCTTCACAGCGCTCAAGCACGATACGAGCCGCCCTCTGCCTGGCGCTGCGCCATGGTTCATTGCGTCGGATGGCGAATACACAGACAAGGTCTTGCTGCGCTGGGGCGATGCACCCGGTGCGACCGCATATGTTGTCACAGTCTCAGGTGGAAACCTGTTGTTTCCGATTCTCTTTCCCGAAGCCAACTACACGTCATTGGCAGTGGTTGGACTCAAAGCAGGGGTAAAGTACCAGTTTGGCGTGCGTGCGCTCAATCAAGTGGGTCCCGGGAGCTATGTCTATGACTTCGGCTTCATGGGCGTGCCAGGGGAGGGCACTCCCACAAACACGCCAGGCGCCGGGCTGGGCATAACGCCGGTCGGCTCACCGATCCCGCCTGAAGGCGGAACACCCAACCCAAGCAGCACACCCACTTTGACGCCATCAGCCGGCACGCCCACGCCCCCAGGCACGCCCGGCGTCGTGCCTAACGAGACGGTCACGCCCGTTGGCACGCCTGGACCCGACACGGTCTACCTGCCGGTGGTGACGACGCACTAGGCTGGGCGACGTACCTTGCCATGACAAGTGAAAGCGGCGTGCGTGATTCGCAAATCACGCACGCCGCTTGACTTCTGCGCGTTTGCAGGGAATTCAGACCAATCCCGAGTGGCGCATGTTTATGATTCTGCGGCTGTTGCCCCCAACTCATATGCCAGTTCGTACATATGCTTGCCCTTTTCAATGATGATGGCCATTGTCCCTGTCAGCCCCGCGAATTCTTCGGTGCCGGAATCGGGGACCACGGTGACTGTGAGCGAGGGCGCGCCGCGCGCCATCAGGCCGGTGTGCTGGAGCACGAAGCTGCCGCGCCGACCGGCCAGCGTGCCGGTGACGCGCTCGATGGCCACGTAGCCCGCCGAGCCCTGTACGGTTGTGCCCGCGCTGAGCATCTCGCCCTGGCTGGACGCCTCGAGTTCGCCGTGGAAGAGCTTGTCGATGGACATCCTCCCCAGCAGCGCGCCCTCCGCCATGTTGTAGGGCGTCAGCGGATTGAGCTTGATTTCAAAGGTGCCGCGGGCAGTGGGCATGCTGTCGCTCCAGAAGGAAGTGAATGTTTGAAGATTGATGACTGATGACTGGAGGCATCATCCTATCTTCAATCATCAGTCGTCAATCGTCATTGATAAATGATCATGTTGGGCGTCACCTTCACGCCCAGGTTCTCGTTGAAGGGCTCGACCCCCATGGACTGGGCGTCGGTGAGCACGGGCACGTCCCAACGATAGAACATCTTGAACGCTGTGTACTTCACCTGGTCGTTTTCGGCGAAGAAATCATTGTATTTTGTAATCTTGCCCCATGGGTCGCCCCAGCCGTCGGCGCAGAAGGTCAGTTCCAGTTGCGGGCTGTCCCAGCGCAGGGATTCCTTGTCCACAATCATCTCGTCAAAGAACTGGTGCACAAGGAAGATGCGCCGGCCGCGGATCTTGTTGTCGGTCATGTACTGCTCAATCGTATCCATGGCCTCGTTGATCTGCTCGCCCGTGACGAAGCCGATGGGGTTCCCCGGCACTGCCTGGTTGGGGTGGCTCATGGCAAACTCGGGGTCCACGGCAAGATGTACGTTCGGATACTTGAGGTAAGGCAGCATATTCGAAATCGCGTCGCTCACGGACAGCTTGCCCACTTGTACATCCAGAATGACGGCTATATTTTCCTTCAGCCCCGCATTGATATATTCCATCACCACGGCGTCGTCCAAATACTCGAGGTAATCCCCCTCTGCCGTCGGGGTGACGGTGGCCATGCCGTGCACCAGGTGGAATGCGGGCTTGACGCGCAGATTGGCTCCGTTCACCTGATCCAGGGTGCGCGCCTTCTCCTTCAATTCAGCCGTCAACGAGACGACACTCATCTCGCCCAAAATGCCCATGACGAAGACCCCGGGGCGGCCGTAGTAGGTGAGCCAGGTGGTCCTGTAATAGGGCGAGGTGATGGGGGCCGTTTGCCCGGCAGGCGACATGCGCGAGACGATGAGCGACGAGTAGATGGGCGACGTGGCCACCACCGCGGGTGCGAGCACCGGGTCGATGGCAGGCGGCAGCGGCCCGACGACCCCATCGGCGCCGGGGATGATGAGCACCTGCCCCACGCGCAGGCTGCCAGGGTCGGCCAGCTTGTTGGCCGTGGCCACCTGATCCACAGTCACACCATATTGCTTGACGATTTCGCCTAGCGTTTCGGCGGGGGCCACCGTGTGGACGGTTGCCACAGCGGGTTCGACCTGCACCGGCGCAGCCTGTGTGGACGTGGTGGCGGCGGCGGATGTAACGGCTGTTGTGCTCGTCATGGCTACGGCCGAAGTCACTGCTGCGCTGTCTGTCACCGCAGCGGTCCCCGTCGCGGCCGCGGTCGTCGTCACGGTGGCGCTGGAGCTCGCGCCGCTCGTAACTGGGATGATCAACTCCTGTCCCACGCGCAGACTGTTGGGGTCCTTCAGTTTGTTGGCGGCAACGACCTGCGCCACCGTCACTCCGTACTCCTTGACGATAGCGCCCAGCGTCTCGCCCGCCACCACCTTGTGCACAGTGGTTTGCGCAGGCGCAGACTGTGCAGGCGTCGCGTCAGGCGCGGGCAGGGTGGGGCCGCTCTGCGCATGACCCACCTGGAGCAGCGCACCGGTGAGAGCCGCAGCGAAGATGAGGGCGATGAGTACGCGTGCGACGGGGGGACGGGCCATGGGGCATTCTCCTGGGGTGGGGTGCGAAAGCCTGTACGCAGACGTCCATGCCTTGTCGGCACAACGCAGGATGAAAGTGCACTTCAGCGCAACCGGCGTGCCCGACGGCAGCGAGACTTTCAGGGTAGAAAGTGCGGAAACCACAGGAAACAACATGAATCGTTGTCTGTTTCCTGCCTGTTCCGTCGTTTCCGCCCTTTCTGTGTACGGGAATTTTACTTGGCAGCGATCTTCTGGCCGCTGCTTTGCTGCTGATCCTTCTGCATGTGGCAATTCTTGTACTTTTTGCCGCTGCCGCACCAGCAGGGGTCATTGCGCCCCAGTTGCGGCCCCGCCTTGCGCATGGTTTGCGGCGTGGCCGCATCCTTGTTTGTGCGCACATTCCTTGCCATGGGCGACTCGAGTGCAGCCAATTGCGCGCGCCGTGAAGAAGAGACGGGCTGTTGCGGCTGCGCCGAGGCCGGGCCGTCGGGCGCAGCCGTCTGCGCCGCGGGCTGCGAGGACTGCAACTGGAAGGCAAAGATCGATTTGACGATGTCGCCGCGGATGTCATCCATGAGGTCGGCGTACATGTCAAACGCTTCGCGCTTGTAGGCCACAACGGGGTCCACCTGGGCAAAGGCGCGCAGGCCAATGCCCTCACGCAAGTGGTCCAGGTCGGTCAGGTGGTGAATCCAGCGCATATCCACGGCGCGCAGCATCAGCTGCTTCTCGACGACGCGCATGAGCTCGGGCGAGAGCGACTGCTCCTTGGCGACGTAGGCATCCATGGCCATCTGCACGGCCTCGTCCTCAATCTGGTTGCGCGTCTTGCCCTTCCACTGCGCCGCCGTGAAGCCGGCAGTCAGCGGGAACATGGCCTTGAGCGCAAGCGCGAGGTCATCCAGCCGCCAGTGCTCCTCGAAATCGTCCGAGGTGAACTCGCCCACAACCTCGGTGATCTCCTCGCCGATCATGTCCACAATATTGGTCTGGAGCGACGGCTCGGTGAGGATGCGGCGGCGCTGCTCATAAATGCGGTTGCGCTGCTCGTTGACCACCTCGTCATACTGGAGGACGTGCTTGCGCGTGTCGAAGTTGTAGCCTTCCACACGCGTCTGCGCATTCTCAATCGCCTTGCTCACAATGCCCGCCTCAATGGGCATGTCTTCCTCAAGGCCGAGCCGCTCCATGATTGAACCCATGCGTTCGCCGCCAAAGCGGCGCATGAGTTCGTCGTTCATGCTCAGGTAAAAGCGGCTCGTGCCGGGGTCGCCCAAACGGCCCGAACGGCCGCGCAGCTGGTTGTCGATGCGGCGCGCCTCATGGCGCTCGGTGCCCACCACGTGCAGGCCACCCAGCCCCTGCACCAGCTTCTTGTCGCGCTCCGTCTCCTGAAATTTCTCCCATAACACCTCGGCCCAGCGCGTGTTGTAGACGGTGGTGGGGTTCTTGCCGTGCTTGATCTGTTCGAGACAGTCATTCCAGGCGCGCTGGGGCACCTCGCCCAGCTCGACGCCCTCCTTGCGCAATTGCTCGCGCGCCA
>CAYRVP010000199.1:0-6955 GCA_964427845.1 uncultured Caldilineaceae bacterium
GGCCAGAATCACAAAGGTGCTGATGGCGGTAAGCAGGCCGGCCAGCCAGAGGGGTATGCCGAAGAGCAGGTTGAAGCCCAGCGCCGCACCCAGGAACTCGGCCAGGTCGGTCGCCATGACGGCGATTTCCATAACGACCCACATGAACCAGGTGAGCGGGCGCGGGTAGCGCAAGCGGCACTGTTCGGCGAGGTTGAGCCCCGTGGCAATGCCAAGCTTGGCCGAGAGCGCCTGGATGAGCATGGCCATGAGGTTGCTGGCGACGATGACCCAGAGCAGCATGTAGCCGTAGGAGGCGCCCGCCTGGATGTTGGTGGCGAAGTTGCCGGGATCCATGTAGGCAACGCTGGCAATGAAAGCGGGGCCGAGGAAAGGCAGCAGGCGCGCAAACCAGTTGCGGTTGCTTTCGCCGCCCAGAACGGCGGTTGCGGCGGCGACGGTGCCCTGGTCGGCGCGGGTTTCCTGTGGGGGTGGCAAGTGTGCGCTCATGGCTCTCAACTGGGGCGTGAGGGTGATGAATGGTCAACCGCCCGGCGATATGTTATTTTTGGCTAACTTATTTGTTATGCTCTGTGATCGTGCATGTTAATCTCTCCTATTGATACGTCCGAACTGTGTATTCGTCAAGTTTGCAGGCCCGCTTTTAATCGCGCGTTACCATTCTCTTGTTCATCGTGATTTTCCGCGTTTCTCCACGTTGCGTCACATTGTCCGGGCGGCAAGACGGCCCTCAGCCACTCAATCAGGGGTTCTAGATCGCAAATGAAGGTATTCCGCAACACCTCGCAAATTCGCAAGCGCGACAAACTGGGCCGCCGCCTGAGCACCGCCGGCCTAATCATTCTGTTCATCGGCCTGCTGGCCAGTTTTGTACCCACCAGGTATCCGCCCGGCTCGGAGCCGGCGAGTGCCCTGGCGCAGTTCCTGGTGCGCAATTGGGCGCTGGTCAGCTTTGCGGCGCTGCCGCTGGGCTTTCTGGCAGCCAGCCTGGGCAGCTACTTCATCACCCGCTATGCACGGCGGCGCTGGCCCGGCTCGGCCACGCCGGGCCGACCCGACGAAGCTTTTGAACGTAGCCTCAAGGGGCTGGATGACCGCTATTCGCTCTTCATCTTCAGCTTGCCCGTAGCCTATGCGCTGGTGACGCCATCGCAGATCATCACGTTCGCCATGCGCAGCGACAAGGGTGCGGTCCGTGTGCAGGGTAACAAGTGGCGCGAGGGTTGGGGCCTGGGGCGCATCCTGACGCTCTTTGCGCGCGAGGGTGTGGGCCATCCCCCCAGCGACCTGGCTGACCAGGAGAAGAAATTGCGCGCGTATTTGGCGCAGGCGCCTGCCCACGAGAACGGGGCGGATTACGCCGATGTGCCGATTGAGGGCGCGGTGGTGTTGCTCAACGCCGACACGAAGCTTGAGCTTGACGGTGAGCCGTCGGTGCCGGTGCTGCGCGCCGACCAGTTGAAGGAGTATGTGCGCAAGCGCGTCAAGGATGTGAGGCCCACGCCTCTTGTCAAGGCTGCGGCCGAGTACATGGGCACGCACAACAGCGCCACCGAGACTTCCGTGGCGACGACGGCCAAGGTAAAAGGCGTGTCGAGCGTATAGCCGGCAACCCCGACGCAAGGCGCAAAGAAAACGCAAAGAACGGCAAAGTAAACAAAAGCAAGGAGCAACAACAGTGGCGTTCGTGTTTCTCCTTGCTTCTGTTTTCCTGGCTGTTCTTTGCGTTTTCTTTGCGTATCTTTGCGGCTCTGCTTCTATGCGTCGAAGTTGTTAATCGCTGCGCTCCTCTGGTTTGGCGCTTGGGCCGAGAATGGCTATACTTGTAGGTCGCGGAAATCAGTGATCATTACGCACTTTTCGCATCGGCAGCGCGGGCCACCCCCCGCTCCCTCGGCCGCATAATGGCCCCATTCATTACCATGAGGAGGAAAGCGTGCTGCAACGCCAAACTCAAACAGCACCTTTCTGGCGAGATCAGTTCGAGACAACGCCCGAAGACGTCGACTTTCTGTACAACCTCCTGCTTGACGCGCAGTCGCCCCGCCCCCTTTCCGAACTCACCCAGGCGCTCATCGCAGAATACATGCGCCGCGAAGACTCCCGCCTTGAGCATGAGCTCAAGAAGGGGGTCATCTACCAGCCCAAAGAGCACTATACGGTGGGGCAGACCGTCGTCTTCCCCACACAGGACTTTGCGATGGGCACTGTGGCGAGCGTACGCCCCGGCAAAAATCCCGAGCACGGGAATTTTGAGGTGGTGAGCATCGAGTTCAGCGGCAGCCGCACGCCGCGCGAATATGCCGCAGGGCTGCAATCGCCCCACCGGCTCAACCAGAGCAACGGCTCGAGCCTGCTGAACACGGAGGATCTACTCTCGCCGGAAGAGGTTTACAATCTGTATCGCGATGAAATTGAGGAAAGTGTGCTCTTTGCGCTGGAGGAAGGGCCGCGCCAGGAACAGTTCGTCGAGGTTGCGGGTGCATGGCTGCTCGGCGACATGCTCGCCGAAGTGCATGTTGGCCATCTCAACATTGCCGAAGCGATGATTGAAGTGGCAGAGCGGCCGCAAACCACCAGCCAATTGTTGGCCGAGACGGATCTCGACAAAAATGTGAGCGCACCCATGCGCATGTTGAGCATGGACCACGCGCTTGGCAGCGACCCTCGCTTTGACCTCGTCTATGTGGGTGGGCAGCCGGCCTGGTATCTTTCGCGCATGGAGCCCGAGGCTGTGGTGACGACGCCCGCCATCCTGCGCCACACGCCACAGCGCTACAACCGTGCGCTGCTGAGCGTGGAGATGCTCCAGTACGAGTGGGAACTGGACGACGAGTGGGGCGAAAGCACCCTCGCCAGCGACGTGCCCAGCCTCGTACCCAACACGACGATTACGCTGATCTATCCGCACCGGCGCTACGGCACACTGCCGCTAAGCGGGCGCACGCGCGCCTTCTTCCCCGTAGCCGATGGCGGCCGCTCGCTGGTGACGCTGATCGACGGCCGTTGGGGCACTCGCTACCAGGGCTGGGTTGTGCCCGAGGGTCGCTATGTAGCCGGTTTGGAAAAGTGGATGAATGACCATCAGATTCCGGCCGGCGCGTTCATTACGCTCGAGCGCACAAATGTGCCCGGCGAACTGGTGGTTGACTTCCGCACGCGCCGCGCCAAGCGCGAGTGGGCGCGCTTTGCCAGCGCCGACCTCGAGGCGAGCGCGCTGCGCCTGGAGATGAACAAGATACAGGTGGCATGCGAATACGACGAACACCTGATCGTCCACGCCGATGAAGCGCAGATTCCCGCGCTCGATGCCCTGCGCGAGCAGATCGACAGCGCCAACGCACCGCTCGCGACCCTTGTCGATCAGGTTGTGCCTGAACTGACGAAACTCAATCCCCAGGGTTCGGTGCACGCCAAGAGCGTCTACGCCGCCGTCAACATCGTGCGCCGCGTGGCCCCCGGCCCGGTCTTCCATGCGCTGCTCAGCAGCCGCAGCTTTCGCGACGTCGGCAACGGCCTCTTTGCCCTGGCCAATACAGAGTAGGGGAGCACCGCATGAGTCCATCCCTGGTAAGCCAGCGGCTCGCCCGCTTCCGTCCCACGGTCGACACGAAGTTTCACATTGACTACGACTGGTGGGAGAAGAGCGGGCGCAGCTTTCGCCTCTTTCTGCGCGACCAGCTTTGCGAGGAGTGCCGCGAGCGTTTTACCAACTACACCGATACCGAAGATGTAGACTGGGTTGACCCCGACACGGGCGAGGTGCGACGCACGGACGCGCTGCGCGAATGTCTGCGCCAGCGCTGCGCCAACGACCCCGACTACATCAATGATCGCCTGCCGCTGGCCTCGGCTTGCTTTCGCGTCTTTCTGGCCAACAACAACGCACCCCTCTCGCCCGCCGAATTGAACCAGTTCATGCCCTGGAAGGCGCCCGACTCAATCCTGCGCACCATCGCGGGCGACCAGGTTTACCTCGGCTTGCGACCCGTTTCGTAAACAAACAGCCGTACACAGATGACACAGATGACACAGATGAAAACAGATAACGGCGGATTCGTCTCCGCCGTTATCTGTTTTCATATTGTCGTCCGGCGTCGGATGTAATCGGGTCTATGCAAGCGCTGCAATGACGGCGCGGATTGCGTGCGCCAGAGATACGAGTGCGTCGCAATCCACGAGTTCTGGCGTGTCGGCGGCGGTGTGGGCAATGTGCGCCCACACGTCAACGAAGGCGGCGGTGGTGAAGGCCAGCGCCGGTACCCCTGCCTGCACGAAGATCGCATGGTCGCTCTGGTGCCACGGTTCTCCCTCGACCAGGCCATCGCGGCCGTCCACCGCGGCGCGCAGGGTGGCCTCCATGGGTGGCGCACAACCATAGAGCGACCAGGCAGTTGCACTCTCGCGGTAACCGGCGCCGTCGACATTGACAGCCAGCCGCACGTTGCGTACAGCGGGCCCCAGGCGACGCAGGTGCTCGATCTCGCCCGCCGCAGCGTAGTTGTCCTCGCCGTTGAAGATCACGATTTCAATGCCCTGCTTTGCGCTGTAATCAGCCAGCAGTACAGCCGTTTGCAGCAGCGTCACCACACGCGCGGCGTTGTCAATCGCGCCCGGCGTGCCGTCCTTGGCATCAATGTGCGCACAGAGAACCATTGGATTGGCGAAACCGCTGCCCTTGCTCGCCACCACATTCCAGCCCAGGGCTGGCCGCCGCTCGGAGCGTATCTCCAGCCTCACTGCGTCGGGCGCTGCCGCCAGCAGACGCGCGCCCTCGACATCGGTCATGTACGCCGACGGAATCTCGAAGTCACCATCCTCAATCAAAGGGTACGGGTAGATACCCCCTGCCAGTGATGGGTTACGACCCGTTGCCGCCAGCACCGCCGCCGGATGCTTGCTCTCGATGGCAGCATAGATGCGCTGGTGCTCCTCCGGGTTGTAGAAAGGGAAGCGCTTGGGCATCAATTGCTCGTCTGTGACGGGACCATAAAGCAGAAGGATGCGGCCGCTGAGGTCCGGCGCGCCTTCAATCTCCTCAACCGTGGTGCAGGCGATGAGAGGCGCCTCAACGACACAGGGCAGCGACCAGGGGCCCGGCAGGACGGGCCAATGCGCGCGGCCCGCGGACAGGCTGGCGCCATTGTCAATCCACTCCAGGCAGTCGAATTGCTGGCGCTCTGTGAGCCAACCGGCGGCGGCCAGTTGCTCCTCCACGAAGAGCGTCGCACGCCGGTTGCCTTCAGGGCCCAGCGTGCGCGTAGGGAGTTCGGTGCAGAGGAAACGCAGGGCTGCAGCGGCCCGCGCGCGTGCCTCAACAGTGCTCTCCATGAGAAGTCTCCTGATTGTTTTGTGTGGAAACGACACGTTGCATGATACCCGGAGACGGCGCCTTGCCTCGAGAGTCGAAAGCTCCCAGCAAAGCGAGAGCGGCGCCCGCAAATGGGCGCCGCTCTCGCTTTGCTGCTTGCCAACCCTTGCGGGCCTAGTCCATGTCAACGTCGATGTCGAGGTCGTTGTCAGCGTCCGCGTCCGTATCAATCTCGGTGTCGTCGCTGCTCTCCTCCTCTTCATCGAGGGACTCGATGTCGAGGTCGTCGTCGCTGTCCTCGTCACTTACGAGGGTGGCCTTGGCGCCGAGCGGCTCCATACCGAGTTCGGCGACGCCGGTCAGTTCGCTGAGGTCGAGATCTTGCAGGTCCATCTCGGTCATCTCGAGTTCAATCTCACCGGCCTCGGTGTCCACGTGTTGGGCCAGAGCCCGGCGCTGTTCGTCCTCAAGCGCCTTCTGGCGGCGTGTCATGAAACCGGTGCCCACGGGAATGAGCTTGCCGATGATGACATTTTCCTTAAGACCGCGCAAGTCATCCTTCTGCCCCTTGATGGCGGCTTCGGTGAGGACACGCGTCGTCTCCTGGAAGGAGGCGGCGGCCAGGAACGACTCGGTGTTGAGCGCCGCCTTGGTAAGGCCAAGCACGATCGGCTCGGCGCGCGAGGGCTTGCCCCCCTTGGCGATGGCTTCGTTATTGATGTCCTCGAAGCGGAAACGGTCGATCAACTCGCCGGGCAGCAGGTCGGTGTCGCCCGTGGCACGCACCAGCACTCGCCGCAGCAACTGACGCAGCACCACTTCGATGTGCTTGTCGTGGATGGCCACGCCCTGGCTGCGATAGACCTGCTGCACCTGCTCGAGCAGGTAAAGCTGCGCCTCCTCGCGCCCCTGAATGCGCAGAATTTCCTTGGGGTTCTTGGCGCCTTCAGTCAACTGCATGCCGGCGGTAACCTCAGCCCCCGGCTCCACGCGCAGGCGCGCGTTAGCGGGAATCGGATACTCGTGGACATCCTTATCTTCGCGCCGCACACGCACCACTGCGCTGCCATCCTCGTTGCGATCAACAACGACCTTGCCCTCCATACCCGCTGTCAGCGCCAGCGGGCCATCACCATTGCCCTCTGTGCGGGCGACTTCGGTGTTCTCCTGGACACGGTCCTCGTCGCTCACCAGAATTTCATAGCCGGCGGGCACTTCCACCTCGCGGATGAGAAGCTGGGTGTTGATCACCTTGAGGAAGCGTGTATCGCCATCCCAGTGCTCCTCAAGCGTACCGTCAATCTCGCTCAGCACGGCCTCGCCCTTGGGGTTGCGCGCCTCGAAGAGTTCTTCAATGCGGGGCAAACCCTGCGTGATGTCGTCACCACCTGCCACGCCACCGGTGTGGAAGGTGCGCAGCGTGAGCTGCGTGCCCGGCTCGCCAATCGACTGGGCGGCGATGATGCCAACCGCCTCGCCCATCTTTACCAGGCGACCACGCGCCAGGTCTTCGCCATAGCACTTCATGCAGATGCCAAAGCGCGACTCGCAGGTGAGCGGTGTGCGCACGCGCGCCTTCTTCACCTTGCGCCTCTCGAGCGTGGCCAACGCGGCCTCGTCGAGCAGCCCATCACGCGGCAGCAG
>CAYRVP010000200.1:0-6884 GCA_964427845.1 uncultured Caldilineaceae bacterium
CGTCTCGGAGGTCACGTGCATGGCGGCGGCCATACGCACGCCCTTGAAGGGCTGCTCCTTGCGGAAGCGCTCCTCAAGCTGGGCGAGGACCGGCATTTCCTTGGCCGCCCACTGCATGCGGAAGCGCCCCTTTTCGGCCAGCTTGAGGTCGGCCACGTCGTGTGATTTTTCCTTCGTTGCTACACTCATCTTGGTTGGTTCTCCTGAGAAAAGTACTGCATCATGGTGACAGTCGTTAACATAATTGATTATTGAAGATTGATGATTGACGATACGCACGTGACGTGAGGTTTCGGCTGCGCAGCGCGAAAAATATTCAGTCATCGGTCTCCAATCTTGCTGTTGACACACCCCTCCAAAAACTTGCAGTGCTCCACAAAGCCGTGGCGCTTGTAGAGGCGCTGGGCGGCGGTATTGCGCTGGTCGACGTTGAGCACGATGTTTGTGACACCCCCGGCGCGCAGGTCGTGCACAATCGCACCCAGCAGCGCGCCTGCATAGCCCTTGCCGCGCGCGATGGGCAGCGTGTAGAAGTTGCCGACGGCCGCGACGCCCGCCTGCCAATCGACTATGTGCGTGCCGCCTGCGGCCAGCAATTCACCCCCGTGCCCCGCGACCCCATAGAAGACGCCGTTGTCAATCTGCGCCGCATCAAACGCGTCGGGTGCGAAATCGCCACCCTGGGCGAAGAGCGCCTCGAGGCGGGGTGCATCGATTGCGGTCAAGCGCCGCAACTGCATTTTCCCGGAGTAAGCCGCCTCCATCGTAGCAGCGGCTTCAGCCGCCGTCAGCCTGGATTGCGTCGCGTCCTCGAAAACGACGGCTGAAGCCGCCGCTACGAAAGATGCCGCGCCGGCCAGCACCATGCGCAGCATCGGGCGTCGGTCCTTCCACGCGGCCGAAAGGTCGTACCAGCGCCCCACGGCCGCTTCATGCTGCGCCAGAATGCTCAAGTAAGCGGCGTTCGGCAATTCACCCGCGCCCGCAGCCTGCTCCAGTGCTGCGCCAACCGCATCTGCCGGCCCCATCGCGAAGAGAATCGGCGGTGTCAGCCCCGCGTAGAACATGACCAGCCCGGCGTCGCGTACACCGGTCTCGCCCACAAACCACACGCATTCCTCGGCAAAGCCCGGCTGCAAGTCCGCCAGCGCATAGGCCGCCCACGCCGGGTCGGCGCTCAGAATCCGCTTAACCAATGCCAATTCGGTCACGCGCGTTGCCATTCCTTGATTTGCTCTTCCTTGCTTTTCTTTGCGTTCCTCTGCGCCTTGGCGTCTTTGCGTCAAATAGTTGCAGTTTGCGCGAAGGCCGCCAGCGCAGGCTCGGCCCCAAACGTAGCCTCGTAGCGCGCCGCGAACTCGCCCGGCGTGAAGCGGTGCGCCGTGGTGCCGATGTGCTCGAGCGCATACGCGCTGCACAACGCGCCCACCCGCCCGCAGACTGCCAGCGGCAGCCCATGCTCCAGCCCGGCGAAGAAGCCGCCTCGATAGGCATCACCCGCGCCCGTGGGGTCATCCATGTGCAGCACCTTTGCTACGGGAACCTCGAGCACCTCGCCGCCCGTGTAGAGCACGCTGCCCTTCTTGCCCAGCGTCAGCACCAGCGTGCCCACGTTCTCCAGAATCGTCTCGAGCGACCAGCCCGTCTTGTTCTGGATCATGGCCAGTTCATACTCGTTGCAGAGCAGGTAGGTGGCCCCCGGAATGCTCGCGCGGAAGTCGTCGCCATTGAGGCGCGCGGTCTGCTGGCTGGGGTCAAACGCATACGGGATGCCCAGCGTGCGGCACTCCGTGGCGTAGTTGAGCATGGCCACCGGGTCGTTGGGACTAATCAGCACAAGCGATGCACCTGTCAGGCCGCGGTCGGCCAGGCTGTAGCGGCGCGCCGCGCCCATGGCCCCCGTGTAGAAGTTGGCGATCTGGTTCTGATCGTCGTCGGTGCTCACAAAGAAGGTAGCCGTCAGGTCGTCGGGCACTTCGATGATCTGCGCGGTGCTCAGCCCCTGCGCCTCGAGCCAGCGACGGTAGTCGCCAAAGTCCTCGCCCACGGTGGCCAGGATAACCGGGTCGCAGTCAAGCAACTTCATGGTGTAGGCGATGTTGGCCGCGACACCGCCTCGCTCGCGTCGCATGGAGTCGGCCAGAAAGGAGAGGCTGATATTGTCCAGTTGGTCGGGCAGAATGTGGTCACGAAAGCGCCCGGGGAAGTGCATGAGGTAGTCGTAAGCGACCGAGCCGGTAATGACGAATTTTGCGGTTTGTTGGTTCACAGGGCAATCCTTTGCGGCATGCGCCGCGCCTATTTGTTAGCGGTTGGGGCGGCAAGATCGATCGACACCGAGTCACCGCCACCGTCCAGGGTCAGGCGCGCGCCGATTTCGCTGTTCCAAATGCCATATGCGTACGCATACGCCGCCACATCGTCCGGCAGCAGCACCGTATCGATCAGCACCGACTGCGCCAGCCATTCGTTCATTGGCACGACAAAGGCATGGTCAAGATACTCGGTGGCGCCGCCGCCTGCCGGGGTGGCGTGAAACCAGACGTCGTAGTCCCCGGTGATGGGCGCCAGCACCTCGTAATAGGTGTCGAGCCGCGGGCGGCCGGTCTCTGCGTCCGCACCCAGATCGTAACCAAGGAGTCGCAGGACCGGCCCTTGATCTGCCTCAACCAGAAGCGCATCGGCAGGGTGCGTGATCGAGGAGCGGAAGGCCTCCCGCACCTCGTCGCGCAACGGCCCGTCTGCGGCGTGCAGCAGGTCCAGCAGCAGAGGGCGCGGCAGGTTGGCCAGTGGCTCGCCCGGCAGCGACGCGGCCAGCTCTTGCAGATCTGCTTGTGGCACGTCGGCGCTCTCAGCGCCAAAGAGCCGTCGCCAGACGTAGAGTTGGACGCGTGCCTCGAGGCCCTCCGCCGTTTGCGGCGTCAAGTCGGCGATGGTGTCGCCCGCGGCCGGTACGTGCATCGCCAGATCACCGCTTGTGCGCAGTTCGAATGACGGCGCTGTCAGCAGCGACGGCTGGAAGCGGATTGTGCGCGTGCTCGCACGGTTGGGGAAGTTTTCGTCAAGGAAGTTGACTTGCCAGGTTCCCTGCTCATTGCGCAGTAACAGGAAGTCGACGGCGTCGTAGGGGTTGTCCAGCAAAGCGGCCCGCGCCAGTTCGGGCGTGTGCAATGACGCGATCCGTTCGAGCAGTGCCACGCGCTGCCCAAAGGCGCCCGCCGGGTGGCTATAGTAGGCGTTCCAGGGTAGGAAGAGAAAGAACGGCCGGTACGCCAGCAGCCTCGCGTACCTGTCGTCGACCAGCATCACCCTGGACTCCGGCGCGTCCCCGACGAGCGCCTCGAATGCCTCCAGGCGAGCGGTCGGCGCCGATTCGTTCAGGGCATTTGTATACTCGTCAGCGTCGATGAACTTGTAAACCGTCTCGCGCGCAAAGTAGACAAGCAGCACGAGCCCAATGGTGGCAACAGCCGCCCGCCCCGGCCGTGCCCAGCGACCCGTTTGCCAGGGCGCCCGCCAGATTCGGCTCAGGTAGACGATTGCGGCGCCCAGGCCGAAGGAGAGCACCACCTCAACCATCGGATGCGAGCGAAAGGTGAGCAGCGGCCTGTCCAGCAGCATGGCAACAAAGCCGATCCCAAACCAGACGTAGAGCGTCGCCAGCAGATAGAGCAGGGCCCGCGGGACCAGCCGACGGTTGGCCGCCACCACAAGCACGAACAGGCTGGCGAACAACGCCCGCCCCTGCAGCGAACTGCTTACGAATTCAAGCGGCAGCGGGAGTTTGCCTTCTGTGATGGCACGATTCTGCAGCATCTGCATGTTGTCGGCGTTTACCACGCTCCACAAATACGGCAGCCAGTAAACCGCGCTCAGGGCGGCGACGCCCGCCAGCAGGAGCGCAACGTGCTGCCAGTTGATCACAATGAGGCGGGCCGCGCCGGCGGCCTTTGCTCCCGTGCGATTCTGGCGAGCCGCCACCCGCTCGCCGATCCAGATTACGACGAGGCTCAGACCGCCAATAAAGTAGAAATAGTAGTATGTCAGGAACAGCAGCGCACCGATCAGGCTGCCCGCGGCGAGCCACAGCAGGTAGCGGCGCGATGCTTCCACGCGCACGTGCGTTACGTTGAGCGCCCAGTGCAGCCAGTAGGGCACAAACAGCATGATGACGATCCACTCGTACGGCTTGAACCAGTCGTGAATGACAAGCAGCGCAAAGGCCGCCCCCATCGCCACAGCCGCACTTGTGACTCGCCGCCACAGGCTGTACAGCGCAAACGGGAGCCACAGCGAAGTGACCGGCAGCCCCGGCCTGAACAACAGCCACGGTTCGGTTCGCGGCAAGCGCCCCGCCATGCCCCGCACATAGTGATAGAGCGGCGGATAGAAGGCGGGCAGGTCCCGATAGATCATGTCCGGGAAGCCGCCGAGTGTTGCCGTCTTGGCCACCACCGCGGCGTGCAGCAGCGCGTCCCCGCCCTGGCCGCCAAAGGCAAAGGGGGTTTCTTTCAGCGACAGCGCCACAACCCCAAACATGAAGAAGGCGAGCAGGGCAATTGCCAGGTCGTACTTCCAGGGTCGGGGCAGGGGCGAGACATAGAGCGCCGCCAGCGCGCCGACCCACACGAACACGCCGAGTTGCAGCCAGACCTCCAACCAGGGTCGGATGGCGACCTCGGCCGGGGCCGCCTGGACCCACCGCTCCAGCAGCCAGGCAGCAACCACAGTCGCAATCAGAACGACCAGCAGCTGCAGTTCCGGCGACCTTCTGCGTGCAGCGCGACGCAACATTCGATCCAACTCCTACTCGTTCTGTTAATCTTCCTTGTGCCACACCAGCAGCCCCGCGGGCAGTTCGTGCGCAGCCATTTTCTCGAGCAACGTGCTCGGGTTGTCACCTTCCACCAGCAAGTCGCGGTGGTGCGGGCGCACGAAGCCTTCGGCCACGGCGTGGTCCACCCAGCCGATCAGGTGATCAAAATAGCCGTTGACGTTGAGCAACCCCACGGGCTTCGACTGGATGCCGAGTTGCCCCCAGGTAATCGCCTCGAAGAGTTCATCCATGGTGCCCATGCCGCCGGGCAGCACCACAAAGGCATCGGCCATGGTGAGCATGCGCTCCTTGCGTTCGGCCATGGTGTCGACGACAACCAGTTCGCCCAGCACCTCGCCTGCCAGTTCGCTGGTTGTGAGGGCGCGGGGAATCACACCCGTCACGTGGCGGCCGCCCTCCAGCACGGTGCGTGCCACAAGGCCCATCAGCCCCACACTGCCGCCGCCGTACACGAGATCGAGATTGCGCGCGATCAATTCGGCGCCAAAGTCTCTTGCCGCCTGGGCATAGACTGGCGATGCGCCGCTGTTGGCCCCACAGAAGACGCATATGCGCCGCCAATGACGAAGTTCAATCACGCAGATTCTCCTTCGGACGCTGCGGAAAGTGACGCGTTTGCAGCGCTTGCGGACGCATTGCGCCCGGCGCGCACACGCGCCTCAGCTGCCTGCTTGGCCTTGCGCAGACTTGCAGTGAAGGGCGGGTAACAAACCCCCTCTTCGGTGATGATGCCTGTGAGATAGCGTTGGGGCGTCACATCGAAGGCCGGGTTGTAGACGGGCACCCCCTCCGGCGCGATGGCAACCCCATTGATATGGGTGACTTCCTCGGCGTCGCGCTCCTCAATGGGGATGTCGTCGCCGCTGGGCAGCGCCAGGTCAATCGTACTCGTCGGCACCACCGAGTAGACGGGGATGCCGTTTTCGCGTGCCACCACGGCCAGCTTGTAGCTGCCCACCTTGTTGGCCACATCACCGTTGGCGGCCACGCGGTCGGCGCCGTAGAGCACCACATCCACCTTGCCCGTGCGCATGAGGTGGCCCGCGGCATTGTCGGCAATCAGGTGCATGGGGACTTCGGCGTTCATCAGTTCCCACGCCGTGAGGCGCGCGCCCTGCAGGCGGGGGCGCGTCTCATCCACCCACACGTGGACGTGCTTGCCCTGCTCCTGGCAGGCGAAGATAACCCCCAGCGCCGTGCCAAAATCCACCGTGGCGAGCGCGCCCGTGTTGCAGTGATGCAGGATGTTGGCGCCGTCGGGCACGACCTCGGCCCCGTGGAAACCCATGCGCCGGTTGATCTCCACATCCTGGTCCGCCAGCGTCTCCGCTTCAGCCAGCAGGGCAGCACGCAGCGCGCCCACATCATCCAGGGAGCTCTCCTCGGCGACTTCGAGCAGGCGCGCCGTAGCCCACGAGAGGTTGACAGCGGTGGGGCGGGCGGCGTCGAGCAGCGTTTTGGCGGCGCGCAGATCGGCCAGCAGCGCGGTGCGGTCGCTGGCGGCGCTCAGGTGTGCGGCCAGCGCCATGGCGTAGGCCCCCGCTGCGCCAATCGCAGGTGCGCCGCGCACAGCCATGTCGGTAATGGCGTGCGCGACAGCCTCCACGCTCTCCAGGCGGATCACCTCGAACTGGTCGCCGTTCGGCGCGATGGCGGCTTCCTTATAGAAACGCTTGCGGAGTGTCGGCCGCGCATTGCGTCGCGCTGCCTCCATTGGATCAAGCGGTTCGTTCTTGAAAATGTCCTCGAACACATCGCGCATCACGGCGCTCCGGTTGATTCAGGCTGGCTCGCGCGCGAACAAGAAAGTCCCGAGAACTGCGTCCAGTTCCGCATAGCTTTCGATCACACATTCCGCCCCGCTGGCGCGCAGCAAGTCCGAGGCATGATAGCCCCAATTGACTCCAATGGCCGCGACCCCCGCCGCGCGCGCCATCATCATGTCATAGCTGGTGTCGCCGATCATCACCGTGTCGTGCGGCGCGGCTCCAGTCTCTCGCATGGCATTCACCAGCATGCCGGGATCGGGCTTCGAAGGTGCATCGTC
>CAYRVP010000201.1:0-6782 GCA_964427845.1 uncultured Caldilineaceae bacterium
ACGCTCGCTTTTGTCAATATCCTGACACGTCGCCTTGCTCGAGTAACTTGACTTTTTTAAACACGCTCTCAATCTTCAATCAGCCGTTTTGCGCTGCCTCACTCATCCACCATCTCCACGCGCGCGCCACCCGCGGCACGCGTCGTGTACACCTCGGGCCAGATGTTCGTAGCCTTGGGGTATCGTTCAAAGATGGCGTCAGCCACCGACTGCTCCTCGCCCGCCGGCACAAGTGCAATCGCACAGCCGCCAAAGCCCGCACCCGTCAGGCGTGCGCCCAGGCAGGTGGGGGCACTGCGCATGGCCGTAACCATGGCGTCAAGTGCGGGGCTGCTCACCTCATAGTCATCGCGCAGGCTGGCGTGGCTGGCGTCCATCAACGCGCCCACACGCGCCAGGTCGCCCGCTTTCAGCGCAGCCACCGTGTCAAGCACGCGCTGATTCTCGTGCACAATGTGGCGGCAGCGGCGGTAGACGGTAGGCGACAGCAGCCGCTTGTTTTCCTCAAGTTGCTGCACCGAAACGTCACGCAGTTGGGTAATTGCGGGCAACGCGGCCTGCAGCAGGCGCACGCCCTCCTCGCACTGGGCGCGCCGCTCGTTGTAGGCGCTGCCCGCCAGCGAGCGGCTGGCCTTGGTGTTGCCAATCACCAGCCCTGCCTGCTCGGGAAAGGGAACGAGGCGATAGTCGAGGCTGCGGCAATCTATCAGCAGCGCGTGGTTCTCGCTGCCCAGCACGCTGATGAACTGGTCCATGATGCCGCAGTTGACGCCCACAAAACCGTTCTCGGCGCGCTGTGCGGCCAGTGCAATCTGCGGGTCCGTTAGCGCATCCGACTGGCCCGCGGCCGCCAGAAAGGCCATGGCCGCAGCCACCTCAATCGCCGCCGAACTGCTTAGTCCGCTGGCGCGCGGCACATTGCCGCTGATGGCCACATCCATGCCGACAAGCGGAATGCCCTTCTCGGCCAGCGCCCACGCCACGCCCATGACATAGTTGGCCCACTGTACGGCTGGGCTGTGCTGCAGGTTGTCCAAATCAAAGTCGAACGCACTGTTGTATTCCACGGAGAGCAGGCGCACGCGGCGGTCCTTGCGCGGGCGCACGGCCATGCGCACATCGCGCTTGAGCGCAATGGGCAGCACAAAGCCGCCGTTGTAATCGGTGTGCTCGCCAATCAGATTGACTCGGCCCGGCCCCACGCTCACCAGAATCGGATCGTCGCTGAAGTGGGCGCGAAAGGCGGCAACCAGTTCGTCGCTGCGGGATGGCTCCTGTGCGGTGTTCAAATCGGTGCTCACGGTGGGGCTTGCTCCTTGCGGGCGAGGGCGGCGTAGAGGTTAAGGTTGCCCTCGTGGCCGTCGGCGAAAAAAGTGGATTCAATGGTCAGCCCGGCCGCGGTGGCAATGGCGGTGAGTTCTTCGAGTGTGATGGCGTGTGCGTAGCGCAGCGCGTGTGCGCCTTGATCCCACGGCAGCAGCGCGTCGCCCCGTTCCACATCGGCGTCGCGCAGGCCGATAGCCTTCCACGGTGCAATGCGGCTGCGCAGCCGTTCGCTCTGCAAGAACTGCCAGGTGCTGAGCAGCAGCCTGCCATTGGGCGCAAGGCGGCCGGCCAGATTGCGCAGTGCCTGCACGCGCAGCGGCGCAGAGGGAATGTGATGCAGCACGGCAAAGCATGCCACAACCTCAAAGCGATCTGGTAGCGCGCCGTCGGCCAGCCCAAAGTCGGCCAGCAGGATGTCGCCCGGCAGCGCCCGCGCCGCGCAGCGTATGCTGGCCGCGCACGCCGCCTGCGCAATCGCCAGCAGCCCGGCGTCAGCCTCGACGCCCCAGTATGCAATTGCCTGTTCGGGCGGGATCGCGCGCGCCAACGCCTGCAGCAGCCGCCCGTTGCCGCAGCCCACGTCCAGCACGTGGAGCGGGTTGACAGCGGGCGCAGACGCCAGCACTTGCAGCATCCCCCCGGGCACACTCTGGCGCGTGACGTCGAAATCGGCCGCCACGGTGGCATAGAAGGCGCGGTTAAGCGCCAGCAACGCGTCGACAACCTCCGGCCTCACGCCGCCTCCGCCAGCGGCCCTGCGCCCGCCGCCGCCGCCACGCTGAAGACGGCCGGGGTGATGCCCGTGGCCGCATGGTAGGCCGCCGCTGTGGACGCCGCGAACGCTTCGGTCTGCGTCTCCTCGACAAGTGCGACCAGGCAGCCGCCGAAGCCGCCGCCCGCCTGCCGAACGCCGATGAGGCCGGGGCTGCCCGACGCGGCATCATGCATGGCCACCATGGCCGGAGCAAGAATCTCGTACTTGTCGCGCGCCCCTGCCCAAGATTCGGCAAAGAGCGCGGCCAGTTGCGCACGGTCACCGGCGGGCAGCGCCTGCGCCAGCGCCAGCACACGCGCGTTCTCCTCAATGATGAAGCGGCAGCGGCGTGCGACCACGGGTGGTAGTTCGGCCTCGTGCGCGGCAAACTCGACCATCTCCACATCGCGCAGCGCCTCAATCTGCGGCAGCCACGCCTGCAGGTGCGCCACCCCCTCTTCGCACTGTGCACGCCGCTCGCTGTACTCGGTGCCCATCAGGTGGCGCTCCGCCCTGGTGTCACAGATCACCACGGCGATCTCGGGCGCAATCGGCACGCTGCCGCCCGCCACCGTGCGACAGTCGAGCAGCACGGCCGCCCCCTCGCGCCCCATAACCGAACTGAACTGGTCCAGAATGCCGCAGTTGACGCCCACAAAGCGGTTTTCGGCGCGCTGCCCCAGTCGCGCCATCTCAACGGGGTCGACCGAAAAGCCGCCGATCACCTGAAATGCGGTGGCTGTGGCCATTTCCAGCGCCGCCGATGAACTGAGGCCTGAGCCCAGCGGCACAGTGCTGTGGATCAGCACGTCGAAGCCGCGCAGCGGGTGGCCCGCCTGCGCAAGCTCGACTGCGACGCCGCGCACATAGTTTGTCCACGGGTGGTCGGTGTCGCGTGCGATGGCGTCGAGTGCAAAGGTGCTCACGCCCGCGAGGTTGAGCGAGGCGACGCGCACCTGGCCGTCGTTGCGTGGGGCCAGCGCCATCCAGATGTCGCGGTCCACCGTCATGGTCATCACGAAGCCCAGGTTGTAATCCGTGTGGCTGCCCATGAGGTCCACACGGCCGGGGGCGCGCACCCAGGCGCTGGGTTCGCGGCCATAGCGCTCAGCAAAAGCCTGTGCTATCTGCGCGCGGCGGTCACTCTGGCTCATGCTGTCAACCTCGCGAATCCGGCCAGCATGGCCTCCACGTTGGCCATGGGCACATCGGTCATCATGCGGTGCGAGGGAGCGATGAGCAGCCCCGTGCCACTGGGCGCCAGGGTGGCCGCCACCTGCGCCACGGCTGCCTCCACCTCAGCGGGCGAGCCTTGCGGCAGCACAGTCTGCGTGGAGATGCCGCCGTAGAATGCCAGCTTGCCGCCAAACTCGGCGTGCAGCCACGCGTGGGGCAGCACCTCGGGCTGCACAGGATTGAGTCCCGTCAGGCCGATTTCCACAAGGTCAGGCAGAATCGCCTGCACCTGGCCGTCGGAGTGGAGCAGGACGGGCAGCCCGCGCGCGCGGAAGCGCGCAAACATGCGCGCCAGCCGCGGCTTGATGAGCGAACGCCACATCGTGGGCGAAAAGAGCATGCTCTTCTGCGCGCCGTAGTCATCGCCAAAGTAGCCGCCATCCACCCCCAGTTCCAGGTAGCGGTCGATGAGCACAAGCTGGATTTCGGTAATGCGGTCGAGGAGCGCCTCCACAAATTCGGGGTTGAGCACCATGTCCATGAGGAAGGACTGGAGGCCGCGCAGCGCCCACGCACGCTCGAAGAGCGCAAAGCCCAGATTGGGGACGATGAAGTGCGTCGCTCCGTACATGTCGATGGTGGCGGCGGCGCGTTTCATGAGGCCGGGCGCGTGGGGGTCGGGCCAGGCTATCTCATCGAGATCCATCGTGTCAGCCAGCGGGCTGGTGCGGATGAAGTAACCCTCCTCGGCGGTGTCATGGCCGCAGCCCCACCAATCGAAGCGCTCCTTGCCGTCGGCGCTGAGCACACCCGTGTGATTCAGGTCCACGCGCACGAGGTGATTGCCGAGAAAGCCGGGCAAATCAGACGCAGCCACGCCAAAGTGCGCGGCCATGGCTGCGCCCATGCGTTCGGTGTAGTTGACCTGCGTGGGAATGCGGTCTACAGGCGCGTGCGCCAGTGCGCGCCGCAGCCGCTCCTTGGGGGAAATCTCCATCACGTTCTCGTTTCTGTTGAACGCTGCAGAACTACGAAGCTAAGGCGCAAAGGCCGCCAAGCCACGAGACATCACTTTCCAGCCGTCATTCTCCTTCATCCTGCACCAGCAGATCCAGCAGCGCAAGCGTAATCTGCTTCGTCTCAAGTTGCGCATCGCCCTCGAGCACGGGGCCCACGCAGCTTGGACAGCCCGCCGTGCACGGGCAGGCGGTGATGAGGTCAAGCGTTGCGCCCAGCAGCTCGTCGTGCAACTCGTAGAGCCGTTCGCTGAAGCCCAGCCCGGCAGGCGTGCGCTCGTAGATGGTGATGCGCGCCGGGGTCAGATCGTCGGGCGCCATGCCATCGCGCGGCGCATCGCTGCGTTCGATGTGCGCATCGATATCCTCGCGGTCGCACATCAGATAGAGGGGCGCTAGCGCGAGCAGCGCGTGGCCCAGCCCGTCGAGCGCGCCGCGTGTGCGCAGACCGGCCTCCAGCCGCTTGTGGCAGGTGCGGCATACCAGGATCAGGTTTTCCAGGCGGTTAGCGTCAAGGTAACGCTCGTTCACACCCGGCACATAGCCGAAGCTGCGGAAGGGGCTGAGGTGATGGACGTCGTGCTGCCGCCCCTCCGGCTCGGGCGTGCTGCATTGCGCACAGCGGTAGCGATCGCGCGCGCACACGGCCTCGCGCTGCTTCTGCCAGTTGGGGCCGTAATCATTCACCGAGTCGAACCAGGCGCCCTGCTCGGCGAGGGTGCGCTGCGTCTCGGGTGTTACGGTGAGCCAGTAGCCCGTCGTCACAAGCAGTTGCGGCGGGTAATCAAGCGGGAAATTGCCCAGATTCTCGTGCGTGAAGCGTTTCATGCGCCGGTAGCCTGTCACCTGTGCGCGCACACGTACCTCACCGTGGCCCACAGCAGCGCCCGTGGCGGGGCGCTCGGCCGCCGTGCGCAGCACCTCAAGCTGCACGTCGCGGTCGACCACCGTATAGTAGTCCACCGCGACGGGGCGCACGTGGGCGATGGAGTTCTCGAGGTCAAGCGTACTGACGCGATAGGTGGCGCCTTCGTGCATGTAGATGGCGCCTGCGTGGACGATTGACTGTGCGCTCTCGGCATCCACCTCGCCGATGATGCGCACGCCGCCTTCGGGAGACTCGCTGCCCGCCTCCACTTGAATGGAGACAGGCTGGTTGCCGCTGCTGCGCAGGCCAAAGCTGCGCGCGGGTGCGCCGAGCCCCGCCCACAGTGTGCGCCCGCCCGCCTGCTGCACCTCGCCCTCGGCGGCCATGATGGCGAGCATGTCGGCGGCTGCTTCGCTCTTGCCAAAGCGCTCGCCGGGGGCAAAGGGCAGCTCGGCTACGGCGCAGCGCAGGTGTTCCACCAGCAGCACAAGGTTGTCGGCGTTGACCAGCGCATGCTCGGGCGATCGCTCGAAGATAAATTCCGGGTGGCGGATGATGTACTGATCGAGCGGCAAACCGGTGGCGACGAGGACAGCCAGCGAGGCGGCGCGCGTGCGCCCGGCCCGACCAATCTGCTGCCACAGGCTGGCAATGCTGCCGGGGTAGCCGCAAAGCAGCGCCGCCTGCAGATCGCCAATGTCGATGCCCAGTTCGAGCGCGTTGGTGGCGGTCACGGCGCGCACCTCGCCGCTGCGCAGCCCCGCTTCGATGGCGCGCCGCTCAGTGGGCATGTAGCCGCCGCGATAGCCGCGCACGACGCGCTGCACGTCCAGCCCCGCGTCGTTCAGGCTCTCGCGCAAGTATGTGAGAAGCAGTTCGGTCGTCAACCGCGAGCGACCAAAGATGATGCTCTGCACGTCGCTGCGCACCGCGCGCGCGCCAATTGCCTGCGTCTCGAGGACGGCGCTGCGGCGCAGGCCAAGCTCCAGGTCGTAGATGGGCGGGTTGTAGAGGATGACCTGCTTCTCGCCGCGCGGCGCGCCATTGCGGGTAATGCAGTGCACCTCCTGCTCGAGCAGCGTCTCGGCCAGTTGGCGGGGGTTGGCAATCGTGGCGCTGGTGCAAATGAACTGCGGCTTGCTGCCATAGTGGGCGCAAATGCGCTGCAGACGACGCAGCACGTTGGCCACGTGGCTGCCAAAGACGCCCCGGTAGGTGTGGATTTCGTCCACCACCACAAAACGCAGCCCCTCGAAGAACGCCGCCCACTGCGTATGCGCAGGCAGAATGCCGGCGTGGAGCATGTCGGGGTTGGAGAGCACGATGCGCGCGCGGTTGCGAATGCGTGCACGTTCGCTCGATGGCGTGTCGCCATCGTAGACCGCCACAGCCTGCGCTTCCGGCAGCGCAGTTGGTATGTCCTGCACCCAACTGCGCAGGCCGGCAAGCTGATCCTGCGCCAGCGCTTTGGTGGGGAAGAGGTAGAGTGCACGCGCCGCGAGGTTGCTTTGCAGCGCCTCGAAGACGGGCAAGGTGTAGGCAAGCGTCTTGCCGCTGGCGGTGGGCGTGACCACCACCACATTGCGCCCCGCGCCGGCGTGGTGCAGCGCTTCCTCCTGGTGGCTGTAGAGCGCGGGAATCT
>CAYRVP010000202.1:0-6782 GCA_964427845.1 uncultured Caldilineaceae bacterium
GGTGGACTGGTGGACTGGTGGACTGGTTGACTGGTTGACTGGTGGACTGGTGGACAAGTTTGCGGGCAGGCCGCAGACCATCCTGAAAGCGTACGCACGCCGTTCCCTGGAACCGGATGCAACAAGTTACAATGGAGGGCATGACCTCGCACCCAGACGTGCCTTCATCCGCACACGATGAGCCCGGCGGCATGACGGGCGCGCCGGCCGGCGGCATCCCGCCCGCAGAACCAGACGACACCTTTCCTTCGCTGCCCGGCGGCCACGGCGCGCCCATGCCTGCGTGGTTCTACTCCATGCTGCCCAACAAGGTGGGCGTCGGCTCCACCATCAACCTGCCGCCCATCTTTCTCACCGAGGTGTTGGGCGGCAACGTGGCCACAGTGGGTATTGCCAGCGCACTCACCAGTGCCGCCACTGTGCCTGCCGCCACACTCTGGGGCTGGCTCAGCGACCGCTATGGCACCCGCCGCAGCTATCTGATTGTCGGCTATCTGGGCTTCGCCATCCCCACCATCCTCACAGCTTTCACAACATCCGTGTGGCAGTACATCGTGCTGGCGGTCATTCTGGGCGCATGGAGCGTGGCCGGGACGCCCGTTTCCAGCACGCTCATCATGGATACCGTGCCTCGCCACGAGTGGGACGAGACCTTTGGACGCTTCAACGCAATCAGCGGCTGGGGGATTGTGCTGGGGCGACTTGTAGGGCTGCTGTGCATTGCCTACGGTATCGGCATCTTTGGCAATGTGCCCACGCAGCGCGGCTTGTGGATACTCAGTGGTGCGCTCGGCCTGCTCAGCGTGATCTGGGCCTACCGCGTGGTGCCGCAGCCAAACATCCCGAAGCCGCGCCGCGTGCATCCACACAACCCCGAACTCATCCCGGAGGGGGGCATCCCCCTGTTTGCGCGCGCGCGGCAAACAATGGCTGCGCTGCGCAACCTGCCGCCGGGCGGCACGCGCCGCATTCTCACCGATACGTTGCCGCATCTACCTGGTGCGCTCTGGCGCAAGAGTGGCCAGGCGCTGCGCAACCCGCTCATCGCCTACTATCTTACTACGTTTGTCATGTTTGCGATGTCGGTGATGGCCTACACACCCTTCGCCGTCTGGCAACGGCAGGTGCTTGGCAACAGCACAGCCACGGTCTTCCTCGTGGGCATGGTCAACAGCATTGCCTCGGCGCTGAGCTACCGTTGGGTGGGGCGACTCATCAATCGCTACGGCTCCATGCGTGTACAGATGGTGACAAACAGCGCACGCATCATCACCTTTGCCGGTTTCGCGTTGATCGGGTGGATGGGAATAACAGGTACAAGCAGCCTGGTGCTGTTGCTGCTGCTCAACGCCATCAGCGGGCTGGGGTGGGCGGGCATAGCCGTAGCGGGCAACACCACTGTGGCGCACCTCGCACCGCGCGGCTCGGAGGGGGCCGCGGTGGGCACCTACACCTCGTTTGTCAGCATCGGCTCAATCCTGGGCGCATTTATCAGCGGTTATCTGGTGCTGCTTACAGACTTCGAGGTTGTTTTCGCGCTGGGGGCATCCGGTGTCGCGCTGACAGTGTATTTCCTCTACCTCATCCGCAAATCCGCCTCGCCCGAGGCCCGCGCACACCTGTAACGACCAAATACTCCGCAAAGGCGCAAAGTCGCCGAGGAAACGCAATGAACTGCAAAGTGAAGCGTGTTGGTACATGCTGCGCTGTGCAGTTCATTGCCTTTCCTCGGCGACTTTGCGCCTTTGCGGAGCATTTGCATCAGAAGAACCACGCCGCCGCGCCGGCCGCGGCACTGATGAACAGCACCGCCGGTAGAATTGGCTTGCGCAGCGCACTCGAACCCACGAAGAGCACAATCCCTGCCTTGACGACGGTGTTGGAGAGTGCCGCCAGCGTGATGGCGTTGGCTGCCGTGTCGAGTGCGATGCCGTTGGTCTGGCTCGACTGGCCCAACTGCGCCATGGAGAGCGTAATCGCGTGCAGGTCGACCGTGCCCGAAAGCAGGCTTGAGACGTAGATGCCCGTGGTTCCAAAGTAGGTTTCGGCAACGCGCACAATCAGCAGCACGGCAGCGTAGATGAGTCCGAACTTGAATGCGGGCATCAACTCAAAGGGATTGCTAAACGCTATGTCATCAGTGCGCATGCGTCCCTCATGCCGATAGAGCAGGTACGAATAGAGCAACCCCGTCACCAGCCCTGCCGCCATGGGCGGCCACAGCGTTCCCAACAGTGGCCGGTTCACCGCCAGCACCTCCACCAACACACGCGCGAACATGACAGACCATGCCAGGATGATTCCTAGCGCCAGCGCGGGCACCATCGGCGCGCTCAACTTGCTGCGCCCCGGGAAACTGGGCGTCACCGCCGAACTCGAGACAATGCCGCCCAGGAGGCCCGTGAGACCAATCCCGCGCCCCGCGTCCAGCAGTTTCATGAGCACATAGCCGGCGAAGGATATGGCCGAGATCAGCACAACCATCCACCAGATGTTGTAGGGGTTCAGCACGTCAAAGGGGGGCGGGCCGAAAGTGCGGTTGGGCAATATCGGCAGCACAATCAGGCTCACCACGGCGAACTTGATGGTGGCGTAGATGTCCTCGTAGGTGATGGCCTCGGCCAGTTCGTGCAGTTGGGGCTTGAAAGAGAGCAGGATCAGGATGGCAACGCCCAGCGCAGCGGCCAGCTCGATGTACTGGTAGTAGCAGAGCGCACCCACCAGCACCGTCAGCAGCGCCGTCACCTCGGTGGTAAGGCCGGGGCCGGAGGCGGGGCTCTTCAGTTGGCCACGATACGCCGCATAGAGCAGCGCCGCCACGCCGGCAATCGTGGCGACCAGCGGCAATGTGGACGCCGTGTGGCTGGAAATGAGCGCGGCCGTGCAGCCCAGCAGCGAGAGCAGCGCAAAGGTGCGCACGCCGGCGAACATCTCGGCGCCCTTGCTGCGTTGGCGCTCGCGCTCGAAGCCCACGAGCATGCCGATGCCCAGGGCGACGCCAAAACGATAGAAGAGTGCTGCGTCGAATGAGAGTATTGAGTTGAACATAGGTGGTAGCGCAGAATCCCTGCGTCGCATCATGGTGCGGGCGCGGACGATGAGGTGAGCGCCGCGGTCAGCGTGCGGTCAGCCCGCGATCACTGCAAAGTCCTCGGCGTGTTCGTCATAGTGCTCATACGCGCCAAGCAGCATGGGCGCAAAGGGCTCGCCGAGCGCGGCGGAAAGGCCGTTGGGATCAAATACGTCGTGCAGGGTCAAGGATGAAACAGCCGTGAGCAAGCGACGGCGCGTATCCGCAAACTCGGCCTGGACTTCGTGCAGGGTGCGGTTGCGATTCAGGTCATAGATGCGCGTATTCACGGTGGAGAGCCATTGCGCATCGAAAGGAATGTCGGCAATCACGGGCGGGGCCAGCCGGAACACATCTTTGCCCCCTTCCGGCTCGATGGCATGAAGCAGGCGCTGGTCCCAGAAGGCAAGGTGGGCAAGGGCGTCCTTGATGGACCACTGGTTGGCAAGCGCTGGCGCCTGCAACTGTTCGTCCGTGAACGGGGCGATTGCGTCGATGAGGCGTTGGTGGGCAGCAGCAATCCGTGTGACGATTTGCTCGATGGTTGCAGGGGTCGCGGGCGCAGTCATGAAGGGTCTCAAATGTTTGCAGCTTTGTACGGGATGGGGACGAGGTTGGATCACAATGGGACAATGCCGGGTGACACTTCCATCATAGCCCAGGGCGGCCCGCTTGTGAAGGGGATGCATTGCCCTTTGCGCGCGCGTGTCCCACGCCTGCAGGTCACGTCGCCGGCTTGACGCTGATGTGTCCGGCTTCAACCTGCTTGCGCATGCCGGCTTTTCGGCGCAAGTGCGGCTCTCGGCTACAATAGAAGCTTGTTCCATAGAGGAGCAGACACGCCGCGCGCGTCTGGACAAAGACCGGAGTCAACCGTGAGCAGCACCGTTGAGAACCCAATCAGCAGCCAGCCCAATGAGACCCAGGATTTCCTGCGCACAATTGTGGCCGAAGACCAGCGCAACGGGCGCTATGGCGGCCGCGTCGTCACGCGCTTTCCCCCCGAACCAAACGGCTATTTGCACATCGGCCATGCCAAGTCCATTTGCCTCAACTTCGGCATTGCACAGGAGTTCGGCGGCGTCTGCCACCTGCGCATGGATGACACCAACCCCGAAACCGAGGATATGGAATTCGTCGCCACGATCCAGGAGACGATTCGCTGGCTAGGCTTCGACTGGGGCGAACACCTTTACTATGCCTCCGATTACTCGGCGCAACTGTACGACTTCGCCGAGCGACTCATCACACTGGGTCGCGCCTACGTGGATGACCTGAGCGATCAGGAAATTCGCGAATACCGTGGCACGGTGACTACGGCCGGGCGCGAGAGCCCGTACCGCAACCGCAGCGTGGAGGAGAACCTCGAGCTCTTCCGACGCATGCGCGCAGGCGAATTTCCCGACGGCAGCAAGGTGCTGCGCGCCAAGATCGACATGGCCAGCCCCAACATGAAGATGCGCGACCCGCTGCTCTACCGCATCCGCCACGCCACCCACTACCGGACGGGCGACGACTGGTGCATCTATCCATTTTATGACTACGCACACCCACTCTCGGATCAGATTGAGCACGTCACCCACTCCATATGCACGCTGGAGTTCGAGAACAACCGCGAAATCTACGACTGGCTGCTCGACAGCCTTGTAGACGAGCCGCGCCCCCACCAGTACGAATTCGCCCGCCTGAATCTCGACTACACGGTGATGAGCAAACGCAAGTTGCTTCAGCTTGTTGAGGAAGGATTCGTAGCGGGGTGGGACGACCCGCGCCTGCCCACCATTGCCGGGCTGCGTCGCCGCGGCGTGACGCCCTCGGCCATTCGCAGCTTTGCCGAACGCATTGGCGTGGCCAAGGCCAACTCGCGCGTGGAGATGAATCTGTTCGACTCATGCATCCGCGACGACCTCAACCCCATTGCGCCGCGCGTCATGGCCGTGCTCAACCCTGTGAAGCTGATCATCGACAACTACCCTGCGGGCGAGACGGAGTGGCTGGACGCGCCCTATTATCCCCACGACGTGCCCCGCGAAGGGACGCGCAAGGTTCCATTCAGCCGCGAACTCTTCATCGAGCACGCAGACTTCATGGAGGAGCCCCCCAAGGGCTTCTACAGGCTCGCGCCGGGCCGCGAGGTGCGGCTGCGCCACGCCTACATCGTCACCTGCACGGGCGTGGTGAAGGATGACGCCGGCAAGATCACCGCGATCCACTGCAACTACGACCCCGCCACACGCAGCGGTGCGCTGGGCGCACACAAGAAGACGCAGACCGCGATCCAGTGGGTTAGCGCCCCGCACGCAGTGCGCGCCACCGTGCGTCTCTACGACCGTCTGCTGCGCGTGGCCGACCCAGACGCCGAGGGCATTGCCTTCAAGGACGCGCTCAACCCCAACGCCCTGGAAGTGGTCAGCGGCGCGTGGGTGGAGCCGAGTGTTGTGGGCGACCCCGCCGACACACGCTACCAGTTCGAGCGCACAGGCTACTTCTGGCAGGACCCTGTGGAGAGTACACCCAATGCGCTGATCTTCAACCGCATCGTGGGGCTGCGCGATTCATGGGCCCGTGCAGCCGGCCACGCGACAAACGATGCCGGCCGCAACGAGCCGCGCCGCGAGGCCGGCGCCGACGAACCCGCCGCGGGCAAGCCGCGCATCCCTGAACGCTCGCCCGCGCTTCAGGCGCGCCGCGAACGTTATGCCGCAGAGTGGGGCCTGCCCGAGGACGAGGCAGAACTCATCACACGCGAGCTTGCGTCGGCTGACTTTTTCGAGGATGCGCTGGCTGCCGACCCTGCCAACCCCAGGGCGCTGGCCACCTGGATTAACCACGAACTGCCCGGCGAACTCAACGGCAGGGCCCTGGCCGATGCCGCCCTCACGCCTGCGGCGCTGGCCGCGCTGGTGCGCCTTGTGGATGACAACGTCATCTCTACAGCAGGCGCGCGTATGGTCTTCAGCGATCTTGTGACCTCCGGCGGTGACCCGACCCAGATTGTGGAGGCGCGCGGCTTGCGTCAGGTGGCCGACAGCAGCGCGTTGCTGCCCATTATCGAGCGCGTCATTGCCGCCCACGCCGACAAGGCGGCGCAGTATCGCGCCGGCAAAACAGGCCTGCTCGGCTTCTTCACCGGCCAGGTCATGCGCGAAACCAATGGCGCCGCCAACGCTGCCGTCGTCCAGGAATTGCTCAGCGGAGTCCTTGACAGCTAAACAACGAGTACGCGGAAAGGGCGGAAACAGCGGAAAAGGTAGGAGATGATCCTTTATGCAATTTCCGTTGTTCCCGCATTTTCTGCGTACAGGTCCTTGGAAGGAACTATGCCCAACACAATCCCCGCACGTGTGCGCTTTGCGCCCAGCCCCACCGGCTTTCTCCACCTGGGCGGCCTGCGCTCGGCGCTCTTCAACTGGCTCTACGCCCGCCACACCGGCGGCGCATTCATCCTGCGCATTGAGGATACCGACCAGAAGCGCTTCAATCCCGACAGCCTGGCCAACCTCATGCGCAGCCTGCGCTGGCTCGGCCTCGACTGGGACGAAGGCCCCGATGTGGGCGGCCCCTATGGCCCTTATGTGCAGTCCGAACGCAAGGCCATCTACAGCGAATATGTGGACAAGTTGATTGCTGCGGGCCACCCCTATCGCCCCTACACCACCGGCGCTGAACTCGAGGCCCTGCGCGCCCCCCGCCAGGAGTATGACCGCCGGCC
>CAYRVP010000203.1:0-6654 GCA_964427845.1 uncultured Caldilineaceae bacterium
TGCATCGCTCCTGCACTCCGGGGGCTGGGAAGCCCCCGGCTACACAAACATGCGCCCCTGCGTAACATGAGTGACTAAATATACTTCCTCAGGAACGCGATTGTCTTCTCGGCGGCGGTGTCGGCGTCGGGCTTTGGGAAGAGCTCGGCGGAGACGTAGCCGGTGTAACCCATGGTGCGCAACGTATCGAAAATGGGCGCAAAGGCGATGTGGCCCGCACCGGGGTAGAGGCGGTTTGAGTCGGCAATGTGCACATGCCAGCAGAGTGGCCCCGCCTCGCGCAGACTCGCTTCAATCGAAGCATCCTCGATGTTCATGTGGTAGAGGTCGAGCATGAGTCCCACATTGGGCTCGCCGACATCACGGACCAGACGCAGACCGTCCTGCGTGCTGGCGATGAAGTCCACTTCATAGCGGTTGATTGGCTCCATGGAGATGCGCACGCCCCGCGCGGCGGCGTAGCGCGCCACTGTGCGGAATCGATCCACGGCCACCCCCCAGCGCGCCTCCGGCGGCACAGTTGCGGGGAACCAGTCGAGCCGCCCGCGCAGGCGTCCCACGTTGACCAGCGCGTGGTCCAGGAAGGCTGCGAGGTCGATGACGGCCTGCGTGCGCGCAAGCGCGCGTGCGTAGAGGTCGTCGTCGGGCGTAACGAGTGCGAGACCATCGGCGCCATAGAGTTCGCCGGTGACGACCTGGGGAACCTCAAGCTCTGCGTCATCAAGCACGCGCTTGACGCGGGGCCAGTCGAGACCGGCGGGGTCGCGCACCATCAACTCGATGCCATCATAACCCAGGTTGTGGGCCTTGCGTACTTTTTCCTCAAAGCTGCCGCTGAGAAGCGCCAGCGGCCCATAGGCCACATCGGGCCCGCACATCACCAATCCGGCTTGCATGGAGGGCGTCACTTTCCGGAATACGAAGCGGCTATTTCACGGCGCCAAGCGTGAGCCCGCGCACAAGGTAGCGCTGCACGAGCAGGCTGAGGATGAACATGGGCACGATCGCCATGGCCGAGAGCGCGCCCACTTCGCTCCACATAATCATCTGTTTGCCGAAGAGGGTGGCCATGAAGACAGCCAGCGGCGTGGCGCGCGTATTGGTGAGCGTAATTCCGAAAAAGAACTCGCTCCACGAGAAGATGAAGACGAAGACACCCGTGGCAATCAGCCCCGGCGTGACGAGCGGCAGCGCCACGCGCCAGAAGACCACCCACGGGCTTGCGCCATCCACCAGCGCCGATTCTTCGATTTCGCGCGGCACCTCCTTGAAGAAGCTGCGCATCATCCAGATCGTGTAGGGCAGGTTGAAGGTGAGGTAGGTGAGCACCAGCGCCTGGTAGGTGTCAATCCAGCGCAGCGCCTTGAACATGATGAGAAAGGGGAAGATGACGACCACGGGCGGCATGAAGCGCTGCGAGAGGAAGAAGAAGGGCAAATTGTCGCCGCCGGCGTGATAGCGTGCCATGGCGTAGGCCGCCAGCGAGCCGATGAGCAGCGACAGCACGGTGGTGGAGATGGAGATGATGAAACTATTCTTCATCGCGCCCAATCCGCCCACGTCAATGCTGTGGCTGAACGCGCCAAAATTCAAGCTGGCGGGGAACCAGATAGGCGGGCTGTGCATCACCTCCGAAGCCGATTTGACGCTCGTCATGAGGATCCAGAAGATGGGGAACATGAAGAACGCCAGCACCAGCGTGTAGACAATCACACGGAATGTGCGGCTGATGAGAGTCTGAGCGTGCATGTCTATCTCCGTGGGCGGGCGAATATCTGTAGTGTTCGTCGAATCTTTGCGGCTCCGCGCCTTCGCGTTGCAGGTCGCCTGTTCAGGCCAGTTGCTGGCGCAAGCGACGCAGCAAGGCTGTAAGGAAGAGGCTCAGGATGAGCAACATGACGATAGCCGCCGCCGCGCCGAAACTCAGGCGGAAGAAGGTGTAGCCTGCCTTGTAGATGTAAAAGGAGATCGTTTCGGTGGAGGTGCCCGGCGCGCCGGCGGTGAGCGTGTAAATGACATCGAACGCCTTGATCGCATCCAGCGCGCGGATGAGCACGGCAACGATAACGACCGGCATCATGAGCGGGACGACGATGCGCCACAACTTTTGCCATGCGTTCGCGCCATCAATGGCTGCCGCCTCGAGCACCTCCTGGTCCAGCGACATGAGCCCGGCATAGCTGACCAGAAACATGAAGGGCGTCCACTGCCAGATCTCGGTGACGAGAATGGCCACGAGCGCCGTGCTCGTTTGCCCCAGCCACACAAAGTGGAATGGCCTTCCCAGCACCCAGCCAATGGCCTGGTTGATGGGGCCGTACTGTGCATCCCACAGCAGCCGCCAGGTGTAACCCACCACCACGGGCATGACCATGACGGGCAACAACATGAGCGTGACGATGACGCGGTGGCTGGCCGCCCGGTCGGAGGCAACGTAATGGGCAAAGAGGAAACCAAAGGCCAACTCAAGGAAGACGCCCAGCCCTACAAGCAGCGCGGTGACTCCCAGCGAATGCAGAAAACGCGGATCGCGGAAGAGCGCGCTGTAGTTGTCGAAGCCAATGAAGGGGTGGCCTTTGATCGTTGGCTCCCACTTGTGCAGGCTGATCCAGAAGGAGTAGAGCGTGGGGAAGATGGTGATGGCCGCCACAACCACCAGGCTGGGCAGCACGAAAACCCAGCCGATACGCCGGTTGTTGACGGCGCGACGGGTGGGCACGGCTGTGGTCAGGGGCGTTGGTTGCTGAATGCCTTGTGTGCTCATACCATCTCCGCGCAGGGGGCTACAGGTCATCGGGAACAGGGAACAAGGAACAGGGAACAGGGAACAGGGAACAGGGAACAGGAGGGGTTCATTGCGGCAGCCGAAACCGCCGCAATGAACGTTGTATTGGGGAGGGTTATAATCCCCTCCCCGGATTCACTGTACAGGGCTTACTTGGGGCCGGTCTGCGACCAGGGGCTAAGCAGCCACTGGGCATAGGCTTCCTTCTGGGCGTCGCGGCCCAGGCGGTCAGTAATCTCGTTGAACTTGACAGCGGCTGCGTCCAGTGCCTGCTTGGGGTCGGTGCCCGCATAGGCGGCGGTTACAGCCTGGTCGAGCGCATCCATGTACTCGCGCGAGCCGGGGATGCCCAGTTCGTTGATCCCGGCCAGCGCTGCCGTCTCAAGCGACTTCAGGTAGGCCGGGGCTGTGTCCCACATGCCGTTGTACGCTTCGGACGAGAAATGGGTGCTGCGGAAGGGATCGCGCAGGGCGAAGGGCAGCATCACACGGTCGAGGCTGATGCTCGGGCTGTTCATCCACTGCGCGAAGAGGTAAGCGCATTCCTTGTTGGCGCTGTTGGGCGAGACACCGAGCGCAAAGCCACCGGCCAGCGCCGAGCGGCCACCCGGCTCGGGCGCATAGCCCACTTTGCCGGCAACCTTGGTCTCGGGCACCCAGCTCAGTTGCTCCGTGCCCTTGCCAATCCCGTTTGACCAGCGGCCAATCGGCGGCCACGTGATGATCATGGCGGCCTTGCCGTCCAGCCATGCGCTCAGCACCTCGGTGAAGCCCCAGGTCTGCACGCCGGGCGGCATCCAGGCCGTGGCCTTGACCATATTGGTAAGCACCTGCACGCCGGCGTCGCTGTTAACGGTTGCGTCCATGGTGTCGGGGTCAAACCATGAGCCGCCGGCCCCGGCGAAGGGACCGATGAACCAGTCAAAGGCCTGGCCGGCCATGTGTTGATAGGCGCCGCCATAGACATCCGGCCCCATTTGCTCGGTGAAGAAGCTGCCCACTTCCTCAAACTCGGCCTGCGTGGCAGGCACGGTAAGCTCGCGGCCGAACTTGGCCTGGAAGGCATCCTTGTGGGCCTGGTCCTCAAAGAGGTCGGTGCGGTAATACATGATGAAGACGTCGCCGTCGTCGGGCAAACCGTACCAGGTGTCGCCCATGCGCGCGTAGCCTTCGGCGCCATAAGGGCCCAGGTAGTCATCCATATCGCCGGGCGCCATGTACTTGTCGATGAAGGGATTCAGCGGCTCGACCACGCCGGCGTTGACAAAGTCAATCAGCCAGGAAGGCACGAGGGTGATGACGTCGTATGCGCCGCCGCCGGTCTGTGCGTCGGCCAGTTGCTTCGTGTAAAGGTCGACGTAGGGAAGTTCTACCACGGTAACGGTGGCGCCTGTGGCTTCCTCAAACGCGCCCTTGGTCGTCAGCGGATCCTGTGGCTGCAGACCCGACTCCCAGACGGCATTGATGTTGACGCCGGAACAGAGCTCCGTGGCGGCAGCCAGGGCGCGCTCGGCGGAGGTGCCCTCCATGGCCGCGGCATCTGCGCCGGCCGCGGCCTCGGCGGGTGCGGCGTCCTCACCGGCAGGCGCCGCCGGTGCGGCGGGCGCGCCACCACATGCCGCAATTGTCATCAGCAGCATGGAAAAAACCACCATCAACGACAGAATCCTTCGCAATGTCACTCGATTCATGATTTCCCTCCGTTGCGGGAACCAGCATCCTTGCAGGTTGGTCAGCGAATCAATCGTACGCGCAGGAATGGCGTAACAGCCGGTTATCCAGCACTGCTCTCTACATAGGCAGGCTCCTTGCATTTTGAGGGTCAACACCAAGCAGATGTCTCGTGATGCGCGCGACGCGCTCAACGGGGCCATCGTAGATCCAGAGGAACATTTCGTCGCGCATGGAAGAAAATGGCGTCTCACCGCCAATGGTGCGGCCTTGCACCTCGAGTTCGCCGAAGCCGCCGAACATGCCCGCGTCGTTGTAGATGTGGATTGAATCGCCGCGTGCGCCGGGCAGGTGCGCCGGTTCCTCGCTGTAAATCGTGGATGGGTCATTGAAGTAGTTGCGCACAATCAGCGTGGCGCGACCGCCGCCTTCGGGGCGGTAGTAGCCAAGGCGGCCAAAGGTGTGTGCGGCGCGCAGCCCCACTTTGTAGCGGCGATTGCCCGTAATGCGGAAGGAGGCCCAATGGTCATGCAGCGCGCGCACGTCGTCAGCAACGGGCTCGTTGTAGTCGGTGATGGTGAGTAGCGGCGAGCAGGGGACGATGATCTCGCCGCCTGCATAGAGTTGCAGAAGCACCCAGCTCTGCGCCGTGATGGCGTCGCGTTGCGCCTCGCTGATGGTCACGCTCTGCGCATAGCCGGCGTACTGCACACCATCCAGCAAATCGGCGGGCGCGCCGGCGTAGCGCAGCGGGTCGTCGACAGGCCGGAAGGTGCGCTCGAACGAGAGATCCTTTTCCCCCGTGGCAAAGTTGTAGGCAGTGAGGCGCGCGTGCTCGCGCAGCCGCCACAGACCTTCGTCGCTGCGATCCAGAACATACGCGCCGGGGTCGAAGTAGGGAGGAAAGTGAACGCTTCCCCAGAAATCGCTTCGATCGCGCACAAGCCACTGCGTCTCCGGTGAGAACCAGACGCGCTCGCCGCCCGTATTCCACTCGTTGGCGCGCAGAAACGCCGCAAATTGAGTCGGGTCGCCCAGCACCGGATTGAGCCACAGGAGGCTGGATGCAGCGGCGTGCAGGAAGGGGCCAAGCAGACGCCCGCCCCGCTCGAGCAACAGCGCGGATGCGCCATCCTGCAGTTCAAGCACGCCGTAACGGAGCCCCTGTGCCGTCAACGCCGCTTCGACAGCGTCCCGTGTAAATATGGATTTCATGAAAATACCGCCTATCCCTTGATTGCGCCGGACATGACGCTGCGGATGAAGAGCTTGCGCAGGAGCAAGTAGACAATCAGCAGCGGCAGCACCGAAACGAAAACGCCCGTGTAGATGATCTGAAAATTGGTGGTGAAGGTGCCGCCATAGGTTGCGATCAGCGGCAGCACCGTCGTATTGGCAGCATCGAGGTAGACATACGGCTCGAAAAAGGCATTCCAGAAGACGGGAAGCATGATGACCGAGACTGTGGCAATGGGCACCCTCATCAGCGGGAAGAGTATGCGGAAGAAGTACTGCATACGCGACGCCCCGTCCAGTTCGGCTGACTCTTCAAGCTCCGACGGCACCTGGTTGATGGAGGTCGTGAAGATCATGGTGGAGAGCGCACCGCCCTTGATGAAGATCAGCACCAGCGCCACCAGTTGCGCTGTGTAGCGCACCGCGCCCGGCTGCGCTGTGCCGGGAATCAACGCCATCACGATCTGCACGAGCAGGAACTGGGGAATAATGATCATCACCGAGGGAATGACCATTTGCAGCAGGTAGATGTTGTAGACAACCATCTGGTCGCGCCGCTTGAGGCCCGCCAGTGCATAGCCCGTGAGCATGGAAAGAAAGCAGAGCAACATGATGCTCACCATGGTGGTGACCGTCGTGCGCCACAACGCCAGCCAGTAGTCATTGCGCCCCAGCAGTGTGATCCAGCCGTTGAAGGTGCCGAAGTTGGCGAAGTACTTCTCGATATTCTCGATTGGCACGTCGTGCTCCTGCGAAATCTCGGCCAGCGTCGTGCGCGGTGTCAGGTAACCCGTGATGCCGAGATCCGATTTGAATTTGCGCAAGTCGATGTTGTAGTTGACCGCCAAATTGCCGATCTCGGTGTCCATGCTCAGGTCGGCGCCCTTGGGGATCCACAAGTGCAATTCGGTCGAGTCCTTGGTGCTTAAAAAGGTGCGGATGAAGAGGATGTAGAAGGGAAT